>CAIOSQ010000370.1 GCA_903860935.1 uncultured Rhodospirillales bacterium | reverse complement strand
TGTTGCGGTTCTGCACCTCGAGAATCGCGCCGGGAACGGCCTTCTCGAAAGCCCGCTTGATTGGATCGGTGACGTCCTTCGCGAAGGACGTCACGACCGTGACCTTGCCCGTCTGCGCCAGGGCGGCGGAGCCCGACAGCAGCAGGCCGAGGGCCGAGATGGCGGCGGTCAATGCGCGGCGATGAAGCATCGGACGTCTCCCTGTCGTGTCGGCGTTCTTACGAGACGCCGTAACATATCCGTCATCGATGCATTGTCGATGGCTCAGGCGGTGGTCAGGCCCGCATTCAGCTTCGGCACCTCGACCCGCACGCTGACATCGATGGGCGAACGGCAGGCCTGGTTGACGCGCACGTCCCCGATGGCGCTGATCAGCATGAACGCATCGGGTGGCGCGAGGCCGAGCCGGTCGCCGAGCAACCCGATCATCTCGCGCACCGCGATCTCCGATGCTTCCTCGTAGGTCGGCGCCGAGGCGGCCTGGATCAGGAGGTCGGGCGTCTCCATCCACGGCCAGTCGCGCGCGGCGCCCTTGACGACCTGGACGCGCAGATGGACGCGCGCGCCGATCTCGACCCCCGTTCCGCAGACTTCGCCATCGCCCATCGAGGCATGGACATCGCCGACATAGAAATGCGCCCCGGGCACGCGCACGGGCAGATGCACCCGTGTGCCCGGCCGGATGCGGTTGTTGTCCATGTTGCCGCCATGCCGGCCGCAATAGGCGCTGCCGATCGCCGGTCCGTCGGCTGCCGTCGCCAGCACGCCGATCATCGGTCGCACGGGGAACCGCAGATGGTCGAAGGCGATCATCCCGTCCTGCACCTGGACGATCTTCGCCTCGGGTTGGTTGACGAGGTTGCGGACGAGCCCGAAATCGGGCTTCACGATCAGGAAACCATAATCGTCGAGCGCGATGTCGAGGATGTCGATCGCGAGCGCATCGCCGGGTTCGGCCCCGCGGATGCGGATCGGGCCGGTCGCCGGGTTGGTCTTGGGGAAGGGGTCGCGGAAATCCGGCGCGGAGAGCATCACCTCCTCGGCCTTCTTCAGCCGGCCGGTGCGCGCGTCATGCGTCTCCACCATCACCTCCGCCGGCGCGTCGATCTCGAGCAAAGGCGGGTCGGCGGCGTCGATCTTGTACGAGACGCTGTCGCGTCCGAGATGGTGCAGCTTCGGGCGGGGCATTGTGCTCTCCATGCGGTGCACGGGAACTCTATGCGCTCCACTGCCCTCGGGTCGACTGTCTCGCCGGTCGGGGTTCAGCCCTTGACGGAGCCGGCGGCGAGGCCGGCGACGACGTAGCGTTGGGCCGCGACCACGAAGACGACGATCGGCAGCAATTGAAGGGTCGCGGCCGCGAACAGAAGCCCCCAGTCGACGCCCTCGACCGTGCTGAGGATTTCGCTGATCACCAGCGGTGCGGTCTTGGCGCTGCGCGTCGTGAAGATCAGCGCGAAGAAATACTCGTTCCAGGAATAGACCAGGACGAAGACCGATGCCGCGAAGACCCCGTTGGCGGAGAGGGGCAGGATCACGCGCAGCAGGATCTGGCGCAGCCCTGCGCCGTCGACGAAAGCGGCCTCTTCCAGCTCGCGCGGGATCCGTTCGATGAAGGCCTTCATGATCCAGGTGGCGAGGCTGACGAAGAAGGTGGCGTAGATCACCACCAGCAGAAGATGCGTGTCATGGATCCGCAGCCAGTTGACCGCCGGGAAGAGCGGCAGGGTCACGACGATCGGGGGCAGCATGCGCACGACGATCATCATGAAGGCGGTGCCGGTCAGCAGCCGGCTGCGATAGCGCGCGTGGACATAGCCGCCCAGCGTCGCCGTGGCGACGGTCAACAGGGTGGCGCCGATCGTGACGATCAGGCTGTTCGCCATATTGGAGAAAAAGTCGGGCCATTTCTCCCAGAGCCGCACGTAATGCTCGAGGGTCGGAGAAAAGACGAAGGATGGTGGTGTCTCGAAGATCCGGTGGCCTTCCTTGAACGACGACAGGACCACGAGCAGGATCGGGAACATCGACCATACGACCGCGAGCGCCGCGAGCAGCGCCCGCACGGCCTGGGCCGCGAGGCTAGACCGCATCGCGCACCATCCGCCGGTACATCTGGACCAGATAAGGCATGGCGATCGCCAGCGACAGCACGAGCATCGCGAAGCCGGTGGCCGCGGCGACGCCGAACTCGTGGTACTTGAACGCCTGCCGGTAGAGATAGACCGCGAGCACTTCGGTCATCCGCGCCGGCCCGCCTTCGGTCAGCAGCCAGATCTCGGCGAAAAGCCGCATCGCGGTGATGTAGCGGAACAGCAGCGCGATCAGGATGGCCGGAACGATCAGGCGGAACTTGACGTGGCGAAAGACCTGCCAAGCGCCGGCGCCATCGACCTTCGCCGCCTCGACCAGCTCGACGGGGACCGTGAGCAGCGCGGCATAGAGGATCAGGAAGGTGAAGGGCGTGTGCATCCAGATCGCCATCGCGGCGGCGACACCGAGCGCCGTGACCGGATCTCCGCCGTAGTCGATCTGATCGAGGCCAATGGCCATGAGCGCGTAGTTGATCATGCCGATGTCGGGCTCGAGCATGTAGCGCCACATCACCACAGCCGAGACCTCGGTGATGGCATAGGGGGCGAGCAGGGCCGACACGACGAGGCGCCGGAACGGCACCCATCCGGCGACCAGCAGCGCGAGGCCGAGGCCGAGCAGCAATTCACCGTAGACGACGATGTTGACGACGACGAAGGTGTTGAACGACGCGCGCCAGAAGGCGCGGTCGCCGAGAATGAAGAGATAATTCGCGAGCCCCACGAATTCGGGTGCGCGCCCATAGGTGTAGCGCTCCAGGCTCAGCCAGAGGAGGCTGATGGCCGGCAGGACGATCACGGCGGCGAGCATCAGCTGCGCCGGCGCGATCATCAGGTAATGCGCGGGTCGAAGGCGGTGCATGGCGGCTGATCCGCCCCGGCCTTGGCCGGGGCGGTTTACGAGTTCACGCCTTGGGCAGCAGCGGGTCGATGCGCGCCTTGGCGGCGTCCATCGCCTGTTGCGGCTCGGTCTGGCCGAGCATGGCGCGCTGGACTTCCTCCATGTAGATGTCCATCGCCTTCGCGGCGTTCTCGAAGCCCGGCAGCACGAGCCGCGCCGAGGGCAGCACGGCCTTCTCGAAATCCGACCAGGGCGCGAGTTGGCGCACGTCGGGATTGTCGTAGGCTGAGGGGCGCACCGGACCATTGCCGTTGACGGCGGCGCGGATCGTGCTCTCGCGCGACGACAACTCCTTTATCAGGGCCCAGGACTGCTCCTTGTTGCGGGCATTCCGGGGGATCGCCATCGCCCAGACCGATGTCTTTGCCGGTGCAGGGCGGCCGACGGCGCCGCCCGCCGCAGCGGCCATTGGCACCGTGACCACCTCGATCGCGCCGGGAAACTTGCTCTGCTTGGGATCGTTGTAGTTCACGAAACGGCCGAAGGGCTGGTTGGTCATTGCCGCGCGGCCCTGCTGCATCGCGGTGATGACCTCTTCGGTCTTGAAGCTCATGACGTTGCGGGCAAGGACCCCCTTGCGATACCAGTCGCGCACGAGCGCGACCGCCTTGACCGCGCCAGGCTCGTTGCAGACGACGCGATAGTCGGGCGTGATGAATTCGCCGCCGAAGCCGCGGACCAGATCGACCATCGCCGAGGGGTCGTCCATCGACAGCGCGTAGCCGTTCACGCGGCTGCCGTCGCTGCGCGCGTAGGTCAGGCGTTCCGCGAGTTCCGCGATCTCCTCCAGGCTCCGCGGCGCAGCCGACACCCCGCGCTCTCCGAAGAAGGTCCGGTTGAAGAAGAAGCCGTGCGTGGCGTGACGATAGGGGATCGCGATCATGCGGCCGCGATAGGTATGGGCCGCCTTCATCCCCTCGCCGATCTCGTCGAAATGCTCGATCGGATCGCGCTTCTGCCACTCGCCCAGATCCTCGAACAGCGCCGCGATATGCGGGCCGCCGTAACGCTCGAGCAGGAATGCGATGTCGACATTGCCGTCGGCGAGGGAGGCTTCGCGATAGACGCGCTCGTGGACGCCCTCCACCGAGAACGTGATCCATTCCGCGTCGAGGCCGGTGCGCTGGCGCCACGCGGCGGTCGAATCGCCGCCCTTGGCGCCGGTCGCGACGGCCTTGTGGACCGCATGCGACATGATCGTCAGCTTCGTCGCGCGCGCCTGCGCGATCGCTGGCGCGCGTGCCGTGGTGGCGCCGAGGACGCCGAGCGCACCAGCGACCATTTGCCGGCGTGTGGGTGCGATATCCGTCATCTTGCTGGTTTCCTCCCCCGTGATTGCGCGGCAGCCACTTAACCGATTGCCTGCCGCTCGAAGACGAATTGGCGCGCCGAGGCGATATGCCTTTCGATCGCCGCCTTCGCGCCTGGCGCGTCGCGGCTGGCGATTGCTCGATGGATCTCGCGATGCTCCTCGACGATCAGTCGGCGACGCGCCTCGGGATCGTCGAGCCCGGGATAGCGCAGTTCGACCGGGCCGGCGCCGATCAGGTTCGGGATTGCCTCCAGCGTCGCCGTGAAGAACGGGTTTCCGGTGGCCCGCGCCACGGCGCGATGGAACCGGAAATTCAGTTCGGGAGCGAGGTCGGGGGCGAAGCGCGCATGATCGGAATCTGCTTCCGCGAGGGCGTCCTCGATGGCGCGGAGATCCTCGGCCGTATGCCGCGTCGCGGCCAGCCATGCCGCTTGGCCCTCGACCGCGATACGGAACTCGTAGCTGCGCTCCAGATCGGCCACCGACCGGATCGGAGGGTAGCGCAGCGCGCCAGGTTCAGGGCCGCGCATGACGACCCAGCCTGATCCCTGTTGCGAGCGCAGATGGCCGTCCGCGCGCAGGCGGATCAGCGCCGCCCGGACCACGGTTCGCGAGACGCCGAAGCGCTCGCACAACTCGGCTTCGGTCGGCAGCTTGCATTCGCGCGGGAATTCGCCGCGGATGATAAGGCGCAGGACTTGCTCATGGACCCGGTCGACCAGGGTCGGCCGCGCGCGCTCCGCCGCGGCGGCGTTTGCCTGCCGGTGTTCGGCAGCCGCCATCTCAGACAGGCCGCTCGCCGCGGGTGACGAGGCGGTGCATGCGGCGATTGCCCTGGCCCCGGAAGGAATCCCGCCGATGCATGGTGCAGCGATTGTCCCAGACGACGAGGTCGCCGACCTGCCATTCCTGGGCCCAGACATTCTCGGGCAGCGCCGCGTGCGCCCAGAGTTCGTCGAGCAGCGCCTCGCTGCGGGCGAGGGGCAGGCCGGGAACGTAGGCGCCGAAGCGGCGTCCGAGATAAAGCGCCTTGCGTCCGGTGAGCGGGTGGGTGCGCAGCAATGGGTGAACGGGCCCTGGCATCTCGCGTGGATCGTCGGTCTCGATGTCCTGGTATCCGGGGCGCTTGCCGCCCTGCGCGTTGTGGCTCGCCTGATGCTTGCAGCGCAGGCGCTCGACCCGCGTCCGCAACACTGCCGGGAGGGCATCGCCGGCGCGGTACATGTTGGCGAAATGGGTGTTGCCTCCGCTGGCCGGAACCTCGCGCGCGAGGAGGAACGTGAACCCCGCCGGTTCGTCCTCGAAGCCAAGATCGGTATGCCAGTTCAGTTCGCCATCGCCATGCTCGCCGACTGACTGTCCGGCCTCGACGATGTTCGAGATCACGGTCACCAACGGTGCGTCGGCCATGTAGACGGGCCGGCTGCGCGTGTAGTCGGGCGACCCGCGCAACGGCCCTAGCCGCGCGGCGAAGGTCTGGAAATCGCGATCCGAGGGGGCGGCGGCCCGGAACCTGACGACGAGGTGGTCGGCGAGAGCCTGACGGATGACCTCCATCCCGGCTTCGCTGAGGTTCGGGATATCGGCGCCGACGATATCCGCGCCCAAGGCCAGTCCGCTGGGTTTGATGACGATGTGCGGGGATGTATTCGCCGCGGCTTGAGCCAACATCGTTTTCTCCCGTGCATGCGCAGATACAAATTCATATCTATGAATTCGAGTTCCTGTCAAATTGATTTGAGCCGCGAGAGGCGAGGACGCCGCTTCCGGGGCGCGTTAATCTCCTCGCGATGACCGATGAAGACGCCTTGCGCCGCGCGATCGCGCTGGCGGTGGAGAATGTCTCGGCGGGCGGTGGCCCGTTCGGCGCCGTCGTCGTGCGCGACGGGCGGATCATCGGCGAGGGCGCGAACCGGGTGACACGCGACAACGATCCGACCGCCCACGCCGAGGTGGTCGCGATCCGGGATGCGTGCCGGCGGCTCGGAACCTTCAAGCTCGACGGTGCGGTGGTCTATTCGAGCTGCGAGCCGTGCCCGATGTGCTGGTCGACCATCCAGTGGAGCCGCGCGTCGCGGCTCTGCTTTGCCGCAGACAAGGACGACGCGGCGGTCGCGGGGTTCGACGACGCCGTGTTCTGGCGCGAGGTCGCCGTGCCCATGGCCGAGCGCGCCCTGCCGTCGCGGCGTCTGCTCGCCGCCTCCGGCCAGTTGCCTTTCGACGCCTGGCGCGCCAAGGCCGATCGGACCCCGTATTGATCGCCCGGGTGTCGCGCGCGTGACGGATCTCGCGATCGCCTCGATCGGGCTCGTCGCCGGGCTGATGGTGGGGCTGACCAGCATCGGCGGCGTTCTCGTGCTGCCCGGGCTCGTCATGCTGCTCGGCTTGTCCCCGCATACGGCCATTCCGGCCGCGATGGTGTCGTTCATCGCGCCGGCCTCGATCGTCCTGTTGATCGTTCATCGCCGCCGACAACTCGACCTGCGCGCAGGGGCGTCGGTTTGGCTGGGGGCTGTCCCGGGCGCCTTCGCCGGGGCCGCGCTCCTGCCCTGGGTTCCGGTGGCGGCGCTCCTCTGGGCGATCGCCGCGATGCTCGCGTTCAGCGCCGTGCGGGTCTTCGCGCGGCCTCCCGTTCCCGGAGCGGTGGGCAAGTCCGTTCCAGGACGCCAACTCGCCCTGATGGGGCTGTTCGTCGGCGCCGTCTCCGCGCTGACCGGCACTGGCGGTCCGATCACCCTGATGCCGATCCTGGGCTGGCGTGGTGTCGAACCGCGCCGCGCCGTGATGCTGTGCCAGGCGATCACCCTGCCGATCACGATCTTCGCGAGCCTCGGCTACGCCTATGGGCTCGACCTCGACTGGCGCCTGGTGGCCGTGCTCTCTCTGTCCGCCACTATCGGCGTGGTCCTGGGCATGGCGGTCGCGCCGCGTATACGGGTTCCTGCCCTCGCCCGGATCATCGGTGCGATGATGGCCGCGACCACTGCCCTCCTCGTAGCCCGGCTGCTCGGTGGCTGATCGCTTGAAGAATATTTCATTTTCATGACGATCGTGTTTTAAGCCCGTGGTGACGCGGCGCCCGGATGGCTATTCTCGGGCTTCGAATCGGGGATCAGTGAAACGGCGCGGGCGTGGCATGGGCGGGGCTCTGGAAGTCGAAAAGGTCGAGGTCGGCTACGGGTCGACGCGCGTACTCAAAGGCATCTCGCTCGCGATCGCGCCCGGCGAGTTCGTAGCCCTGCTGGGGTCTTCGGGATGCGGCAAGACGACGTTGCTGCGCGCCATCTCGGGCTTCGTCCCTGTCACGTCGGGATACGTGCGCGCCGACGGGCGTGACGTGACGCGGGCAGCGCCCGATGCCCGCGACATGGCGATGGTATTCCAGACCTATGCGCTTTGGCCGCATATGAGCGCGGCCCAGAACATCGGCTACGGGCTGCGCGTGCGCGGCTGGGATCGCGGTCGTATCGCGAACCGGGTCGAGGAGATGCTGCGTCTCGTGCGGCTCGAGGGTCTTGGCGCCCGACGGCCGGCGGAATTGTCCGGCGGACAGCGTCAGCGCGTCGCGCTTGCGCGCGCCCTGGCGGTCAGCCCGCGCTATCTGCTGCTCGACGAACCGCTCTCCAATCTCGATGCGCGGGTGCGCGAGGATGTGCGCCACGAGATCAAGTCGATCCAGCGCGACCTTGGCATCACCGCGGTCCACGTGACCCATGACCGCGAGGAAGCGATGATTCTCGCCGACCGGATCGTCATCCTGGATCGCGGCGAGATCGCCCAGGCCGGGCCGCCGGAAGAGGTCTACAACCATCCCGTTTCGGCCTTCGTCGCGAATTTCATGGGCGCCACGAACGCCCTCGAGGTCGGTGGCGAGGCTCTCCCGGCAGGCACGGCGCCCGCCGGACGCGGGCCGTTCGTCGTGCATTTCCGCGCCGAGGCGGCGGTGCTCACGGCCACAGGGGGCAACGATCCGGATGCGCTCACGCTCGACGGGCGCGTCGTGCAGATCTCCTATCCCGGCGGCGTCTGGCGCCACGCGGTCGAGATCGGCGCACGCCGTGTGCTCGTGGACGCGCCGATCCGGCACGAGCCTGGCGCGGCGGTACGCGTGCGGGTTCCGCGTCTGGCGCTTCATGTGTTCGCAACGCCAATGCAACAAAAGACCGCGAGTGTCGCGGCCTGACCACAACTGAGGAGAACGACCCATGCTGAGACGAACCCTTCTTGCGACGGCGGCCATCGCG
>CAIOSQ010000369.1 GCA_903860935.1 uncultured Rhodospirillales bacterium | reverse complement strand
GTCGCGCACCAACATCGCGGCGCTGTTCGTCATTCTCTTCATCTACGGCTGGAACCAGTATCTCTGGCCGTTGCTGATCACGACGCGCGCCGACATGCAGACGATCGTCATCGGCATCAAGAAGATGATCGTCACTGCCGACGCGCTGACCGAATGGCAGATCGTGATGGCGACCGCGATGCTGGCGATGATCCCGCCTGTCGCGGTGGTGCTGCTGATGCAGCGCTGGTTCGTGAAGGGTCTCGTGGAGACGGAGAAGTGAGCCATGGCTGAGGTCCGGATCTCCGGCATCCGCAAATCCTTCGGCGACGTCGCCGTGCTGCACGGGATCGACACGACCATCGCGGACGGCGAATTCATGGTCCTGCTCGGTCCGTCCGGCTGCGGCAAGTCGACCTTGCTGCGCATCGTCGCCGGTCTCGAGCAGCAGAGCGGCGGCGACGTGTCGATCGGCGGGCGGCTCGTCAACGAGGTCGAGCCCAAGGACCGGAACATCGCCATGGTGTTCCAGAACTACGCGCTCTATCCGCATCTCAGCGTCTACGACAACATGGCCTATGGCCTGCGCGTGCGCGGCACGCCGAAGCCGGAGATCGAGCGCCGCGTCCAGGAGGCGGCCCGCATCCTTGAACTTGGCGCACTTCTGCAGCGCAAGCCGCGTCAGCTCTCGGGCGGACAGCGCCAGCGCGTGGCCATGGGGCGCGCGATCGTGCGCGATCCGCAGGTCTTCCTGTTCGACGAACCGCTCTCCAATCTCGATGCCAAGCTGCGCGTCCAGATGCGCATCGAGATCAAGCGCCTGCATCAGACGATCCGCACGACCTCGATCTACGTGACGCATGACCAGGTCGAGGCGATGACGCTGGCGGATCGGCTGATCGTCATGAACGCGGGGAACGCCGAACAGATCGGCGCACCGCTCGCGGTCTATGAACGTCCCGCGAGCGTCTTCGTCGCCGGCTTCATCGGCGCACCCGCGATGAACCTCCTGCGTGCGCGTGTCGAGGGTGGCCGGGCCCTGGCGGGCCGCGCCACGCTGCCGTTGCCGTCGTCGCAACCCGGCCTCGACGCGGGGCGCGAGATCGTCTGGGGCGTGCGGCCGGAGCATGTCGAGCTGGCATCCGGGCCCGCCGATGCCGACGCGGAGGTCGTCGTGGATCTCGTCGAGGCGCTGGGCGCCGACACGCTCGTGCATGCGCGTCTCGCCGATGGCGAGCCGCTGACGTTGCGCCTGCCTGGTACCACCAAGGTCCGCGAGCGTGACAGGCTCGCGCTGCGCCTGCCACCCGAGGCGCTCCATATCTTCGACGCCGGGACCGGTCGCCGAATCTGAACGCCTCCTCCGGCCGGGCTTGATCCAACCGGAGGAGACGTCCATCCTTCGTCCGGCACGCGGGTCCCGTCTTTCGCATCGGCGACAACCGGGGCGGCGCGCCGCAGGATCGGAGGCATGGCGGCCGTGGCTTTCGATACGCTTCGTTTTTCGCAACGCCTGACCGAGGCCGGGCTCACCTCCGCACAGGCGGCCGGTGCCGCCGCGGCCACCGCCGAGGCGATCGGCGATCTCGTGGGCCAGCTCTCCACGAAGCACGACCACGCGATGCTCCGGCAGGAGCTCAAGGCGGACGCCAATGCCCTGCGCCAGGAACTCGCGGCCGACGCCGCCGCGTTGCGCAAGGAGCTCATGACCGACGCGGCGGCCTTGCGCAAGGAGCTCATGGCCGATGCGGTGGCCTTGCGTCAGGAGCTTGCCGTCACCGCGGCGGCCTTGCGCCAGGAGGTGAAGACCGAGGTCTTCACGCTGCGCCAGGAGATGGTCGTCGAATTTTCCGGCATGCGCCGCGACATGCAGCAGCTTGAGCTGCGGATGACGGTCAAGCTGGGGGCGATGATCGCCGGGGCAGTGGCGCTGACCGCCGCGCTGGTCAGGCTCCTGTGATCCGGTGCGCCGTGATCGGCCGGGCTTGATCCAGGCGGAGGCTGCGTCCATCCTCCCTTCGGCATGAGGGGCCCCGTCTTTCGCATCGGCGACGGTCGGCGCGGCCCGGTGCAGGATCGGGGGCATGGCGACCGTGGCTTTCGATACGCTCCGTTTCTCGCAACGCCTGACCGAGGCCGGGCTCACCTCCGCGCAGGCGGCCGGCGCCGCCGCGGCCACCGCCGAGGCGATCGGCGATCTCGTGGGCCAGCTCGCCACGAAGCACGACCACGCGATGCTGCGGCAGGAGCTCAAGGCCGACGTGGCGGCGCTGCGGCAGGAGCTCAAGGCCGACGCGGCGGCGCTACGCCAGGAGCTCAAGGCCGATGCCAAAGCCCTGCGCCAGGAACTCGCGGCCGACGCGGCGGCCTTGCGTCAGGAAATCAAGACCGAGGTCTCGACGCTGCGCCAGGAGATGGTTGTCGAACTCTCCACACTGCGCCGCGACATGCAGCAGCTGGAGTTGCGGATGACGGTGAAGCTCGGGGCGATGATCGCAGGCGCGGTTGCGGTGACCGCGGCGCTGGTCCGGCTGCTCTGAGCGCGTCGGACCGGCGTTTCGCGCCGCTCACGGAACCGGACACATCCCGCCATCGACATTGATGGCGGTGCCGGTGACGAAGGATCCCGCGTCTGAGCACAGGAAACAGGCGAGCCGCGCGAATTCGGCCGCCTCGCCGACGCGCCCGAGCGGCACGCGGCCCTTCGCCATGCCCGCGAGAAACTGCGCGTAGTCGCCACCGTCGCCCGCGTCCGCCGCATGCCGCCGTCGCCATTGATCGCTTTCGATCAGGCCCACGAGCATCGCGTTGACGAGCACGCCATGCGGGGCGTTTTCTTGCGCCAGCGCCTTGGTCAGCGCGAGGCCGGCGGCGCGGCTGACGCTGGTCGGCGTCGAGTTCGCGGCGGGCGCCTTGGCACCGGTATTGAGTACGTTGACGATGCGGCCCCAGCGCCGGGCGCGCATGCCGGGCAGCGCGAGGCGCGTGAGCCGGATCGCCGCGAAGAGCTTGAGGTCGAGATCGGCCTGCCAGTCGGCGTCGCTGGAGGACTCGAAGGGGCGCGCAGCGCTGACGCCGGCATTGTTGACGAGGATGTCCACCGTGCCGAACTCCGCCGCGATGCGCTCCCATGCGCCGGCGATGGGCTCCGGCTTCGACACATCGCAGGCGATGGCGGCGACCCGCGCACCCTGCGCGGCGAGGCCGCGGATCTCGGATGCGGCGGCGTCCAGCACGTCCTGACGGCGCGCGAGCATCGCCACCGACGCGCCGGACGCCACGAACTCGCGCGCCATCGCGAGGCCAAGCCCGGTGCTTGCGCCGGTGATGACGGCCACGCGGCCGTCCATGCGTATCTCCATCGGATCCTCCTGATCGGGAGGGCAGAGCATAGCGCATCGGCGGGGCTTCGGCGGGCTTGCATCGCAACGCCGGTCCCGGCAGCGTCGCGTCCTCAATCACGGAGCCGCGAGATCCATGTCCGACACCGAGTCGCATCGTTACATGACGCGCCTGTCCCATTCCGGGCGGGCAGGAACCAATGTCCGCGGCTTCGTCAACCCGGCCGTCCATCGCGGCTCGACCATGCTCTACCCGAACATGGCGGAGCGCATGAAGGGCGGTGCGGAGCGGCTCGAGCAG
>CAIOSQ010000368.1 GCA_903860935.1 uncultured Rhodospirillales bacterium | reverse complement strand
GGCCGCGCAACCGGCCGCCCCGGCGAGCGTCGCGTCCCCTGCGGCGGCACCGCTCCCTGCAGCCGCGCCGGCCTCGGCGCCGCAGCCCGATCCCGCGCCACCCCCGCGGTCAGGCCGTTTCGCCTGGCCGGTGCGCGGCACGATCATGTCGGCTTTTGGGGCCAAGCCGGGCGGGCTACAGAACGACGGCATCAACATCGCGGCGCCGCGCGGCACCCCGGTCCGGGCGGCGGAACACGGCGTGGTCGTCTATGCCGGCAACGAACTCAAGGGGTTCGGCAACCTTCTGCTGGTCCGCCATGCCGATGGCTGGATGAGCGCCTACGCCCATCTCGACGAGGCGGCCGTGGCGCGCGGTGCACAGGTCCAGCGCGGACAGGTGATTGGCCAGGTTGGTCAGACCGGCGGCGTCGCGTCACCGCAACTCCATTTCGAATTGCGGCGCGGCGGCCGAGCGGTCGATCCCCAGAGCGTGCTGTCGGCCACCCAGGCCGGATCCTAAGTCTCGACGTGATCGTCGAAGACGGAACCGCCGCCGACGTGGATCGCGCAGCGAGATGTTAAACTCTAGTCGAGCGTCTTGCCGAGACGGCCGGCCAGGTCCTGGATGAATTGCCAGGCGACGCGGCCGGACCGCGCGCCACGCGTGACCGACCACTCGACCGCCTCCGCATGCAGGCGCTCCACCGACACATCGAGGCGATGCGCCGCGGCGTAGGCCTCGATCATCGCGAAGAACGTGTCCTGGTCGCAGGGGTGGAAGCCGAGCCAGAGGCCGAACCGGTCCGACAAAGAGACTTTCTCCTCGATCGCTTCGCCAGGATGGATCGCAGAGGATCTCTCGTTCTCGATCATGTCCCGCTTCATCAGGTGGCGGCGATTCGACGTCGCGTAGAACACCACGTTGTCGGGTCGTCCTTCGACGCCGCCCTCGAGCACGGCTTTGAGCGATTTGTAGGCCGCGTCCTCCTGCTCGAAGGAAAGGTCGTCGCAGAAGAGGACGAAGCGGCGCGGTGCGGCGCGCAGATGGCCCAGAAGCTGGGGCAGGGTGGGGATGTCCTCGCGGTGAATCTCGACCAGCGCGAGCGCGCCGGGATGCCCGGCGTTCACGGCCGCATGTACCGATTTGACAAGCGAACTCTTGCCCATGCCGCGTGCGCCCCAGAGCAGCGCGTTATTCGCCGGGAACCCCGCCGCGAAACGACGCGTATTGTCGAGGAGGATGTCACGTTGGCGCTCGACGCCGCGCAGCAGGGCAATGTCGACGCGGTTGACGCGCGGGACGGGCGCGAGCCGTCCATCCGCATGCCAGACGAACGCATCCGCGGCAGAGAGATCGATCGCGGGCGCGGATGAAGGCGCGGCGCGCTCGAGCGCGGTCGCAATCCGCTCCAGAAGGGCGACGAGCGTCGGGTCGGTCATGGCGGCGGTCCGGTCGTGGAATGTGACGAAGGCGGCGGACCGTAGAAGCGGGGCCGGGCAGGGTCAACCCTAAGCCCTTGCCGGCGTTGCAATCCAAGGAACGACTTGTATAGTCGCGCCGCCTTTCGGCGCATGGCGCCGGAGGCTGTGCCGCACTGGCCTTCCCCCGGGCCGTCCTCCGCACAAGCCTTCCACCACCCAAGCCTTCCCCCGATTCGTAACGAGGAAACGTCGTCGATGCTCATCTCCCCGGCTTATGCGCAGGCCGCCGAAGGCGGCGCGTCGATGTTGGTGCAACTGGCGCCGCTGGTGCTCATCTTCATCGTCTTCTATTTCCTGCTGATCCGTCCCCAGCAGAAAAAGGTGAAGGAGCAGCGAGCGATGCTCGATGCCGTGAAGCGCGGCGACACGGTCGTGATGTCCGGCGGCATGATCGGCAAGGTCGTCCATGTCGACGGCAACGAGATCGGCCTCGAACTGGCGCCCAATCTGCGCGTCAAGGCGATCAAGGGCATGATCGTCGAAGTGCGCGCGAAGGGTGAGCCTTCGGCCGGTGGCGAAGCGAAGCCCGCCAAGCCGCGCGAGAAGGAAGAGGGCGCGTACTACAAGGCGCTCGGCATCAAGGCCGACGCGGCTCAGGACGCGATCGAGGCCGCATTCCAGGGCAAGACCGGCGACGAGGCCGCCGCCGATGCCTACGAGACGCTCAAGGATCCGGTGAAGCGCAAGCTTTACGATTCCCTCGGGCACGACGAATACGTCTCGCGCGTCAAATCCTGACCGCAACCGGCCGCAATCCCTCCTATGGCGCGGTGATCGCCCATGCTGTTTTTCGCGCGCTGGAAAGTCTGGACGATCAACGCGGTCTGTGCGCTCGGGATCCTATTGTCGATCCCGGCCTTCCTGCCGCGCGACAGCATCGGCCTGCCCGGCTGGTTCCCCTGGCGGCATGTCAATCTCGGCCTTGATCTGCGCGGCGGGTCCTACCTGCTGCTCGAGGTCGACATGCAGGCGGTGATCCGCGAGCGGCTCAACAACATTCGCGATTCGGTTCTTGTACGGTTGCGCGGTACGGAGATCCGCTATTCCGGCCTCGCGATCCGCGGTCAAAGCGTCCAGATGCAGTTGCGCGACCCGCAGCAGGCCCAGGAGGCTTTGCGTCTGCTCCGCGAACTCGCGCAACCCGTGACGACCGGCGCCTTTGGCGGATCGACGCCCGATCTTGTCGCCACTGCGACCCCAGAGGGCCTCGTCACGCTCGAACTTTCCGAGGTGGCCCTGCGGGACAAGGCGACCAAGACGATCGAGCAGTCGATGGAAATCGTCCGCCGGCGCCTGGATCCGGAGGGCATCCGCGAGTTGCAGATCGCGCGTCAGGGCAACGCTCGGATCCTGGTCCAGCAACCTGGGATCGACGACCTCGAGACCAGCAAGCGTCTGCTCGGGACGACCGCGAAAATGACGTTCCACCTGCTGGACTCGACGGCCGACTGCAGCACCGGCCGCGGTCCAGCCGGCGTCAACTGCCTGCCGGGGAGCGATTCGCGCGACGTGCAGCGGATCTATCCGGTGCGCCAGCGCGTCGAGGTCGACGGTGCGAACCTCACCGACGCTCGAGCCGGAAACAATGCCCAGACCGGCGAGTGGGTGGTCAATTTCTCCTTCGATTCGATCGGCACCCGTCGCTTCGCGGACATCAGTCGGGCGAATGTGGGGCAGCCCTTTGCGATCGTCCTCGACGGCAAGGTCCTTACCGCGCCGACCATCCGCGAGCCGATCACCGGCGGACGTGGCCAGATCAGCGGCAGTTTCTCCGCGGGATCGGCCAATGAACTCGCCGTCCTGCTGCGCGCAGGCGCGTTGCCGGCGCCACTGACGATCGTCGAGGAGCGGACCGTGGGGCCCGATCTCGGTGCCGACGCGATCCGTGCCGGCGTCGTGTCCATCCTCGCCGGCGCGATCCTGGTCCTGATCTTCATCGTCTGGACCTATGGCCTGTTCGGTGCCTTTGCATGCATCGGTCTCGCGGCCAATCTCGCGCTCACGCTGGCGATCCTGAACATGCTCGAGGCGACGCTGACCCTGCCCGGCATGGCCGGTGTCCTCCTCACCCTTGGTCTGTCCGTGGATGCGAACATCCTGATCAACGAGCGTATCCGCGAGGAAACCAAGCTTGGAAAGACGCCCTTCGCCGCGATGGAATCGGGCTTCAAGCGGGCCTTCTCGACGATCGTCGACTCGAATCTGACGACGCTGATCAAGATGCTGCTGCTCTATGTGTTCGGCTCCGGGCCAGTGAAGGGCTTCGCCGTCACCATTACCTTCGGGATCATCACGTCGATGTTCACGGCCACGATCGTCGTGCGCCTGCTGATGGTCACCTGGCTGCGCTGGCGCAAGCGCAGCGCGCTTCCGGTCTGAGGGGGGACGACGCGCCATGCAACTCTTCCCGCGGCTTCGCCTCGTCCCGGACGGGACGCAGATCCAGTTCATGAAGGGCCGCTATGCCGGCCTGATCCTGTCGGCCGTCCTGTCGCTGCTTTCCGTCGTGCTCTATTTCGCTCCGGGCCTCAATTACGGCATCGACTTCAAGGGCGGCATCGTGATCGAGGCGCGCGCGCCCGGACCGGTCGAGTTTTCGACCCTGCGTCCGGCCCTGTCCGCCCTCAATCTCGGACAGGTCGGGCTGCAGCAATTCGGCTCACCCCAGGATGTGCTGATCAGGCTGGAGCGCCAGCGCGCCGATGTCGCGGAGCGCTGCCGCGCGAAGCGCCCGCCCGCGAATGAGCAGGAGCGCCAGGCGCGCCAGCGCGCCGTCACCGAGGAAGAGGCGCAGCAATGCGCCGTCGAGGAGGTGCGCGCATCCCTCGAGGCGTACCGGAGCGGTACCCAGGTCCGACGCGTCGAGGCGGTGGGCGGTTCGGTCAGCCGCGAACTCTTCGTCAACGGCATGATGGCGCTTGGATTTTCGCTGCTCGCCATGCTGGCCTATATCTGGTTCCGCTTCGAGTGGCAGTTCGGCGTCGGCGCCGTGATCACGCTCCTGCTCGACGTCACCAAGGTCGTCGGCTTCTATGTGCTCACGGGGTTCCAGTTCAACCTCACGGCGATCGCGGCGATCCTCACGATCATGGGGTATTCGATCAACGACAAGGTCGTCGTCTATGACCGCATGCGCGAGAATCTGCGCAAGTACAAGACGATGAGCCTTCGCGAGTTGATCGACCTTTCGATCAACGAGACCCTGTCCCGCACGATCGGCACATCGATGGCGACATTCCTTGCGACGATCCCGCTTGCGCTGTTCGGCGGCGAGGCACTGGAGGAGTTCGCGATCACCATGCTGTTCGGGATCGTGCTCGCAACGTCGTCGTCCATCTTCATCGCGGCGCCGATCCTGCTCTTCCTCGGCGAGGACAAATTGCGTCGTGGCCCGCCTGCGGAGGATGCCCAGGCGGCGGACGCGGCGCCCATCCCCTGACGCAGGACCGCGAGGGCAGGCGCTCAGCCGTGAGCCAGGATCCGCGCGCGACACGCCTTCTCATCGAAGCCTATGGCGATGGCGGCTTCCGCGTCGCCGCCACCCGTCATGACGGCGCGATCCTGATCGCACGGACGCGGCTATGGCGTTTGGGGGATCTACGCCTGGCAGATATCGGCGCCGCGACGTTCGAGCCGCTTTTCGAAGAGATGCCGGATACCGGGATCGTCCTGCTCGGCACGGGCATCGCCATGCTGGCGCCCCCGGTCGGATTGCGGGCCGATCTCAAGGCGCGCGGTGCGGTTCTGGAGACAATGGCGACAGGCGCCGCCTGCCGAACCTTCAATGTGCTGAGCGGCGAGGGGCGGGTCGTCGCCGCGCTGCTGCTCGCCGTCTAGGACGTGATCGTCGGAGGCGGAACCGCCAGCGACTTTGATCACGCGATGAAATGGATGACTGGAGCCTGGAAACAGGTCCGGCGCCTCGGTCGGCGCGGATCTTGTTCCAGCGAGGTGCCGGGGAGCGGGCGGTGCCCGTCCCCGGCTTCCAAACCGAAAACGAGGCTCAGGACGACGCGAGGTTCTGCGCGGCGACCATGAAGTAGAGCATCGGGATCGAGAGCATCGTATTCACGCGGCTTGTGAGCATCGCGATACGCGCAGCCGCCTTCTTTTCGTCGGCACTCGCCTCGACGAGGCCCAGCGCCTTCTGCTGGTTCGGCCAGATCACGAACCAGACATTCGCGGCCATCACGAGCCCGAGCCACATCCCGATCCCGATCAGACGCGCGGCACCGGTACCGGAGAAGGTCAGGGCGTGCATGAGGTAGCCGTTCATCAGCGCGAGCAGGAGACCGGTCACGACAGTCGCCAAGGCCGCCCAGCGGAACCAGAACAGGGCTGTCGGCGCGATCACCTTCGAGACAGCGGGCTTCTGGTCGTCTGGGATCTTGGGCATCGACGGGATCTGGACGAAGTTGAAGTACCAGAGCAGCCCGACCCACATCACGCCGGACACGACATGGAGCAAGCGGAACAGGAATGCGAACCACGCGTGTTCGAAATAGATGCTACGCGTCAACACCGCGAGCAGCAGGGCGATGATCGCGCCGTAAAGGACCGCGCGCTCGAGTTTATCGAGCCCGAGTTTCGCCAGGATGTCTGCCATGACCGATACCTCCCTGTGACAATTTGTCTCTTGGACACCAGCCAATCTAGCAGATGGCGGCACCGCCGCAATCAAGCCGCTGGAACGATTCCGGCCAGGACCTGGGCGGCGGCGGCCGTGCCGCTTTGCAACGCCGTTTCGATCGTGCACGGCAGATCCGGCACCGTCCAATCGCCCGCCAGGATGGGCGCCGATGGCTGGCGCAGGAGGCGCTTGCGATCGGCGGCGAAGCAGGGTGTCTGAAGGGGGGTGGCTCGTCTTTCCTTGACGATGCGCCAGGCCGGCGGCAAGGCCGTCGCATCGAGCCCCAGAACCGGCGCGGCGTCACGCCAGAGCCGGGCGGCGAGATCGGTGGCCGGCATGCCGACGAGTTCCCCGGCGGCGCTCGCGGTGACGCTCGCGAGTTCGCCACGATCGAGTACCCATTCCGCCGCCGTCCCGACAAGACCGATCATGGATGGCTCATGTGGCGCGTGGCGGGGCGGACGGGCCAGTCGCGCATGGAGATTGACGATCGGGGAGTCGATCCAGCGTGGCGCCAGCCCGGGCATCAAACCGTCGAGTTCCCAGGGCGGAAGCGCAAGGATCAACCGGTCCTGCGCCCGCAATTCCACCGCGCCGCCGGCGAAAATGAGCGTCGTGCTGCCCGCACCCGACAATCCGACCGCGCGCAGCCGCGTCCCGAAGCGAAGCTCCGCGCCCAGCGCCCGCAGCCGCGCCACGGCCGGGTCGACGAAGCCTTTGCCGAGGCTGCGCCGCGCGACCCCCATCCGCATCGCCGGACCCCCGCGCGCGAGGGTCATGCGCAGGACACGCGCGAACGCGCCCGCGTCGGCGAGCGACGCCGGCGTATTCATTACCGCGCGCGCCAATGGATCCCAGAGCGCCTCGGCAAGGCAGCCATCGCGGGCGAAGCGCGCGGCGACCGTTGTCGCGCCGAAGGGCAGGGCGAGCCGGAAAGCGGTCGCCAGTTCGGCAACCCCGCTGCCGCCGGTCTGACGCCAGGCGCGGACGAGATCACGGGGCCGGCCAAGCCTCCAGGCGGCACCACGCGCGGGCCAGATCATCCGCGGGCCGTCGGGAAGCCAATGGATCTCGTCGCTGGTGCCGAGCAGCGTGAGATGATGCAGAACCGCATCATTGGCACCGAGTACCGCATGCGTTCCGTTGTCGATCTCCGCGCCGAGCCGCAGATCGTTCCAGGAGCGGCATCGCCCGCCAGCATGCGGCGCGGCTTCATGCACGACGATCCGGATCCCGGCGCGCGCATGCGCCAAGGCCAGCGCCGCGCTCAGGCCAGCGAGCCCGGCCCCGACGACATGGACGATCATGTCACGTCGCGCCGCGCAACGCCGACACCAGGGCGCCACAGCGCTCGGCCCAACCAAGGCGGACGCCAGGGGATGGGCTGCGCGCGAGTTTCCGCAACAACCGGCGATACGTCGCGGCGATCAGCCGGATCGCCAGAAGCCGCGTCGCCTGCGTATGGGCGGCGAGCCGGTCGGCCTCAGCGAAGGCTGCCTGCGCGAGCGCGAGCAGAGCGGCGCGCACGCGCGCGAAACGCGGATCTGCCGTCAGAACGCCGATGTCGGCGTCGGGATCCAGCCCTGCCTGCCGGATAAGTTCGGCGGGCACGTAGAGCCGCCCACGCGCAGCGTCTTCCTCGATGTCCCGCAGGATGTTGACGAGTTGCAGCGCCTCGCCGAGCGCGACCGCGTAGGCGACGTCGCCGGGACCGCGTAGCCCCGCGGAGGCGAGCACGAGGACGCCGATCGATCCGGCCACCTGTCGGCAATAGATCCGCAGGGCCGAAAGCTCGGGTGCCTTCGCGCCCTGGGACGAATCCGCTTCCAGGCCGTCGATGAGGGCCAGGAACTCCGCACGCGGCAGCACGCCGTCCCAGGGGCGCAACGCTGCGAGCAGATGCTCTTCCGGAGCGGGATCAGCCGGCTCAGCGAAGGCGGCACGCCAGGATGCGAGCGCGGCGAGTTTCGTCGCCGGCGCCGCCCCGCCATCGGCGATGTCGTCGAGCCGGCGCGCGACGGCGTAGATGGCCGCGACCGCACCACGGGCGTGCGCTGGAAAGAGGCGCATCGCGATCGCGAAACTCGACCCGCCGGAGCGCCTGGGATGGCGCAGCGCGGCGCCGAGGAAACGGAATTCCTTCTCCCAGCGCGGCAAGGCCACGCGTCTGGCGAGAGGATCCGCACGGCGCAGCCGTCGGGACAGTGCGGTCGCGATGGCGTGGATGCCTGCGCTCTCGCGCGCCAATCCATTGGCGCCAAGCATTCCTGCCAGGGGTGCCGCTTCGGCGAGCAGCGCATCCACGCGGTCGAGCATGCGATCGAGCACGCGTCTCAGCGCGGGGCTCGCCGCCATTGCGCCCAGCGCGTCCGGACCGAGCCCTTCCTCCGCGAGCCAGCGCGTGGGCACGTAGCAGCGACCGAGCCGTGTCCAGTCGGTCCGGCAATCCTGAATGTGGTTCAGGATCTGAAGCGCCGCGCAGAGCGCATCGCTGGCGCGTGCCGCATCCTCGGCCTCGCCATGAAGCGCGAGAAGGAACCGCCCAACCGGCGCGGCGGAGAAGCCGCAATAGGCCATCAGGTCGCTCCAGCGCGCACAGGGGCGCGCCTGCGCGTCGGCGAGGAAGGCCTGCAGCAATCGGCGGGCATGGACGATATCGACGGCATGGCGGATCGCCGCCCGTCGCAGCGCGGCGCAATCCTGAGCCAGGGCGTCGCCAGATGCGGCCTCGCGGCCCGCGAGCACGGCATCGAGTTCCAGCAGGCGGGCGCTTTTCATGGCTGGGGAGAGCGCGGGATCGTCCGCGACCTCGTCCGCGCCGCGCGCCACCCGATAGAAAGCGAGGACGACGGGCCGGATGGCCGGCGCCATGAGACGCGAGGCGACTGGGAAATTCTCGGAGCGGCGCGCGGCGGCGACCGGATCGGGCTTGGGCATGGCCATCGGTAAGGCTTGGGTTATATACCGGCACGATGTCGGACGACGAGGTCGAGTACTGCGCGGAGGCGGTTCGCAAGGGCGACCGGGACCGCTGGCTCTGCGCGCTGTTCGCGCCCGAACCGGCGCGTCCGGCCGTGCTGGCCCTTCTCGCGTTCAACCTCGAGCTTGCGCGCATCCGGGACAGTGTCCGTGAACCGCATATGGCGCTGATCCGGCTGCAATGGTGGCGCGACGCCATCGCCGAGGCCGTCGCGGGCGCGCCGCGCCATCATCCTGTCTGCGTGGCGCTCGCCGCCGGCCTTGCGCGTCACGAGGGGCTGGCGCCGCTGCTCCACGCCATGATCGACGCGCGCGAGAAGGACATCGAGGAGGTTCCCTTCGTCACGATGGCGGAACTCGTCGCCTATGCCGAGGCGACCAGTGGCGCCCTGGCGCAGGGCGTCGCGCTTGCCCTCGGCCTGCACGGGACAGATGCTGCGGAGAGCGCGCTGGCGCTTGGGCGCGGCTGGGCACTGGTCGGCCTGATACGCGCGGCTGCGCATCAGGCGGCGTTGCGGCGCTGCCCGGTGCCCGCGCAGATCCTGTCCGGCAACGGCGTCGATGTCGAAGCCTGGTTCGCCGGTCGCCCGGGCCCCGGTGCGGCCGGTGCGATCCGCGCGATTTCCATCGAAGCGGGCTCCAGTTTCGCATCGGCGCGCCGCGCGGCGCTGCGCGACGCCGGACTTGTCCTCGGCGGGCTCGAGATCCTCGGCCGCAACCACCTGAAGCGGGTCGCGCGCGCAGGGCACGACCCCTTCGCACCCGAACTTGCGGCAACGTCTCCGTCCGATCCCTTGCGCCTGGGATTGTCGTGGTTGATCCGCCGCTGGTAGCCGGCGGTCAGCCGGTGCGCGCGATCCAGGCCTGCAGATCGGCGCGGGCACGGCCTGTCAACAGACGCCGCCGGTCGGTGCCACGGACAAGCGGACGGCCCTTGGCGTCCTTTTCGGCGTCCTCGGCGAGGGGCGGAAACAGTCCGAAATTGCAGTTCATGGGCTGGTAGGTCGCACTATCCGCACCACCGGTGACGTGACCGAGCAACGCACCCAGCGCGGTCGTCGCGGGGGGTTCCACGATGGCCTCGGCGCGGCGCTCCGCAGCCGCGAAGCGGCCGGCGAGCAGACCGATGGCCGCGCTCTCGACATAGCCTTCGACGCCGGTCACCTGTCCGGCGAAGCGCAGACGCGGCATCGATTTGAGCCGCAGCGTCGTATCGAGCAGACGCGGCGCGTTGATGAATGTGTTGCGATGCAAGCCGCCGAGACGCGCGAACTCCGCGTTCTGGAGCCCCGGGATCGTCCGGAAGATCCGGACCTGTTCGGCGTGGCGAAGCTTCGTCTGGAAGCCGACGATGTTGTAAAGCGTGCCGAGCGCGTTGTCCTGACGCAGTTGGACGACGGCGTACGGGCGCCTGCCGCTGCGCGGATCCATGAGCCCCACCGGCTTCATCGGGCCGAACCGCAGCGTGTCGAGACCGCGCGACGCCATCACCTCGATCGGAAGACACCCCTCGAAATATGGCGTCGAGGTCTCCCATTCCTTGAAATCGGTCTTCTCGCCCGCGAGCAAGGCCGCGACGAAGTCGCGATACCCCTGCTTCTCGAGCGGGCAGTTCACATAGGCCGCGGTATCGCCCGCGGGGCCGGCCTTGTCCCAGCGCGACTGCATCCAGGCGATGTCGAAATCGATGCTGTCGCGATGGACGATCGGCGCGATGGCGTCGAAGAAGGCGAGGGCGTCGCTCCCGGTGACGTCGCGGATCGCGTCGGCGAGGGGGGGCGAGGTGAGAGGGCCCGTCGCGAGGATGACGTTGTCCCACTCCGCGGGCGGCAGGCCGGCCACCTCTTCGCGGAGGATCGAGACACGGGGATGCGCCGACAGCGCCTCGGTCACCGCCCGCGCGAAACCGGTCCGGTCGACGGCGAGGGCAGATCCCGCCGGAACCTGATGCGCATCGGCCGCCCGCATGATCAACGACCCGGCGGCGCGCAGTTCGGCATGCAGGAGCCCGACGGCGTTGGTCTCGGCATCGTCGGAGCGTAGAGAGTTCGAGCACACGAGTTCGGCGAGGTCCTCGGACGCATGGGCGTCCGTGGGCCGCACCGGCCGCATCTCGTGGAGGATGACCGGCACGTCCCGGTGTGCGAGTTGCCAGGCGGCTTCCGCTCCGGCGAGGCCGCCGCCGACGACGTGGACAGGATCCATCATGGCGTTGCTAGATAGGGCCACGCGGCAGCAATGTCGATTCCGCACCGCAAGCCCGATCCCTGGAGGCCACCATGAAGATCCTGAACCCGTCCAGCATCGCCGCGCCGGTCGGCAGCTACAGCCACGCGATCGAAACGCCGCCGGGTGCGCGGATCCTTCACATCAGCGGCCAGGTCGGAATCGACGCGGCCGGCGTGCCGGGCACGGATTTCCGCGGTCAGGCGGAACTGGTCTGGCGCAACATCGTCGCGATCCTCGATGCAGGCGGGATGGGCGTGCACGACCTCGTGCGCGTCAACACCTACCTTGTCGACGCGGCCGACATCCCGGAAAGCCGGGCCGTGCGGAAGACCGTTCTCGGCGACCACAGGCCAGCCTCGACGCTGCTCGTGGTGAGCGCGCTCGCCAGCCCCGCTTTCCGGATCGAGATCGAGGCCTGGGCGGCACGCGCGTGATGCCAGGGAGCAGCCGGCCGACAATGCGTGGTTAACGAAATTTTCGCGGTTTGCGGGTGATTCTCGTGTCTATGCGCATGATCCTCTCGCTCCTGGCGCTGCTGACCATGCTCGGCGCGACGCCCGCTTCCGCCCATACGCCAATCGTTCAAGGCTACGAGTTGGCCGATGCCTATTTCCGGCGCGGCAATTTCGCCTCCGCCTATCTGGTCGGGCTGCCCGTGGCGCAGGCCGGGGATCCGCGCGCCCAGTTCCTTATGGGTAAGCTGTCCTACATAGGGCGACCGCCGATCGCCCGAGACCTGAAGGAGGCGATGCGCTGGTACACCCTCGCCGCGGGCCGCGGCCATGCCGAGGCACAGTTCGCGCTCGCGCAGGGTTTTGCCCGCGGCGAAGGCGTGCCGGTCGACCGAAACCGTTCCCTCCACTGGCTCACCCAGGCTGCCACCAACGGTCACGTGCCGGCGATGATGAGCCTCGCGCGGCTCAATGACGACGGCGTCGCACAACCGCGCGACCGTGCCGCGGCGACCGACTGGGTGCGTCGGGCCGCGGAGCGCGGCGATCCGCGGGCCCAGGCGCTCTATGCGGACCGCCTCGAGGCCGGGATCGGCGTGGCACCCAACGAAATGCTGGCAGACGAGTGGCGCCAGCGTGCGGCAGCCGCCGCCGAACCGATGGGGCTCATCAGCCGCGCCCGCGACATCATGCGCGAGCGCGATCCCAAACGCGCCGCGCTGGTCGAAGCTTATGCGAGCGCCGCCTTCGTCGAGGCGAAGGCCGACGGCGAGCTGAAGCGCGAGGCGGCCTCCATCATGGCCGATCTGTCCCGCCGCATGACGCCGGCCGACATCGCGGAGGCCAACGCCAAACTGTCGGCGATGCAGCCCGGCAAGATCTGAGGACGTCCGGCCGCGCGCCCAAGGCTCAATACACGTAGAGGAACACCGCGCTGAGCCCCTCGCCGCGGGCCGGCTTGCGATGCACGATTCGGATCCGCCGTCCTTCGGCCACGATCCAGTCCTGGATAAGCCGGGTCACGCCGTCTTCACCCGTCTCGATGTTTTGATGGGTAGCGGCCGCCGGCCAGCACGCATCGAGGTGCTCCGCCTGGCGCGCAGCGGTTCGCCCGGCCTCCGCGACGCCGTTCGCGCGGTGAAGACACCAGAAGGCGCGCGTGACGTCGTCGACCCAGCAGGTGTCGAAGCCAGGCAGCGTGATGCGGGCGCGCCAGGAATCGAACAGCGTCTCGTACTCGTCGCTCGCGACAGCACGAAACTGCCGGGGTGCCGCGCCCAGCACCTCGCCGAGCGTCGTGCACGCCGCGCTCTCCGGACCCGCGTCCTGTGTCCGCGCATCGCGCGGCACGAGGACCGCGAGGAGCCCGAGCGCAAGACCGACCCGCCACGCCGAAGACGCGGCACGGCGCGTCATGCGCGTCGCCCGCGGCGGCGCACCGCCGGGAGATAGGGCGCGAGATAGCGGCCGGTATGGCTCTCCGGCACGGCGACGATATCCTCCGGCGTGCCGGCGGCGACGATGCGGCCACCCTTGTCGCCGCCCTCGGGACCAAGATCGATCACCCAATCCGCGGTCTTGATGACCTCCAGATTGTGCTCGATGACCACGACCGTATTGCCGCCATCGACCAGCGCCTGCAGCACCTCGAGGAGTTTGTCGACATCGGCGACGTGTAGCCCTGTGGTCGGCTCGTCGAGGATGTACATCGTCCTGCCGGTGGCGCGCCGCGCGAGTTCCTTGGCGAGCTTGACGCGCTGCGCCTCGCCGCCGGACAACGTGGTCGCCTGCTGCCCCACATGGATATAGCCAAGCCCGACGCGCTGCAGCGTCTGCATGCGATCGCGGATCGCAGGTACCGCCTGGAAAAACTCCGCGGCCTCGTCGACCGTCATCTCCAGCGTATCGGCGATCGACTTGCCCTTGAAGGTCACCTCGAGCGTCTCGCGGTTGTAGCGTTTGCCCTGGCACGCGTCGCAGGTCACGTAGACGTCGGGCAGGAAATGCATCTCGATCTTGATGACGCCGTCGCCCTGGCAGGTCTCGCAGCGTCCGCCCTTGACGTTGAACGAGAACCGCCCCGGCTTGTACCCGCGCGCCTGGGCTTCCGGCAGGCCGGCGAACCAGTCGCGGATGGGCGTGAAGGCGCCCGTATAGGTCGCGGGGTTCGAGCGCGGCGTGCGTCCGATCGGCGACTGGTCGATGTCGATGATCTTGTCGAGATGATCGACACCGTCGATCGAGTCATGAGCCGCCGGATGGTCGCGCGTGTTCATCAGGCGCCGGGCCAGCGCCTTGTAGAGGGTCTCGATGACCAGCGTCGACTTGCCGCCACCCGAGACGCCGGTGACGCAGGTCAGCGTGCCGAGCGGGATCTCCGCCGTGACGTTCTTCAGGTTGTTCGCCCGCGCGCCCTTGATGCGCAGCTTCTGGCCGCGATGCCCCTCGCGTCGCCGCGCCGGAACCGCGATCTGCCGGAACCCAGTCAGGTACTGGCCCGTCAGGCTCTCCGGCACGCGCAGCACGGCATCGGGGGTACCGCTCGCGATCACGCGTCCGCCATTGACGCCGGCGGCGGGGCCCATGTCGATGAGGTAATCGGCTTCCTTGATCGCCTCTTCGTCATGCTCGACGACGATGACGGTGTTGCCGAGATCGCGCAGGCGCTTGAGCGTCTCCAGCAGACGCGCATTGTCGCGCTGATGAAGACCGATCGACGGCTCGTCGAGAACGTAGAGGACGCCGGTGAGACCGGAGCCGATCTGCGAGGCAAGCCGGATGCGCTGGCTCTCGCCGCCTGACAACGTGCCCGAGGAGCGGGCGAGGGTCAGATACTCGAGCCCGACGTTCATCAGGAAGCCGAGCCGCTCGTTGATCTCCTTGAGGATGCGGCTCGCGATCTCGCGCTGCTTGGGCGTCAGCTTCTCATCCAGCCCGCGGAACCACGCCTGCGCCCGCTCGATCGACATCTCGGCGATCTGCCCGAGATGCAGTCCATCGATGCGGACCGCAAGCGATTCCGGCTTGAGGCGGTGACCGCTGCAGGCATCGCAGGGCTTCGACGACTGGAAGCGCTGGAGTTCCTCGCGCAGCCACGCGCTGTCGGTCTCCTTCCACCGGCGATCGAGATTGGGAACGACGCCTTCGAAGGACTTCGACGTCGTGTAACTGCGCAGACCATCCGAGAACGCCATGGTCACGGCGTCGCCGCCGGTTCCGAAGAGGATAGCGTCCTGGACCGTCTTCTTGAGCTTGCCGAACGGTGTCGACATCGCGATGCCGAAATGGCGCGCGAGGCTTTCGAGCGTCTGGTCGTAATACGGGGACGGCGTCGACGCCCAGGCGGCAATGGCGCCTTCGGCCAAGGACAGCGAGGGATCCGGGACCACGAGGTCGGGATCGAAGTAGAGGTTCACGCCCAGCCCGTCGCAGCTCGGACAGGCGCCGTGCGGCGAATTGAACGAGAACAACCGCGGCTCGATCTCCGGGATCGTGAAGCCGGAGACGGGGCAAGCGAACTTGGACGAGAACACCGTGATCTCGCCGTCGTCGGCGTTCTGCGCATGGAGAAGGCCCTCCGTCAGCGCGAGCGCGGTCTCGATCGAATCCGCGAGCCGGTTGCCGAGATCGGGGCGGACGACCACGCGGTCGACGACGATCTCGATGTCGTGCTTGCGCTTCTTGTCGAGGGCAGGGACCGCGTCGATCTCGTGGAGCGTGCCGTCGACCTTGACGCGCTGAAACCCGCGCTTCTGCAGGTCCTGGAGTTCCTTGCGGTACTCGCCCTTGCGACCGCGCACGATCGGCGCGAGCAGGTAGAGGCGCGTGCCCTCCTTCATCGCCATGATGCGATCGACCATCTGGGTCACGGTCTGCGCCTCGATCGGAAGACCGGTGGCCGGCGAATAGGGCGTCCCGACCCGCGCGAACAGAAGCCGCAGATAATCGTAGATCTCGGTGACCGTGCCGACGGTCGAGCGCGGATTGCGCGACGTCGTCTTCTGTTCGATCGAGATCGCAGGCGACAGCCCGTCGATCGAATCGACATCGGGCTTCTGCATCAGCTCGAGGAATTGCCGCGCATAGGCAGACAGGCTTTCGACGTAGCGGCGCTGCCCCTCGGCGTAGATCGTGTCGAAGGCAAGGGAGGACTTGCCCGATCCGGAGACGCCGGTCACGACGACCAGCGCGTCGCGCGGCATGGTCACGTCGATGCTCTTGAGGTTGTGCTCGCGTGCGCCGCGGACGACGATCTGCTGCTGGCTTGCGGCACGGTGCTGGGTTGGCGCGTCGGACATTGTTTCGGCTTTCGGTCACCCGTTGAACGGCGCGCAATATAGGGCGATGCCCGCAAGGAGAGAGGGGCATTCTCGGGCGGACGCACGCCGAAAGTGGCACCCCCAGTTCCCGAATTGTTCTGGATTTCGGGATGGTCCATGATTATCGTCTCTTCGTGACCGGGACTTGTGGACCGGCATGCATTGCGAGCAGAGGAAGGGCCCTAGCCATGGCGGGCAGCGTCAACAAGGTGATCCTGATCGGCAATCTGGGGCGCGACCCCGAGATCCGGTCGTTCCAGAACGGCGGACGTGTCTGCAATCTGCGGATCGCGACCTCGGAAACCTGGAAGGACAAGGCCTCCGGCGAGCGCAAGGAGCGCACCGAGTGGCATGCCATCGCGATCTTCAACGACAATCTCGTGACGATCGCCGAGCGCTACCTCAAGAAGGGCTCGAAGGTCTATGTCGAGGGCCAGCTCGAAACCCGCAAATACACCGACAAGGACGGCAACGAACGCTACACGACGGAGGTCACCCTGCGCCCCTATCGCGGCGAATTGACCCTGCTCGACGGGCGTAGCGGTTCCGGCGGGGGCGGTGGCGGCGGGATGGACGAGCCGGGCGGCTATGACGATCGCGGGGGCGGTGAAATGTCCTCGGCACCGCGCGGCGGGGCCGCACCGGCGCGGCCCCGCAAGGGCGACATGGACGACGATATCCCGTTCTGAAGCCTGGTGGCTCCGGGGCCTCCCTATCGAGGCTTCGGAGCACCACGAAAAAGACCGTTTTTCAGCGGCTTGGACGAGGCCAAGCTTGAGCCGGAGCGCCGTCTGATCTAGGGTGACGGCGTATCGAATCCGCGCTGCAACGGCGCTACTCCGCAGGGGCACAGTGACAGATCCCGCAGGCGTTTCGCCGGGCGATATCGCGCCGATAACGATAGAAGAGGAGATGAAGCGCTCCTACCTCGATTACGCCATGAGCGTGATCGTGGCGCGTGCGCTTCCAGATGTCCGCGATGGCCTGAAGCCGGTCCATCGCCGGATCCTCTACGCGATGAACGAGGCCGGGTACGACTGGACCCGCCCGTTCCGCAAATCCGCCCGCGTCGTCGGCGACGTGATGGGCAAATACCATCCGCATGGCGACGCCGCGATCTATGATGCGCTCGTCCGCATGGCCCAGGATTTCTCGATGCGGCTGCCGCTCATCGAGGGGCAGGGCAATTTCGGATCGATGGATGGCGATCCGCCCGCGGCGATGCGCTACACCGAAGCGCGGTTGCACAAGGCGGCCGGGGCTTTGCTGCTGGACATCGACAAGGAGACCGTCGACTTCCAGGCGACCTACGACGAGCAGACCGTCGAACCGCTGGTTCTGCCGGCGCAATACCCGAACCTCCTGGTCAACGGCGCCAATGGGATCGCCGTGGGCATGGCCACCAATATCCCGCCGCATAATCTCGGCGAGATCGTGTCCGCCTGCATCGCCTTCATCGACGACCCGGCGATTTCGGAACTCCGCCTGATGGAGATGGTGCCGGGGCCGGATTTCCCCACCGGCGGGATCATCATGGGCCGGCTCGGGCTGCGCGAGGCCTATCGGAGCGGCCGTGGCAGCGTCATCGTCCGCGGCCGGACTGCCGTGGAGGATATCCGCAAGGACCGCCAGGCGATCGTGATCAACGAGATCCCCTATCAGGTGAACAAGCTGCGCCTGATCGAGCGGATCGCTGAATGCGTCCAGGAAAAGCTGATCGAAGGGATCTCCGACCTGCGCGACGAGTCCGACCGCGACGGGGTACGCGTGGTCGTCGAACTGAAGCGCGACGCCCTGCCCGAGATCGTCCTGAACCAGCTCTACCGCTTCACGCCGTTGCAGACCTCGTTCGGGTTCAACATGCTCGCCCTCAATGGCGGGCGGCCCGAATTGATGGGGCTGCGCGGCATTCTCTCGGCCTTCTGCAGCTTCCGCGAGGAGGTGATCACCCGGCGGACCCGGTTCGAGCTGCGCAAGGCGCGCGAGCGGGCCCATGTCGTGATCGGACTGGCGCTCGCCGTGGTCAATCTCGATCCCGTCATCGACTTGATCCGCCGAGCCCCGGATCCCGTGGCCGCCAAGAACGACCTCATGGCGCGCGACTGGCCGGTGCAGGATATCGGGCCTTACATCGAACTGGTCGATGAACCGGGGCGGGGGATCGTCGATGGCGCCTATCGCCTGTCCGAGACGCAGGCGCGCGCGATCCTCGAACTGCGCCTACAGCGGCTCACCGGCCTCGAGCGAGACAAGCTGATCCAGGAACTCCGCGACCTCACCGCGCAGATCGCCGACCTGCTGGACATCCTCGGCTCGCGTCCGCGCGTGATGACGATCATGCGCGAGGAACTCCAGAAGATCAGCGACGAATTCGACACTCCGCGCCGCACGACCCTGGAAGACAGCGACGTCGACACCGACATCGAGGACCTCATCCAGCCCGAGGACATGGTCGTCACGGTGACGCACCAATCCTACATCAAGCGGGTTCCGGTCTCGGCCTATCGCGCGCAGCGCCGCGGCGGCAAGGGACGCTCGGGCATGACGACGCGCGACGAGGATGTCGTCGCGCGACTGTTCATCGCCAACACCCATCAGCCGGTCCTGTTCTTCACGGCCCGGGGCATGGTCTACAGGCTGAAATGCTACCAGCTCCCGCTCGGCACGCCGCAGGCACGCGGCAAGCCGATCGTACAACTCTTGCGCTCCCTTCCGCCGGGCGAAGCCATCGCCGCCGTGATGCCGCTGCCGCAGGACGAGAGCACCTGGGACGGGCTGCACGTCATGTTCGCGACATCGGCGGGCAATGTCCGCCGCAACGCGCTCTCGGATTTCCTCAACGTCCGGGCGAACGGCAAGATCGCGATGAAGCTCGAGGAGGAGGGCGAGGCCCTGATCGGGGTGATGCCCTGCTCGGACAACGACGATGTCCTCCTCTCGACCAGCGGCGGCAAATGCATCCGCTTCGCGATCGACGAGGTCCGGCTCTTCGCCGGCCGGTCATCGACGGGTGTGCGCGGCATCAGGCTCGCCGAGGGCGACAGCGTGATCGCTATGTCGATGCTGCGCCATGCGCAATTCGACATCGCTGAACGCGATGCCTATCTGCGCCTCTCCCGCAAGCGCCGCGGCATCGAAGACACGGATACCCAGGACCAGCCCGCCAGCGAAACGCCCGCTCCCGAGGCGATCGACGGCTCGGCGGATGGAGCCCAGCCGGAAATCACCCTGTCGGAAGAGCGTTACGCCGAGTTCGCGCGTGCCGAGGAATTCGTCCTTGCCGTCACGGCGAACGGTTTCGGCAAGCGCAGCTCGGCCTACGAATTCCGTGTCACGGGACGAGGCGGGCAGGGCTTCGCGAGCATCGAGACGTCCGAACGCAACGGGCCGGTGCTCGCCTCCTTCCCCGTCGCGCATGGGGACCAGATCATGCTGGTCACGAATGGCGGGCAGGTGCTGCGCATCCCCGTAGACGATATCCGGATCGCTGGACGCAAGACCCAGGGCGTCGTGCTCTTCCGCGTCTCCGACCGCGAGAAGGTGGTCTCGGTGTCGCGCATCGGCGAGGAGGCCGAGGACGCGAGCGGCGGCGACCAGCCCGCGGATCTGTGACGGGGAAGATCATGACGCATCAACGGATCGCGATCTATCCGGGAACCTTCGACCCGGTGACCAATGGCCATCTCGATATCATCGGCCGCGGCGCACAATTGGTCGATCGCCTGATCGTCGCCGTCGCGGTCAATGCGGGCAAGGGTCCGCTCTTCGAACTCGAAGATCGCGTGGACCTGCTTCAGGAGGAGATTCGTCATCTTCCCGAAGCCATCGCCGCGCGGATCGAGGTGCGACCATTCCGTTCGCTGCTGATGCGCTTCGCCGAGGAGTGCGGCGCGGGTCTGATCCTGCGCGGTCTGCGCGCCGTGTCGGATTTCGAATATGAATTCCAGATGGCCGGGATGAACCATCGCCTCAACCCCGCGATCGAGACCGTGTTCCTCATGGCCTCCGAGACGCATCAATTCATCTCGTCGCGCTTCGTGAAGGAAATCGCGCGGCTCGGCGGCGATGTCGGCAGCTTCGTCAGCCCGCGTGTCGTGGCGCGCATGCAGCGGCAATTCGGTGCCGGACACACGCCACCGGCATCAGATCCGACCGCGCCGACCCTGCCGCAACTCGCGCCCCGCGCACCGCTCTGACCGGGGCTGCGGGAGCGACGCGGCGTTGACCTCACCGCCGCGCCGCCCTAGGTTCCGCCCCGTCTCGCTTCCAGGCGAGCCCGTAGCTCAATTGGTAGAGCATCGCACTTTTAATGCGGTTGTTCCGGGTTCGAGTCCCGGCGGGCTCACCATTCTGTGCGTCGACCTTTCGCCAGCAGGCGGACCCACTCAGGTCTGACGCTTCGCTTCCGGCTTCACCGTGACGATCATGACGCCGCCCAGAATGAGGGCCGCGCCCAGCAGTTCCATGCGTGTCATCGTCTCGCCAAGGCCGAAGGTACCCAGCAAGAGCGTGGTCACGGGACCGACGGCGCCGATCAGGGCGACCTGATTGGCACCGACGCGTCGCAGCGCCTCGGCGACGATGAAGACCGGCAGGATCGTGCTGATCACCGCGATCAGCCCCGCATAGCCATAAACGGGAAGGGGCAGATCCAGCAGGGACGGTCCGTCGGCGAGCAGAAAATGGATCGTGCTGGCGACGAACGCGGCGATATTCGCATTTGCCGAAAAGACCATCCCGCCCACGCGACCTATGACCTGGCTCGCGGCGACGAGATAGACGGCATAGGCGGCGGCACCGCCGAAGATCAGCAAGGCCCCACGCAGGACGTCCTGACCATCGAGATCCGCGGATGGGAGCAGGACGAGCGCGAGCCCGGCATAGCTCGACGCCAGAGCCGCGATCTCGCGCGCGCCGATCCGCTTGCCCAGGAAACCCGCGGACAGCAGCAGGACGATGGTGGGATACAAGAACAGGATGAGTCGGCCGAGCCCTGCGTTGACGTATTGCAGCCCTGCCATGTCGAGCCAACTGGCGACGTAATGGCCGATCAATCCGATCGCGACGATCTGTAGCCAATCGCGTGGCGTGACGGCGACGCGGCGCGGACCGGTGGCGAACCAGATGGCGACCGCGGCGAACGCGGGCAGCGACAATCCAAGACGCAGCGCGAGCAACGTCGTCGGATCGATGTCGTACGCATAGACGAGGCGCACCAGGACAGGACGGATCGAAAAGCAGATGACGCCGATGACGGCGAACAGGCTTCCGATTGCATGCGGCGACACGCGGGGATCCCCCGAAGCCGGCGTCGTGCCGGGGTGACGGCGGCGGCCGGGATGGCCAAGCGCCGAGGCTTGTGATTGTCTAACGCACCCTATCCGCATGGGCCTTCGTTCCGGAAGCCCCGTGCGCGGCCGACAACAGACGGGATCGACAATGTCCTCCTCCGCGCTTTCGCTGCTTCGCACCCATGTCCAGAACCCGCTCGACGGCAGTTTGTCGGACTTCCACGTGACGCCTGACATCTGGTCCGCGGCGGCGGCGCGGCATCCCGCGCTCGCGGCGCGGCTCGACGTCTCGATCGGCAGGACGCGCGCGGATTTCGATACCGCGATCGGCGAGGCCGAGATCCTCGTGACCTGGGTCGGGGTCGCCAAGGAGACGATGGACGACATCGCGCACCGTGCGCCCAGACTACGGATGGTGTTCTGCACCTCGGCCGGAATCGAACGCCTGATGCCGCTCGACTGGCTGCCATCGCGCATCGCACTCCTCAACAACAGCGGCACGCACAGCACCAAGGCAGGTGAATGGGGGATCATGGCGATCCTCATGCTGGCGAACCACATGCCGGTCTTTGCGACCCATCAGCGCGAGCGTCGCTATGAAAAGATCTTCGCGTCGAGCGTCGCGGGGCGCACCCTGGTGGCGGTCGGGACCGGGGCCATGGCCATCGACACGCTGCGTCTCGCGAAGTCCCTGGGCATGCGCGTGATCGGCGTACGCAACACTGCGCTCCCGCACGCGGGATGCGATGCGGTGGTGACGACCGCTGACCTCGACCGCGTGCTGCCGGAAGCGGATTTCCTGCTGCTCACCTGTCCGCTGACCCCGCAGACCCGCAATCTGATCGACCGGCGGCGCATCGGCCTGCTCAAGCCGCAGGCCGGGATCGTCAACATGGCGCGTGGCGCCGTCATCGATCAGGAGGCGCTTTGCGACGCTCTCGATGCGGGACGTATCGCCGGCGCCGTCCTCGATGTCGTGACGCCCGAACCGCTGCCGGCGGACTCGCGGGTGTGGACGACCCGCAACCTTTCGCTCGTGCCGCATGTCTCGGCGGACGACCCGCTCACCTACACGCCGCGCTCGCTCGATATCTTCTTCGCCAATTTCGCGCGCTGGATCGCGGGCGAACCGATGCCCAACCAGATCGATCCCGCGCGCGGCTACTGACCACGCGCGGGAGTTCCGGTCACAGCATCACTTCGATGAGGTAGGGGCCCGGCGCGGCGAGGCCGGCGCGGAAGGCGCGTGCCATCTCCTCGATCGTGGTCGCCCGGCTTCCCGGGACACCCATGCCACCGGCGATCGCGACCCAGTCGATATCCGGATTGGCAAGGCTCAGCATGTCGAGCGCCTTGCGCCCGGGATTGGCGCCCACGTTCATCAACTCGTGGCGCAGGATCGCGTAACTCCTGTTCGACCAGATCAGCGTGATGATCTTCAGGTTCTCGCGCGCATGCGTCCACAGGGCCTGGACGGTGTACATGGCGCTTCCATCCGCCTGCAATCCGATCACCTGCCGGTCGGGGCAGGCGACGGCCGCGCCGGTGGTCAGGCACAGACCCTCGCCGATCGCGCCGCCGGTCAAGGCGAGCCAGTCATGCGGCGCTGCGCCATGCGTCGCCTTGAAGAAGCCACGCCCCGTCGTGATGGACTCGTCGACGACGATGGCGTTCTCGGGGATCAGATGCGCGAGGGCAGCGGCTATGCTCTCCGGGTTCAGCGCGCCGGACGGCATGGGCGGCAGCGCGGCTTCGGGAATGGCGGCCGCGCGCGGCGCCCCCAGGTGATCGGCCAGGGCTTCGAGCGCGCCCACGAGATCCTCGTTCGGCGCCGCGAGCGGCACGATGTGGCACGTGTCGGGCGCGAACAGGCTCGGCTTGCCGGGATAGGCGAAGAAAGCAGTCGGCGCCTTGGCGCCGCACAGCACGATGGAGCGCGTATCCTTGAGCGCGGCGAGCGCCTGATCGACGGGGTAGGGGACGCGCTCGACCGGCAGTCGTCCGCGACCGCGCGCAACCCGCGCGTTGGAGCCCTCGGC
>CAIOSQ010000367.1 GCA_903860935.1 uncultured Rhodospirillales bacterium | reverse complement strand
GGCCTCGGCGCCGCCGAAGCGCGCGAGCAGGGCGTGGAAGGCGACGGGGCCGACCCGTCGCGTGCGCGCCAGCCGCAGCCGCGCGAGGCGCTCGCCGGTGGTGGGTGGCGCGGGGGCCGCCATGGCGCCGGGGGTCTGGCCAGACACGCGCGAACCCCGGCGCCCGGTGCGGCGCGCTCAGCGCTTGCCGATGCGCGGCTCGGTACCGGCGAGCAGCCGCCGGATATTGGCGTGGTGCTTGGCCCAGATCGCCGCCGCGACGATCGCGGCGAAGGTGGCGAGTTGCGCGTCGCCCAGCGTTTCTCCTCCCGGTGCCCAGAGCAGCGGCAGATAGAGCGCGAAGACCGGCGCCGCGAGGAAGGCCGCCAGCGCCGCCGCCGAGGAGAGGCGCAGCGCGACCGCGATCGCCAGCCAGACCGCGCAGCACGCGGCCGCGATGCGCCAGTCCAGGCCGAACAGCACGCCGAGCCCGGTGGCGACGCCCTTGCCGCCCTTGAAGCCCAGCCAGACCGGGAAGAGATGTCCCAGCACCGCGCCGTACCCCGCCATCAGCGCCGCATCGGGGCCGGCGACGTGCGCGGCGATCAGCACCGCCAGCGTGCCCTTCAGCCCGTCGAGCAGCAGCGTCAGCGCCGCGAGTTTCTTGTTGCCGGTGCGCAGTACGTTGGTGGCGCCGATATTGCCGGAGCCGATGGCGCGGATGTCGCCGAGCCCGGCGAACCGCGTCAGCACGAGGCCGAAGGGCACCGACCCGAGCGCATAGCCGCAGGCGAGCGCGAGCGCGAGATAGGGCCAGGAATGCGCCCAGCTGATCGGGTCGGGCATGGGCTAGTCCTCGCGCCGGAAGATGGTCTCGCCATTGACCAGGGTGCGCAGGACGCGGCCCTGGAGCGGTCGCCCGTCGAAGGGCGAGTTCTTCGATTTCGAGCGGAACTCAGCCTCGCGCACGCGCCAGGCGCGGTCGGGATCGAGGATCAGCAGGTCGGCGGCCGCGCCCTTGACCAGCCGTCCCGCGGCCAGGCCGAGGATCCCGGCCGGAGCCACCGTCAGGCGCGCGAGCGCCGCCGACAGGGTCATGCGCCCGCCATGGACGAGTTCGAGCGTGACGCCCAGCAGCGTCTCCAGCCCGATCGCGCCCGCGGCGGCCTGGGCGTAGGGTAGGCGCTTGGAATCCTGGTCATGCGGCGAATGGTCCGAGGCGACGACGTCGATCGTGCCGTCGGCGACCGCGGCGGCGATGGCCGCGCGGTCGCTTTCCGCGCGCAGCGGCGGCGACAGCTTCGCGAAGGTCCGGTAGTCGCCGACCGCGAGTTCGTTGAGCGCGAAATAGAAGGGCGCGGTGTCGCAGGTGACCGGCAGGCCCGCGGCCTTGGCGCGACGGATCGCCTCCACCGCGGCGGCGGTCGAGACATGCGCGACATGCAGCGGCGCGCGCGTCATCTCGACGAGGCGCAGGTCGCGCTCGATCATCATCACCTCGGCCAGCGCCGGTCCGGCGGGCAGGCCAAGCCGCGTCGCGATCTCGCCCTCGGTGGCGCTGGCGTTGCGCATCAGCGACGGTTCCTCGGGATGCTGGATCAGCACCCCGCCGACCAGCCGCGCATAGGCGAGCGCGCGGCGCATGACGGTGGCGCTCGCCACCGCGGTGACGCCGTCGGTGAAG
>CAIOSQ010000366.1 GCA_903860935.1 uncultured Rhodospirillales bacterium | reverse complement strand
GGCGGCGGCACGGGCGATATCGCCGATCGTCCGCCCATCTATGGTCGGGCAGTCCTCGTGCAGGCATCCCGCCTCACGCAGCGCGCGCAGGACCACCGCGACGCCGCCGACCGCATGGACGTCGCGCGCAACGAAACGCCCACCCGGCTTGAGATCCGCCAGCAAGGGCGTACGGCGGAACACCTCGGCCACATCGTCGAGGGTAAAGCGGAGCCCCGCCTCATGCGCAAGCGCTGGAAGATGCAGGCCGGCATTGGTCGAGCCGCCGGTCGCCGCAACCACGGCGCAGGCGTTCTCCAGGCTCTTGCGGGTGACGAGATCGCGCGGCAGAGGGCCCCCGTCGCGCAGGATCCGCATCGTCAATCGGCCCGCCGCACGGGCGAGCGCAGGGCGTTGCGCATCGACGCCAGGCAGCATCGCCGAACCGATCGGCGCGAGGCCGATCGCCTCGGAGACCATCGCCATCGTGTTGGCCGTGAACTGCCCGGCACAGGAACCGATCGTCGGCAGGCAGGCACGCTCCAGCGACTCCAGGTCGTCTCGTGTCATCCGCCCCGTCATGACGGCGCCAACGCCCTCATAGGAGTCCAGCGCAGTGACGTCCTTGCCCCGCCAGCGCCCCGGTAGTGCCGAACCGCCATAGACGAACACGGAAGGCGCGTTGCAGCGGATCATCCCCATCATCACGCCGGGCAGCGTCTTGTCGCAGCCCGCGAAGCCGACAAGCGCGTCATAGGCGTGGCCGCGCATCACGGCCTCGATCGAGTCCGCGATCAATTCGCGGCTGATCAGACTGAACCGCATCCCGAGATGATTCATCGAGAGCCCGTCGGAGACGGAAATCGTCGTGAAGGACCGCGGCGTTCCTCCGCCTTCGCGCACCCCGGACGACGCCTCCGATGCCTGGGGCCCGAGCGTCATCGAGCATGGCGTCGTCTCGCCGTGTGTGGAAACCACGCCCACCATCGGACGGGCGATGTCCTCGTCCGACAGCCCCATCGCCCGCAGGAATGCGCGATGGGGTGTGCGGTCGATGCCGTCGATCGTGACGCGCGAGCGCAGACGAGGCGGGCGGTTCACATCGCCTCCCTCAGCAGCGCCTCGACCGTCTCGGCGCTCAGCGGCCGTGGGTTCGTCGCGGCCGTGTGATCCTTGAGCGCATGCGGCACGACCTGGGCGAACATCGCCTCGGTCACCCCCATGGCACGAAGCCCGCCGGGCAGACCGATCCGCGCGTTGAGACGCGCGACATGATCCGCGAGGTCGACTTCTGACCCCAGCGCCATGGTCTGACGCAGCCGATCATATTTCCATCCGATCCCGTTGACGCCGGCGTTGAAGCGCAGGACGGCGGGCATGACGACCGCGTTCAACGTGCCATGATGAAGGTTCAGCGGCTGGATGGCGCCGAGCGGATGGGACAGGGCATGCACGGCCCCCAGCCCCTTCTGGAAAGCCATGGCGCCTTCCATCGACGCCATCATCATGTTCCACCGCGCCTCTCGATCCTGACCGTTCTGGACGGCGCGCTCGAGATGCGCCGCGACGCGCATCGCACCGTCGAGCGCGATCGCCTCAGCGGGCGGGTTGTTCGCCGGGGCGAGGAACGTCTCGACGCAATGGGCGAGCGCATCCATTCCGGTCGCCGCGGTCAGCCCGGGCGGCAGGCCGAGTGTCAGTTCGGGATCGCAGAGCGCGAGCCGCGGAATCAGGTAGGGGCTGATCAGGGCCAGCTTCCGCCCATCCTCCAGGATCACCACCGCGCCGCGACCGACCTCGCTGCCGGTGCCAGACGTCGTGGGAACGGCGATCACCGGCGCGACCTTCGCGGTGATGCGGCCAACACCCCCTTCGATCGCCATGTATTGCGCGAGGTCGCCGGCATGCGTCGCGAGCAGCGCCACGGCCTTGGCAAGATCCATCGCCGAGCCACCACCGACCGCAACGAGCCCATCGCAGCCCTGGGCGCGATAGATCTCGAGCGCCGCCTTGGTGGCGCGCTCGGTCGGGTTGGACGGCGTCCCGTCGAACATCGCAACGGGCGCAGGTGCCATCGCGTCGGCGACCCGCTGGGCGATACCCGCGGCGACGACGCCCCTGTCGGTCACGAGCATGGGACGCGTGATGGCAGCCAGCTTCAATTCATCGGGAAGCAGCTTGATCGCGCCGAAATCGAACTGGATGCGTGTCAGGTATGTGATCAGGGCCATCTGGATCCTCCGTACGTGCCTGGAGGATAGCCGGAACGTCACGCGCCGCACGGAATTTCAGAAGGTCAGCGGCGCCTTTCCGGCAGGCCGCGCCCGTGGCCGATCACCCCGTCCCCGAACCTGGCCCGGATGCTGTCGACCGCCTGTTCCAGCTTCGCCTCGGGCCGCGGGCCCTCCTGCGCGAAGAGGTCCTGGACCGCTCCGGCGACGCTCTCGGGCACCAGTTCGCCGGCACCAATTCCGATCAGCCTATATCGTTCGGCCCCGATCTCCGGGGCCATGAGCGCACGACCGATCTCGAACAGATCCGTGGCGAGATTCGTGGGCCGCGCGAGCGTCCGGCGTCGTGTCAGGAGGCGGAAGCGCGCGGTCTTGAGCTTGAGGACCACGCTCGCGGCACGGCTGTCCGCGGCGCGCAGGCGGCGCGCGAGCTTTTCCGCGAGTGGCCAGAGCCGGTGCTCCAGCGTGGCGGCGTCGGCGACGTCGCTGTCGAAGGTGGTCTCGCAGGAGATCCCCTTCGCATCACGCTCGGGCTCGACGCTGCGGTCGTCCTTTCCGAAGGCGAGTTCTGCGAGGCGCTCGCCCCAGCGTCCATAACGCGCCCGCAATCCGCGCGCGCCGAGCGCCTGAAGCTGCGCGACCGTCTCGAGCCCGTCGGTGGCAAGGCGCATGGTCGCCTTTGGCCCGACACCCGGCAACGCGCGCACGGGCTTGGTGGCGAGGAAAGGCACGCTGTCGTCCACGCCAACCACGCCGAAGCCGCGCGGCTTGTCGAGTTCGGAGGCGAGTTTGGCAAGCAGCTTGTTGTGACTGAGGCCGATCGACACCGTGATCCCGACCTCGGTCTCGATGCGGCGCGCCACCCGCGCGAGCACGATGGCGACAGGTTCGCCATGCAGCCGCTCCGTTCCCGCGAGATCGAGATACGCCTCGTCCAGCGAGAGCGGTTCGACCACCGGCGTCACGGACAGGAAGATGTCGCGGACCTGACGGCTTGCGAGCGCGTATTTCGCCATGTCCGGACGTATCACCGTCGCCTGCGGGCACAGGGCGAGCGCCTTGAACATCGGCATCGCGGAACGCACACCGAACCGGCGGGCGACATAGCAGGCGGTCGTGACGACGCCACGCGTGCCACCGCCAACGATCAGGGGCAGATCGGCGAGCGACGGATCGTCGCGCTTTTCAACGGATGCGTAGAACGCGTCGCAGTCGATATGCGCGAGCGTCAGGGAAAACACTTCGCGGTGCCGCAGCACGCGCGGCGACACGCAGGTTGGGCACCTCTCCGCCGCATCATCGTCGACGCGGCGGAGGCAGTCCCGGCAAAAGCCCGGCGTCGTCACCGACGACGCCGCCCCCTCACTCCGCGGCCGTGGTCGAGATCCCGCGATCCGCCAGCTTGCGCTCCAGCCGGGCGATCAGCGAATCGAGTTCCTTGTGGTCGTCGGAATCCATCATCCCGCCGGGCGCACGGACATGCGCCGACGCGATGACGCCACGGCGGCGCAGGATCTCCTTGCGGATCGACAGGCCGATGCCGGGTTGCTGCTCGTGGCGAACGACCGGAAGATAGATATCGTAGAGATCCTCGGCGCCTTCGACGTCACCCGCGAAGAACTTCCGGCACACATCGACAAGCATCTCAGGATAGGCGAACCCGGTATTGGCGCCGTCCGCGCCACGGCGCAATTCCTGCGGGAGGTACAGCGCAGTGTTGCCGACGAGGATCGAGACGCGACGCTTGCGGTCGCCAGAGGCCTCCGCCGCGCGCACCTTGGTCAGCTTGCGATGGCCAGGGATATCCTCGTGCTTCAGGACCTTGATGCTGTCATGGGCCTTGAGCAGGCGGTTGACGCATCCGATCGACATATTGACGCCGGTGAGCGCCGGGTAATCCTGCAGCACGATCGGCACGCCGGCGCCGAGCGTGCGGATCACGGACGCGTAATAGGCCTCGATCGCCTCGTCGGTCTTCAGACCGGCATTCGGCGCGACCATGACGCCCGCCGCACCGAGTTGCATCACCTTGTCGGTCAGGGATTTCATCACCGTCAATCCCGGCGCGGAAACACCCACGATGACAGGAATGCGGCCCGCGACGCGTCCGAGCACGCGCTCGGCGAACTGTACCGACTCCTCGGGAGACAGCTTCGGCGCTTCTCCCATGACGCCAAGGATCGTCATGCCGTCGCAGCCGACCCGCAGATAGTAGTCGGTCATGCGGTCGGTCGAGTCGAGATCGAGGGCGCCATTGTCCGCGAACGGCGTGGCCGCGATGATGTAGACGCCCTTGGCGCTTTCGTCGAGGAGACGGGTCATGGCGCGATCCTTGAACTGGCTGGTTTTGTGATCTCTTATCTAGCCATCCGGCGCCGCACCGCGCCAGAGCTTTTGCGTTCCAGTCACCCGAGGTGAACCATGACGGCGTTCGATCTAGTCATTCGCGGCGGCCGTGTCGCAACCGCGAGCGAAACCTTCGATGCCGATATCGGTGTGCGCGACGGACGGATCGCGGCGCTCGGCACCGGGCTCGGGGCAGGCGCGCGCGAGATCGATGCGCGCGGGCGTCTTGTGCTTCCAGGGGGAATCGACAGCCATTGCCATGTCGCGCAACTCTCTTCGAGCGGCGTCATGACAGCCGACGATTTCGAGACGGGCTCGACCTCGGCCGCCTGTGGCGGGACGACGACGATCATCCCCTTCGCAGCGCAGCATCGCGGCAACTCGCTCCGGCAGGTCGTGACCGAGTACCATGCGCGCGCCGACGGCAAGTCGCTCGTCGATTACGCCTTCCATCTGATCGTCTCGGATCCGACCGAGCAGGTGCTGGGCCAGGAACTTCCGGCCCTGATCCGTGACGGCTACACCTCGTTCAAGATCTACACCACCTACGACGCGCTGAAACTCAACGACCGTCAGGTCCTCGACGTTATGGCGCTCGCGCGGCGTGAAGGCGCGATGATGATGGTCCACGCGGAAAACCACGACATCATCGCG
>CAIOSQ010000365.1 GCA_903860935.1 uncultured Rhodospirillales bacterium | reverse complement strand
CATGCCGATGTTCTCGGCAAGTTGCGGCCGCACCAGGACGACGACCGGAGCCGGCGCGCTGTCCATCAGCCAGCGCCGTCCTTGAAGAGCTTCCAGGTGATCGCATCGAGCAGCGCGTTGTACGAGGCGTCGATCACGTTCGCGGAGACGCCGACTGTCGACCAGTGCCGTGCCGCCCCTGCCTCTCCGCCGCGATCCGCGCTTTCGATCATCACGCGCGTCACCGCGCGCGTTCCATCCTCAGGTGTCAGGATCCTGACCTTGTAGTCCACGAGGCGCATGTCGTGGAGCGCCGGATACATCGGGCCGAGCGCCGCCCGCAGCGCCCCGTCGAGCGCGTTGACGGGACCGTTGCCCTCGCCGACCGTCAGGAATCGCTGACCCCGCGCGTCAAGTTTCACCGTCGCCTCGGACAACGTCACCAATTCGCCCCGCGCGTCGAAGCGCCGCTCGGTGATCACCCGGAAAGACACGAGCGAGAAGAACTCCGGCACGCGCCCGAGCGCCCGGCGCGCGAGAAGCTCGAAGCTTGCTTCCGCCCCGTCATAAGCGAAGCCGTCGTGCTCGCGCCGCTTGACCTCGTCGACGAGCGTCTGGACACGCGTATCGGTGGCCGCGATGTCGAGACCAAGTTCGCGGAACCGTGCCAGGACATTGGCTCGCCCGGCCTGATCCGACACGACGATGTTACGGCGGTTGCCGACAGACTCCGGCGTCACATGCTCGTAGGTGCGCGGGTCCTTCTCGACCGCCGAGACATGGACGCCCCCCTTGTGTGCGAAGGCACTCTCGCCGACATAGGCGGCGCCCCGGGACGGTGCCCGGTTCAACCGGTCGTCCAGTAGCCGCGACACGTGAGTGAGCCGCGACAGTCGCTGCACGTCGATCCCCGTCGCATAGCCCATCTTGAGCACAAGGTTCGGGATGATCGAGGTCAGGTTCGCGTTGCCGCAGCGCTCCCCAAGTCCGTTGAGCGTGCCCTGGACATGACGCGCGCCGGCGCGCACGGCAGCCAGGGAATTGGCGACCGCGTTCTCCGTGTCGTTGTGGCAGTGGATGCCCAGTCGGTCGCCAGGAACGAGCGCCGTCAGTTCGCCGACGATCCGCTCGATCTCGTGCGGCAGGGTTCCGCCATTCGTGTCGCACAGAACGATCCAGCGGGCCCCCGCATCGTGCGCCGCGGCAAGGCAGTCACGCGCAAAGCTCGGGTTCGCCTTGTAGCCATCGAAGAAATGCTCCGCGTCGAAGATCGCCTCACGGCCGCGCGAAACGGCCTCCGCGATCGAGCCGCCGATCATGTCGACGCCTTCGACCAGATCGACGCCGAGCGCCTCGCGCAGATGGAAATCCCAGGTCTTGCCGAACAGCGTGACGACCGGCGAGCCTGCGCCGATCACCGCACTGAGCCCCGGATCATTGGCGGCCGACCGGCCGGCGCGGCGCGTCATGCCAAATGCGGCGAGGCGCGCGGCGCGGAACCGCGGCGGAGCGGCGAAGAACGCATCGTCCGTCGGGTTGGCGCCAGGCCAGCCACCCTCGACATAGTCGACACCAAGTTCGTCCAGGGCCTCGGCGATCGCCCGCTTGTCCGCGACGCCGAAATCCACGCCCTGCGTCTGTGCGCCGTCGCGAAGCGTCGTGTCGTAGAGATGGACCCGGTCGGCCATGTTCAGCCGCGCCTCCAGGTCGTTCCCTTGGGACCATCCTCGAGGATCACGCCGCGCGCCTTCAGTTCGTCACGGATGCGATCGGCACCCGCGAAATCCTTGGCCTTTCTGGCGGCCAGACGGGAGGCGACGAGGCCTTCGATCTCCGCCGCGTCCGGGCCTCCGCCGCCATCCTCACCCGCGAACCACTCCGACGCAGAGCGGGACAAAAAGCCAAGGAACCGACCTGCGGCGCAGAGTTCGGCGGCAAAGGCGCGCGCACGCGCGTCTTCACCGCGCGCGAGTTCGTCGAAGATCGTCGTGGCGAGGACGTTGAGATGGGCGACCGCGCCGGGCGTATTGAGATCGTCGGCGAGATTCGCCAGCAGATCCCCGGTCGGCGCGACAACGACCGCAGCCTCGAAATCCGCCTTGTCCATGCCCGCGCTGCCGCGCTGGATCGCGCGCTGCCAGCGGTCGAGATTGTCGCGCGCCTGACGCAGGCCATCCTCCGTGAAGTCGAGCGGCGCGCGGTAATGCGTCTTGAGCAGAAGCAGGCGGATAGCCTCGCCAGGCCATTTCCCGAGCAGGTCTCGCACGGTGAAGAAATTGCCGAGGCTCTTCGACATCTTCTCGCCGTTCACGACCAGGAAGCCATTATGCATCCAGGTATGCGCCATCGCGCCGCCATGCGCGCATTCGGATTGCGCGATTTCGTTCTCGTGATGCGGAAAGATCAGGTCGTGACCGCCGCCATGGATGTCGAAATTGGCGCCCAGATGCGCGGCGCTCATGGCGGAGCACTCGATATGCCAGCCCGGGCGGCCACGCCCCCAGGGCGAGGCCCAGCCGGGTTGGTGCGGCGCGCTGGGCTTCCACAGGACGAAATCCGCAGGGTCTCGCTTATACGGCGCCACGTCCACACGCGCGCCGGCGATCTGCTCGTCGCGCGAGCGGCCCGACAACCTGCCGTAATCCGCGTCGCTCGGAACGTGGAAGAGCACATGGCCCTCCGCGACATAAGCGTTGCCCGCGGCAAGCAGGCGCTCGATCACCGCGATCATCTCTGGGATATGGGCCGTCGCACGCGGTTGCACGCTCGGGTCAAGCGCCCCCAGGGCACGCATGTCGGCTACGTAGGCGTCGGCTGTCCGGCGCGTGATCTCTTCGATCGCCTCGCCGCTTTCCAGATGCCTCTGGATGATCTTGTCATCGATGTCGGTGATGTTGCGGACATAGGTCACATGCGCGTCGCCGTAGACGCGTCGCAGCAACCGGAAAACCACGTCGAACACCACGACCGGGCGCGCATTGCCGATATGGGCGTAGTCGTAGACCGTCGGACCGCACACGTACATGCGCACGCGCGTCGGATCGATCGGCACGAAGGCACCCTTCGCGCGGGTCAACGTGTTGTGGAATTGGGGGGACGGAACGGCAGGTTTCGAAGGAGAGGACATGTGAACACCGGATCTCGTGGCACGGCGGCGAAATGGTTCGGGGGCACGGGCATCAACAGCCCGGGCTAATTCGTCCATCCATCCGGCAGAGCACACGGGCCATGGCGTTCATCCTGTCCGGCGGGCGACCTGTCCGGCGGGTTTCGGGCTCCGCGGCCGTTCAGGCCGTTTCACCACGCAGACGGGCCTCGGCGCGATCGCGGCCCAGGATCGGTAGCAGGGTTTTGAGTTCGGGTCCATGTTCGCGCGCCGTCAGCGCGAGGCGCAACGGCATGAAGAGGGCTCGCCCCTTGCGACCGGTGGCCGCCCCGATCGCGCGCGTCCAGGTCCCCCAGGTCGTCTCGTCCCAAGGACTGGATGGCAGCAACGACGCGGCCTGGACCAGATAGTCCGCGTCTTCGATGAGCGGCACGAGCGCCGACCGGCAGATCGCCCACCACGCACACGCGTCGTCGAGGCGCGACAGATTGGCGCGGATCGCCGTCCAGAACCCGTCGTCCATGGCATCGAGACCCAGGGCCACCAGACGCTCTCGCACGGCTGCGAAGGGCATCGCGTGCAGAACCGGGCCATTGAGCCGGCGAATCTCCTCCAGATCGAGTTTGGGGGCGGCGCGCCCGAAGCGCTCGAGATCGAAACCGGCGATGAGCCGCTCGAGATCCGCGACCGGCTCAACGGGGTCCGAGGTCCCGAGGCGTGCGAGCAAAGAGTTGATCGCCATCGCCTCGAGACCTTCGGCGCGCAGGCTCTCGATCGACAGGCTGCCGAGCCGTTTCGACAGGTTATGGCCGCCAGCATCCGTGAGCAGGGTGAAATGCGCGAACGCGATGTCCGTCGCGGCGCCCAGAGCCTTGAAGATCTGGAGTTGAACCGCCGTATTCGCGACGTGATCCTCGCCGCGGATCACATGCGTGATCCCGAGTTCCGTGTCGTCGACGACCGAGGCCAGCGTATAGGTCGGCGAACCATCGGCGCGCACCAGGACAGGATCGCTGAGCTTGCTGCCCTGGAACATCTGCGGGCCGCGGATCGTATCGTTCCATGCGGTCTCTTCGTAGGCGATCAGAAAGCGCCAATGCGGCCTGCGCCCCTCGGCCTCGAAGGCGCGGATCTGTCGGTCCGACAGGCGCAGCGCGGCGCGGTCATAGACCTGGACGCCGCCTCCGGCGACCATCTGGAACCGCTTGAGTTGCAGTTCCTCCTCGCTTTCGTAGCATGGATAGAGACGGCCCGCGCCGCGCAGCGCGTCGGCCGCCGCCTCGTAGCGCGCAAGCCGGTCCGATTGCCGCACGCAGTCGTCCCAGCCAAGGCCAAGCCAGCGCAGATCGTCCTGGATACCGAGGGCGAACGCCTCGGTGGACCGCTCGCGATCGGTGTCATCGAGTCGCAGGAGGAGTTGCCCCTGATGCCGACGGGCATGCAACCAGTTGATCAGCGCGCCGCGCGCGTTTCCGAGATGGATACGCCCCGTCGGGCTTGGGGCGAACCGAACCTTGACCATGCCCATGCGTCAGCCCTGTCGTTGGTCACGCGCCGCCGGCGCGAAACCCGTTGGTGATCGGATAGCGACGATCGCGCCCGAAGGCTCGGCGCGAGATCTTTACGCCTGGTGCGGCCTGCCGCCGCTTGTATTCGGCAAGGTCCAGCATGCGCCACACGCGGCGCACATAGGCCTCGTCGTGCCCGCGGGCGACGATCGCCGCGGTTCCCATCTCCTTCTCGACGAGGCAGTCGAGAATGTCGTCCAGTTGGGCATAAGGCCCGAGCGACGCCTCGTCGGTCTGGTCGGGCTTCAGCTCGGCCGTCGGCGGCTTGGTGATCACGCGTTCCGGCATCACCGGTCCGGCCGGCCCGAGCCATCCGTCTGCGCGGACGGCATTACGCCAGCGGCAGAGCGCAAAGACAGTCGTCTTGTAGACGTCCTTGAGGACCGCATAGCCGCCGCACATGTCGCCGTAGAGCGTGGCATAGCCGACGGACATCTCCGACTTGTTGCCGGTCGACACCACCATGTGCCCGAATTTGTTCGAGATAGCCATCAAGGTAAGCCCGCGCGCCCGCGACTGGATGTTTTCTTCGGTGATGTCGGGCTGGGCGCCGGCGAATGCGGGCGCGAGCATCGCGGAGAAGGCGCGCATGGCGGGTTCGATGGAGATGGTGTCGCACCTTATCCCGAGCAGACGCGCGACCTCCGCCGCATCCTCGAGGCTCTCGCGGCTCGTATAGGGCGACGGCATCATGACCGCCCGCACCCGGTCGGCACCCAGCGCATCCACCGCGATCGCGGCAGTCAGGGCGGAATCGATCCCACCGGACAGTCCGAGGATCACCCCGGGGAACCGATTCTTGCGCACATAGTCGCCAAGGCCAAGGACGAGCGCTGCATAGATCGCCGCCCGCGGTTCGAGCGGTGTCGCGATCCGGTTCTCGGCCTGCACCGCGAAGGATCCATCCTCGCCGCCGCGGACGAAGCGCAAGGTCGCGACCTCGTCGCGGAAAGAGGCGCATTGGTGAAGCAAGGCGCGATCCGCGCCGATGACGAAGGAACCGCCGTCGTAGACGATCTCGTCCTGGCCACCGACTTGATTGACATAGATCAGCGGCAGGCCACTCTCGACGACACGCGCAACGGCGAGTTGGATCCGCTGATCGAGCTTGTCGATCTCGAACGGGCTTCCATTCGGCACGATGAGGAGTTCTGCCCCGGACTCGGTGAGGGTCTCGGTTACGTCCGGAGTCCACATGTCCTCGCAGATCATCACGCCAAGCCGCGCACCGCGAAAGACGATCGGCCCCTGGGGCTTGCCGGCCGCGAAGACACGCTTGTCGTCGAACACGCCGTAATTCGGAAGGTCCTGCTTGTGGCGCGGCGCGGCGACGCGTCCACCGTCCAGAAGAAGCGCCGCATTGAATGGACGCTCCCCGTCCACCCAGGGCGCACCCACAAGCATGGCGGGACCGCCATCGGCAGTGTCACGCGCCAGTTCATCCACGGCGCCGCGGCACGCATCGAGGAAAGCGGGCTTGAGGACGAGATCCTCGGGCTGGTACCCAGCCACGCATAACTCAGGAAACACGACGAGATCGGCACCCTGGGCCGCCGCCTCGGCGCGCGCAGCGCGGATCCGCGCCACGTTTCCCTTGAGGTCGCCGACGGTCGGGTTGATCTGGGCTATGGCGATCGCGATCGACTGGCTCATGCGTCTTTCCCCGCCTTGGCCGATTCATGTCCGGAAGCACCGAAGGCGATGCGATCGAGATGGGCGAGCAGTATAGCCGACACCGCGAAAGTTACATGGCTGACGACCAGCAACACGAGTTTGTCGTTCGGAATAGACGCGGCATCAAGGAACGCCTTGAAGAGGTGGATCGACGAGATCGCGACGATCACGAGATCGACCAGGGAGAGGACATAGAGCACCATTCGGCTCTCGTCCGCCGAGAAGACGGTGGCGCCAAGCTGGAAGAATTCCTGGAAGAACTTCACCACCACGAGGCCCAGGACGAGGAAGAGCCCGACATAGAGCGGCGCCCGGAGCCAGCGGCTCGACAGGATGACATGCTCGACAAGACGCTCGGCTGCGCCGGCTTGCGGTTCGGAAGTCATGGTGGGGCGGGAGATAGCAGATTACGGGCCGTTGCCGCCAGTTCGCGCGGTCACGCGCCGCGGAGTCCAGCCTCGGCGACCCAACGCGCGACGAGATCGCGCGCCGGCTCCGAGCGGGTGAGACGGTGCCCCTGCCCCGCCCACATCGCCATCAGATCATCCCTGCCGCCGCGCGCCGCGGCGGTGCGCAGCACCGCCGAGAGTACGTTCTGGATCGGATAATCCGGCGCCGCCTCCGCATCCGCATCAAGCGTTTCGAGCAGCCTGTTGCGCAGTCCCCGCGCATGGCGCCCGGTCACGCCCCGCGTAACCATGGTCCCGTCGGCCGTCGCCAACGCGGCCTTGTGCAACGGATGCGTGCCCGCCTCAGGGCAAGCCAGGAACGCGGTACCCATTTGGACCGCGGAGGCACCCAGCGCCAGCGCTGCCCGGATCCCGCGGCCGTCCATTATCCCACCCGCGGCGATCACGGGAATGCGCACGCGGTCGACGATCGAGGGCACAAGAGCGATCGTACCGATCGCGGGCGCCTCGGCAGAGGCGAGGAAACTGCCGCGATGCCCCCCTGCCTCGGCCCCCTGCGCCACCACGGCATCGATGCCGCAGTCTTCGAGATGGGCAGCTTCGTCCGCGGTCGTCGCCGTGGCGAAGATCGAAATCCCGCGCGCCCGGCATCCGGCGACGAGACGCGGCGGCGGCGGTCCGAAATGCGTGCTCACGACCGGCGGCGCGACATCCAGAACAGCGTCGATCTGATGTTCCAGCGATGCGCCCCAGTTGGCCGGCACCGAGGGCGGCGGCAGTCCGACTTCGGTGTGCAACCGCACCAGACGTTCATTCGCCCGAGCGACCACGCCCGGCTCCGGGTTTGCCGGTGGCAGTACGAAGAGGTTGATCGCGAAAGGCGTGTTGGCTCGGGACCGGATCGCGGCGGCAGCGGCGCGGATCTCTGAAGGCGGCATCAGCGCCGCGCCAAGGCTACCGAGACCTCCTGCTGCGCCCACCGCGATGATCAACTCAGGCGTCGTCGGACCCCCGGCCATTGGGGCCTGAACGATCGGCCAGCGCAGACCGAACCGCGCCGCAAAACCGGCCGCGGAGGCGGTCATCCCGCGATCTCAATCGGCGGCCGCGGCGTCTCCACGTCCCTCCGTCGCGGTGCGTGCCGCCTTGAGTTCCTCGGCGATCAGGAAGGCCAGTTCAAGCGACTGCGTCGCATTGAGCCGCGGGTCGCAATGGGTGTGATAGCGATCGGCGAGCGCGCTCTCGGTGACTTCCTGGGCACCGCCGATGCACTCGGTCACGTTCTGACCGGTCATCTCGAAATGGACGCCACCGGCATGCGTGCCCTCGGCGCGATGTACCGCCATGAACCCGCGCACCTCGGCCAGGATCCGGTCGAACGGTCGGGTCTTGTAGCCCGTGTTTGACTTGACCGTGTTGCCGTGCATCGGATCGCACGACCATACGACCTTACGTCCCTCACGTGCGACACGCCGGACGAGGGCTGGAAGGCGCTCGCCGATCTTGTCGTGCCCCATCCGGCTGATGAGGGTCAGACGGCCGGGTTCGTTCTCGGGATTGAGCAGATCGATGAGACGGATGAGCTCGTCGCCCTCGAGCGTCGGTCCGACCTTCATGCCGATCGGATTGCGCACGCCCCGGCAGAACTCGATATGCGCACCGTCCGGCTGACGGGTCCGTTCGCCGATCCAGATCATGTGCGCCGAACAGTCGTACCAATCCCCGGACGTGCTATCGACGCGCGTCAGGGCCTGTTCGTAGGGCAGCAGCAGCGCCTCGTGGCTCGTGAAGAACTCAGCCTCGGACACCTGAGGGGTCTGGTCGGACCGGATGCCGCAGGCCTCCATGAAGGTAAGCGCCTCGGTGATGCGGTTCGCGATGTCGCTGAAGCGCTCCGCAGCGGGCGAATTCGCCACGAACCCCTGCGTCCAACCATGGACCCGGTGCAGGTCCGCATAACCGCCACGCGCGAAGGCGCGCAACAGGTTCAGCGTCGATGCCGATTGCGAGTAGACCTGCATCATCCGCTGCGGGTCGGGTTCGCGCGCACCCGGCTCGAACTCGATGCCGTTGATGATGTCGCCGCGATAGGCCGGCAGGGTGACGCCATCGATCGTCTCGGTATCCGCCGACCGCGGCTTGGCGAACTGCCCTGCCATGCGGCCGACCTTCACCACGGGCAGCCCGCCGGCGTACATCAGTACGACGGTCATCTGAAGGAACACCTTGAAGGTGTCGCGAATGTTGTTCGCCGAGAATTCGGCGAAGCTCTCCGCGCAATCACCGCCCTGCAGCAGAAAACCACGTCCGTTGGCGACATCGGCAAGACGCGACTTGAGAGCCCGCGCCTCGCCCGCGAAGACCAGCGGCGGGAAGCTGCCAAGCTTCTGCTCGACCGCCGCCAAGGCGGCGGCGTCGCGATAGGCGGGAACCTGGCGGATCGGGTGGCTACGCCAGGATTCAGGCGTCCATTTCGCGGGCATGTCCAACTCTTCGGCGTGTGACGTGGAGGACGGAGATTAACTCCGTCCCGAGTCGCGGCGCAACGCCGGGGACGCCGGCCCTCTCTGTGCGTCCATCACGCCGCTGCCGTGGGACGCAGCAGGATCCCCATCCGCCGCTCGCGCAGACGCGCCTGGACCGCGAGACCCTCGGCGGAGAAATCCGCCGTCGCGCGCGGTTCCGGCTCGAAGTGGCCGAAGCGATCGACGCCGCGCACGAGGCTCGCGGTGTCGTTGGCGCCGATGGTCTGGCGGACAGAGGCGGGGATGTAGCGGATCGCGAGGCCGATACGCCGGTCATCGGCGGTGTTCGGGTCCGATCCATGCGCGATCTTCACGTGATGCAGCGACATCTCGCCGGGTTGAAGCACGATATCCACGACCTTCGCCTCGTCGACCTCGACCTGCATCTCCTGGCCGCGCGACAGCATGTTGTTGGCGGCGAAGGTGTCCTTGTGCGGCGCGATCTCGCCGGCATGCGAACCGGGCACAACGCGCATGCAGCCGCTCGCCCGCGTGCTGGGGCTCAGGGCGACCCAGGCGGTGACGATGTCGTAGGGCTCGAGACCCCAATAGGCGACATCCTGGTGCCAGGATATGAACGCCGGATCCCGGGGCTCCTTGATGAACAGGACCGTTTCCCAGCACAGGATATCCGGACCGAGGATGCTCTCGACACGATCGAGGATCTCCGGCCGACGCACGATGTCGTCGACGGTTCGCGAATAGAGGTGCGGCTTGTGCCGCAGATCCTTCGGCAGGCTACCGCCGATCGACCGTTCGAACGCCTCGATCCGCGCGCGCGCTGCGGCGACCTCAGCCGCAGGCATGACCGGGTACGGAAAAAGATAACCGTCCCGGGCATAGCGCTCGGTCTCGCTCGCACTCAAATGAAACGACATCGACATTTTCTCCTTCGATCTCTGCGTCACGACGGTGCCGGCACGCGCCGCGTGGGCTCTCGCATCAGCACGAACTCCTCGGCCGCCGTCGGATGCACGGCGACGGTGCGATCGAAATCCTGCTTGGTCAGGCGCGCCTTCACGGCGATGGCCAGGGCTTGCATGATCTCGGGTGCGTCCGCGCCGACCATGTGAGCTCCGACGACGATCTGGCTTCCACGCTCGACGACGAGTTTCATGAGCGTCTTTTCGTCGCGCCCCGTCAGGGTGTGCCGCATGGGCCGGAAAAGCGCAGTGTAGACGTCGATCGGTCCGCATTGGACCGCCGCGTCCTCCTCTCCCAATCCGACCGTCGCGAGCGGCGGTTGGCTGAATACGGCGCTCGCGACGCTGCCATGGTCCATGCGCGTGGGCTTGCCGTCGAACAATGTCGCCGCCAAGGCCCGACCCTCCGCGATCGCAACGGGCGTGAGATTGATACGATCGGTGACATCGCCGATCGCGTGGATTCCCGGCGCCGTCGTCGCCTGAAACGGGTCCACTGCGATTGCGCCGGCCTTGTTGAGCGTGACGCCCGCGCTCTCCAGGCCGAGACCGTCGGTATTCGGCTTGCGGCCGGTCGCCATCATCACCTGGTCGACGTCGACGAACTGGCCATCCATCAAGGTCAGGCGCAGTCCGCCATCGACCCGGTCGATGCGCGCGGGTTCGGCGCCCGACACGATGCGTATGCCCTTCTTGACCAGTTCGCCCTGCAGGTGGGTCCGGCACTCCCCGTCGAAGCCGCGCAAGACCTTGTCGCCACGGATCACCTGGGTCACCTCCGCGCCGGCCGCACGGAAGATCCCAGCAAACTCGACCGCGATATAGCCACCTCCGATGATCGCCACCCGCCGTGGCAACGCGGGAAGGTCGAGGGCCTGATCGGAATCGATCGCGAGTTCCGCGCCAGGTATCGCCACCCGCACAGGACGACCACCGGTCGCAACGAGAATATGGCGCGCGGTATGGCGGCGCCCCGCCACCTCGATGGTGTGCGGTGCGACGATCCGCCCCCTGCCCTCGTGGATCGCGACTTTCGATCCCTCCAGGAGCCGCACATAGATACCGTGCAGGCGGTCCAGTTCCCTGTCCTTGGCCGCGATAAGCCGCCCCCAGTCGAGGCGCGCGCCCTCGATGGTCCATCCATAGCCGCGCGCATCCTCGATCTCCTCGGCGAAATGGGCGCCGTAGACGAGCAGTTTCTTGGGAACACATCCGCGCAACACACAGGTCCCGCCGACGCGCCGATCCTCGCAGATCGCGACGCGGGCACCATGGGCGGCGGCCCGACGCGATGCCGCTACGCCGCCGGAACCGGCGCCGATGGTGAACAGGTCGTAGTCGAACTCCATCCTTCACTCCTTCAGCGCGGCGAGCGTCGCCGAATAGAATTCGCGGCGCCACAGCACCGCGATCACCAGCACCGTCGCGCCAACGAGCAGCCAGGGATGCACGAACCCCGCCAGCGCAGCCAGTCCGAAATAATACGCGCGTATGCCGGAATTGAAGTGTCGCGTCGCGATATCGCTGATGCGGGCCGCGCGCGCGACGATCGTGGGTCCCGCGGCATGGATCGCTTCGGATCCCGGCGGCGGCGCGGCTCCCATCAGGATCATCAGATAGTTGAACTGCCGCATCGACCAGGTGAACTTGAAGAACGCGTAGATGAACACGAGGATCTCCACCCCGAGCTTCGCATTCCAGGTAAGGCTGTCGTTGCGGCGCGCGAACGGCACCTCGGCGACGAGCCCCAGGACCTGGTCGCCGCTGCCGACGACGGCGAGCAGACCGCCGAGGATGATCAGGGAGGTCTGCGCGAAGAAATTCGGCGACCGCGCGATATGCGACGCGAGGGTGGAATCGTAGACCCGGTTGTCCCGGAGCAGCATCTGCTCCATCCATCGGCGCCTGTGTCGCGCCGTGACGCCCATCAAACCATGCCCCGAGAAACGATGATCGGCGAGCAGCGTATAGCCGATCCACGCCACCGCCAGGGTTGCGAAGGCACCGAGATCGGCGAGGGGAAGGCCGGCCATCATTCCCGGATTTTTGGCATGCCGCGACCCGGGCGCGTCAAGCCGCGTTTGGCGACGCCGTCATTCGACCGTCACGCTCTTGGCGAGGTTGCGCGGTTGGTCGACATCCGTCCCCTTTATCACCGCGACATGGTAGGCGAGCAACTGCACCGGCACGATGTGGAGGATCGGCGCCACGAAGGGATCGACGGTCGGAAGTTCCACCGACGCCCAAGCCAGCTTGCCCGCGCGTTCGATCCCCTGCCGATCCGACAGCAGGATCACACGTCCGCCTCGCGCCGCGACCTCCTTCATGTTCGAGGCGGTCTTCTCGAAGAGTTCGTCGCTCGGGGCGACAACGATCACCGGGACGTCCTCGTCGATGAGCGCGATCGGACCGTGCTTCATCTCGCCGGCGGCATAGCCCTCGGCATGGATATACGAGATCTCCTTGAGCTTGAGCGCACCCTCCATCGCGACCGGATAGGACGCACCGCGCCCGAGATAAAGGACGTCGCGCGCCTCCGCCACGCCGGCGGCGAGTTTGCGGATCGCGTCGTCATGGGCCAGCACCTCGGCGATCCGCGCCGGCGTCTCGGTCAGCGCCACCGAAAGCCGAGCGTGCGTAGCCGCATCGAGCGTGCCGCGCGCCTTCGCCGCCGCGAGAGCGATGCAAGCGAGTACGGTGAGTTGCGTCGCCATCGCCTTGGTCGACGCCACCCCGATTTCCGGACCGGCATGCGTTGGGAAGACGACATCCGCCTCACGGGCAATCGAGCTTTCCGGCATGTTGACGATCGCCGCGATCTTCTGCCCCTCATCTCGGGCATGGCGCAGCGCGGCCAGCGTGTCGATCGTTTCGCCGGATTGCGAGACGAACAGCGCCGCGCCTCCCGGGGTGAGTACCGGACGGCGATAGCGGAACTCCGACGCGATGTCGGTGTCGACCGCGAGGCGCGCGATATGTTCGAACCAGTAGCGCGCGATCTGGCCAGCGTAGAAAGAGGTTCCGCAGGCGACGATCGCCAGCCGCGGCAGCGTCGCGAAATCGAAGGGCAGTTCGGGAAGACCGACGGCATGGGTGGCAGGGTTCATGTATGCGCGCAGCGTGTCGCCCACCACCGCCGGCTGCTCGTGAATCTCCTTGTGCATGAAATGCCGGTGGTTGCCCTTGCCCACGAGCGCCCCCGACAACGCCGTCTCCCGCGTCGGACGCGTCGCCGGCGCGTCGTTGCGATCGAAGATCTCGACGCCCCCGGGACCAAGGACCGCCCAGTCCCCGTCCTCGAGATAGGCGATCTTTCGCGTCAGGGGCGCGAGCGCGAACGCGTCGGAGCCCAGGAACATCTCGCCATCGCCATAGCCGATCGCGAGCGGCGATCCCTGGCGGGCTGCCAGAAGCATCCGGTCCTCGCCCGCCACCAGCACCGCAAGCGCGAAGGCACCGCGAATGCGCTTCAACGCAAGCCGCATCGCCTCGCGCGGTGGATGCCCTGCATCCAGGAGGGAGGTGATCAGATGCGCAAAGACCTCTGTATCGGTCTCCGTCACGAACCGGCATCCGGCCGCCACCAGTTCGGCCTTGAGTTCGGCGAAGTTCTCGATGATCCCGTTATGCACGACCGCGACGCGATGGGTCGCATGGGGATGCGCGTTCGTCTCGTTCGGCTTACCGTGCGTCGCCCAGCGCGTATGGCCGATGCCGGTTCGGCCGGGTAGCGGCGCCTCGCGCAGAACCGCCTCGAGGCGCGAAAGTTTCCCCTCGGCGCGGCGGCGCCCGATCGTACCGTCTAGCAAGGTCGCGATGCCGGCCGAATCGTAGCCCCGGTATTCCAGGCGCTTCAAGCCGTCGAGCAACAGCGGTGCCGCCTCGCTCTTACCGATGATCCCGATGATGCCGCACATGAGGTTCAGCCCTTTCCGCGCTGCGGCCTGGACGCCGCACGCTCCGCAGTGCGCCGGCCGCGAAACTTGCGCGACCAGCCCTCGATCATCCGCTGCTCGCCCCGCGCCACCGCGAGGGCGCCGGCAGGCACGTCGCGTGTGATGACGCTACCCGCGCCGATCGTCGCGTCCTCGCCGATGCTCACCGGAGCAACCAGCGCGCTGTTGGATCCGACGAACGCGCCCGCGCCGATTTCGGTGCGGAATTTCTCGAAGCCATCATAGTTGCAGGTGATCGTACCGGCGCCAATGTTTGCCTTGGCGCCGATGCGCGCATCGCCGACATAGGAAAGATGGTTGATCTTCGCGCCAGCCTCGACGCGCGCCGCCTTGATCTCGACGAAATTGCCGATATGCACGCCAACGCCGATCTCCGCCCCAGGGCGCAGACGCGCATAGGGACCGATCGTTGCGCCGCTGGAAACGGTGCAGGATTCGAGATGGCTGAACGGCTTGATCTCGACATCGTCGCCGATAACGACACCACCCCCGAAGACCACATGCGGACCGATGACGACATCACGGCCCAACCGTGTGTCGGCCGCGAGGAATACCGTTTCAGGCGCCACCATGGTCGCCCCGTCCTCGAGCGCGCGCCGCCGCAGACGCTGCTGGAACATGGCTTCGGCCTCAGCCAGGGCGAGCCGCGAATCGATCCCGAACGCATCGTCGACCGGGATCTCGACGTGGCCGCAGCTGTGCCCATTCGCCCAGGCCAGTGCGATCGTATCGAAGAGATAATACTCGCGCTTGGCGTTCTCGTTGCGCAGACGGCCGAGAAGGTCGAACAGCACCGCCCCATCGAAGGCGATGACCCCGGCGTTGCACAGTTCTATCCGGGCCTCTGCCTCGGTCGCGTCCCGCGCCTCGACGATCCGCTCGAGGCGACCGCGCGGATCGATCACCAGCCGCGCGAAGAGTTTGCGATCGAGCGGCCGGAACGACGCGGCGACCGCCGCATGCCGGCTGCGGCGACGCGTGCGGACCAGGCTTTGCAGCGTCTGCGTGCTGACCATCGGGGTGTCGCCGAACAGGACAACCACGTCGCCGCGATGCCCCTTCAGGGCCGCCGCGGCCTGCCGGACCGCGTGCCCCGTGCCGAGTCGCTCGCTCTGGATCGCCGATACGATCGACAGCTTTGGCGCCGCGGCCCGCGCGGCCGTTTCCACGGCGGCCATCTCCGGTTCCGGGCCGACGACCAGCACGACCCGCGAGGGCTTGAGCGGCGCAGCGGCCGCGATCACATGGGCGATCATGGGCGCGCCGGCGATCCGGTGCAGGACCTTCGGCAACTTCGATTTCATCCGTGTCCCGAGACCGGCGGCCAGGACGATCACGGCAAGGTCGGAGGTCGCTCTTGGCATAGGTCGGGTCTCGCTTGCGGTATCTTCCTGAGCGGCGCAATGCCATAAGCGTCGGCGCAAGTCCAAGTCACATGATCTTACGGCTTATGTCGCCCGCTTTCCAATCCGCCCACTTCATCCTCTTCGACCTCGACGGCACGCTCGTCGACAGCGCGCCCGACCTGGTCGGCGCCCTCGACGCACTGCTCGAGATGCATGGCCGCGCCCCTGTCGGCCTCGCCGAGGGACGGACGATGATTGGCGAAGGGGCGGCACGGTTGGTCGAACGCGGCTTCGCGGCACGTGGCGGCCTGCCCTTGGCGCTGGACGATCTCGTTCCGGATTTTGTCGCTCGGTACGAAGACCGGCTCACACGCCAAACGCGCCCCTTTCCCGGCGTCATCGAAACCCTCGGGGCGCTCGCGCAGCGTGGCCTCGCCCTCGGGGTGTGCACCAACAAGCCCGACCGGGCCACCGCCCGGATCCTCGAGGCGCTCGATCTCGCGCGGTATTTCACGTCCGTCGTCGGCGGCGATGGCGTGCGCAAGCCGGCGCCAGACCCTGTGCTGCGCTGCCTTGCAGGACTTGGCGGCCATCCCGGCGCCGCGCTCTTCGTCGGGGATTCCCCTGTGGACCATGCGGCGGCGCGCGCGGCAGGTCTGCCCGTGGCCCTGGTCAGTTTCGGTTATACCGCGATCCCGGCGCGCGACATCGGCGCCGACCATGTGATCGACCGGATGACCGACCTGCTCGACCTGATCGACCGCGCCTGAACCCGCCTGCCCGTCAACGCCCTATGGCGGCGCTGCGCAGATGCGCGATCATGCGCCCCCATGAATTGTCCATCTCCATGCGAACGGGGATTACCGGAGCACCCGGCAGCGCCTCGGCCAGCCAGAATCGCCCCAGGCGGGGTTCGCGCTGCCTGTCCGGTCCCCAGGAGACGCGCCGCGCGTATCCGCCGATCTGACGGTAGACGAAATCGCATATCCGCGCTGTGCGCGGCGGGCGCCCGCCGACCTCCACCGCCTCGCTTCCGGCATCCGTCAAATCGATTCGAAAGCGCCGCCGGCCGTCAAACCCGTCGTATCCGCCGGAGCAATCCCCGCCTTTTTCGAGCCGCAGCGTAAGCAGCACGATCCCGCTCAATGGATCGAGGTCTGCGCGGACGGTCTCGACCGGAAGGACCTCGCGATCGTAGTCGTCGTCGCCCGTCGGGTGTACGCGGACATCCTCCAGCATCCCGCCGCGATAGGCGATGTCGACGCTCCGCTGCTGGCCACGAAACCGACCGCGTTGCTCGAAACGCTGCGGCGCGACGCCAGTTGCGGCGATTCGACCCTCCACACGGTTGATCTGCTCCCACGAGAACAACGTCGCGTAGAAGCCGCGTGTCCGCAGTCTCGCCTCGATGCCGTAGGCCGACGCATCGATCCCGAGAGCGACGTCGAGTTCGACGATCTGGAGCCCCCCGGTGTAGATGTCGTACGCCGCCGTGAGGCTTCGCTCCTGAGCCAGCGCACCGAAGGATAGCGCGAGCCAGATCGGCGCGGCGATAGCGGCAGGGGAAAGGCGCATGGCGGGGCCTCCTCTAGAAGCCGACCTGATCGTCGGCACCGTCGCGCCGCATGACCGCACGGCGTTTCTTGACACTCGTCGATCCCCGACCTTATATCCGCCGGCCGAGTACGTTGGCGATGGGCGCTTAGCTCAGCGGCAGAGCACCGCTTTCACACGGCGGGGGTCACTGGTTCAATCCCAGTAGCGCCCACCATCGCCTTCCCTGCCGCAAATGACGACGCAGTCAGATCCCGAAGCAGTCAGATCCTGAATTCGAGGGACGCCGTCGACAGCGGGTGCGCACCTTGCGGTGTCACTTCGCTTGTACGGCCGAGTGTCATGGCGAGACCGGCAGCGGCGTCGAAGACGATGATGTGAATGAAGAAGACGTTGCCCGCCTCGGCGACGTAAGGCTGTCCGCTGTAGAACATCGGCCAGTCCATCCAGTTCGGCGCGAAGGTGGTGCCGAGCGAATAGCCGCAGGCATTCATCCGCATATCCCGGTACCCCGCGGCGTCGAGCACACGGGAATGGGCGTCGAAGACCTCGCTGATCGGACGTCCCGGGCGCAGCGCGTCCTCGCAGGCATGCAGCGCGTCGACGCTGGCCTTGTGCATGTCGACAAGCCGCGGATCGGGCGTGCCGATGGCAAGCGTCCGCATGAACGCCGCGTGGTAGTGCCGATAGGCGCCAGCGAACTCGATCGTAAGCATGTCCCGAGCGTCCAGCACCCGCCGGCCTGTATGCGTCCGGCACAGCAGCGCGTGCGGGCCGGAGCCGATGATCTGCTCGTTGGCAGGCTCGTCGCCGCCGCCGCGCAACACCTCCGCCTGCATCGCCGCGAGGATCGCACCCTCGTCGGCGCCAGGCCCCGCCACGGCGCGTCCAGCCGCCAGCGCGGCGTCCGCCAACTCCGCGGCGCGGCGGACATAGGCGAGTTCCGCCGGACTTTTCACCACCCGAAGACGGGACACGAGATCCGAGGCATCCGAGAGGACGCAGACGCCGTCGAGCGCGGCTGCCAAGCGTTGGCCGTTGCGGGCCGTCAACCCATACGCCTCCCATTCGACGCCGAGGCGCCGTCCACGGCAGCCCTGCGCCTCCAGGATCGCACGGAGTTCCGTCGCCGGCGCGGCATCCGGTCCATCCACCCAGATGCGCACATCGTCGATGACCGAGGTCTGTGCCGCCTGGAGCCTGTCCGGCGCCCGGGTCAGCAATGTCATCCGACCATCGGCACCGAGATAAAGGCATTGGAAAAAGACGAATCCGAACGTGTCGTAGCCCGTCAGCCAGAACATGCTTTCCTGGCGGAAGCACAGCACGCCATCAAGCCCGGCCGCCTGCATGGCGCGGCAGGCCCGCGCCCGGCGATCGGCGAGTTCGTCTTCCGAGAAATGAAGTTTCCGTGCCATGGCTCTAACCTTTCCCGTCGCCGTCTTCGGAGATCCGGTTGCCGTCAAGCGCACGCGCCGCGCGGCCAGCCTCGAGGCGAGCCGCGTCGCGCTCGGTCTTCGGCTGGCCGAACCGCGCGCGATTGGCCGCGGCCACACGGGCGTCCGCGTCGCGGGCCATGGCCTTCCGTACGCGCCGCAGATTGACCAGTTCGGCGGTCATTCGCCGCCGCCCTTGCGCCGCCGCACCGGGGATACACCGCTGTCCTGCAGCGCCGCGATCTCGCCGTCCGAATAGCCCGCTTCACGCAGGATCTCGGCTCCATCTGCATTGAACCCACGTGGCGGCCAACGCAACCCAGGCTTGCTGTCCGACATCTTCACCGGGATTCCGGTGCCGCGGTACTCGCCATCCTCGAGCAGCATGTCGCGCTGCTTCGTGTGAGGGTGGTGCATCACCTCCCCGACATTCATGACCGCCCCGGCGGGAACGCCGCCGCGGGCCAGTTCGTCGGCCAGCGCGACGGCATCCTTGTCCGCGAAGAGATGTTCAAGCTCGGCGCGCAGCGTGTCGCGGTTGGCGACGCGCTTCGCGTTGTCGGTAAAGCGCGGATCGTCGGCCAAATGCGGCGCGCCCATCATCTCGCACATCCGGCGGAACTGGCGATCGTTGCCGACCGCGAGGAAGATCCAGCGCTCGCCGCAGCGGAAGCTGTCATAGGGGCTGATGTTCGGATGCGCGTTGCCGATCAGCTGCGGCACCTTTCCGGACATCAGATAATTGGCACCCTGCGGATGCAGGAGGCTCACCGCCGAATCGTAGAGTGTGATGTCCAGGGACTGCCCGAGGCCCGTATTGTGCCGGTGATGCAGCGCCAGGAGAATGCCGATGACAGCGTTCATGCCCATCCCGAGATCGACGAGGGGCGTCCCCATGCGCATCGGCCCGGTCTGCGGCGAGCCGTTGATGCTCATGAGGCCGGCCATGGCCTGCACGGCCGCATCGTAGCCGGGAAGCCCGCCATAGGGTCCATCGGCACCGAAACCGGTGATGTGGCAGTAGATCAGCTTCGGAAAGCGTTGCTTGAGGACCTCTTCGTAGCCGATCCCCCATTTTTCCAGCGTGCCGGTCTTGAAATTGTGGATCAGCACGTCCGCCGTCGCGAGCAACCGCATCAGCACCTCGCGCGCCTCTGGCCGCGCGAGGTCGAGGGCGGCCATCCGCTTGTTGCGGTTCACGCCGACGAAATACGACGCCGTTCCGTCGCGGAACGGCGGGCCCCAGTCGCGGACCTCGTCGCCTTGCGGAGGCTCGATCTTGATCACATCCGCACCGTGATCGGCGAGGATCTGGGTGCCGTAGGGTCCGCCAAGCACGCGCGTCAGGTCGATGACGCGCAGCCCTGCGAGGGCACCCGTGGACGTGGACTGGGAGGCTTCCATGCGATCGCTCTCTCTCGGCATCGTTGCTGCGGCTAAGGTCACGTCGGCCGCAGGGTTGCGGCGAAACGGGGATAGGTTTCCGCGATCTCGTCGGCCACGCGGTCACGGATCAGCGCATGGTCGGCTTCGCTCAGGCCCTCGGTGACCGGCGCGTCGTCCCGCGCATCGTAGTCGAAACCGGTCGCCGCGCGCAGGCTCCCGGCGTCTTCTCCAGGATGCAGGCTCTCGAGGGAGAAGCGTCCGGCGCTCCGGTCGAACCCGAACACGCAGCGCCCCGTGACCAGGGCCACCGGTCCACCGGGCCGGTGCACATGCGCAGGCGACGTCCCCGGCGCACTCACCACGTCGACCCGCTCGGGTAGGGTCCGGCGCTCATGCTCCTCGCGGAACAGGATCACCTTTGGCACCACGAAATACAGATAGGCGGACCCGAAGGATCCGGGAAAGCGCTGTATCAAACCGTCAGGGTAGCTGCCGATGCCAAGCAGGTTGATGTTCGCGCTTCCATCGATCTGCCCGCCCGACAGAAAAAACGCGTCAAGACGTCCCTGAGCCGCGATATCGAACAATTCGCGACCGCCATCGGTGAAGCTGTTATGGCGGCGGCTTCCGAGCATCAGAACGCGCGCGCCCCATTTGGCGCGCGCCAGCAACGCGGCCGTTCCGGGCAACGGCGACGACGCACCGACAGCGATCGTCCGGCATCCCTCAAGGCGGCGAAGGATAGCCGCCAGCATGGCCTCGCGCCGCCGCGCCGCCTGCGCGTCGCGGCTCATGCCAGCACCTCGGTTCGGCCGAGAAACATCTCGAGCCATGCCGCGAACCCGTCGGCGCTACGCGCCGCCGCGGCGTAGCGAGCGAGTTCGACATCGTCGGCATCGTAGAGATCCTGGCATCCCAACGGCCAGGCGCCGCGCGGCGCGACGGCGATCGCCTCGACATACATTGCGGGCAGAACACCGGCCGCGCTCTCTTCATGCGCCAGCAGCGATCCCTCCACCACCTCTTCCACCGTCACGAGGCTGCGGCGCGATGCATGCGCCATTGTCGCAAGCTCGCGGCGCCGCCCGATCCAGACATTGCCGTCCCGATCGGCCCTGGGGGCATGGAACAGGGCGACGTCCGGCGCGATGGCAGGCAGAAGGACGATCGGATCATCCGCCTTCGTGAAGGGGTTCGGAACGACCCGCCAGTCGTCACGATGCGCCAGGATGTCGGTTCCAAGAAGACCGCGCAGGGGCATGAACGGGATCCCCTTCTCCGCTGCCTGCAATGCCGCATGCACGGCCGGACAGGTCGTGTCGCGCATCCGGATGCGACGGTTGCGTACCGCATCCGCGAAGCGCGGCGCGGGTCCCGCCTCGCCCAGCGATACCGCAGCCGCCTCGAGTTCGGCGACACGGCCGACCCCGATCAGGAGTTCGGCCTGCAGCCCAGATGTCGGCACGGCGATCAGGCGCAATTCGTCGGAGCCCGCGCGCAGCAGCGCGCGGGTCGCGGCCATCGAAACGCCGGAGTAATCCGGCGGGATGGCGATCAAATCGCCGGGCGCGAGGCCAGCGACGAGTTCTTGCGTGGAAACGAACCTCATGCGCCGAAACCTAGCGCAGCCATCGCCCGTCGGCCACGCCCGACGGATGGTTCTCAGCGCGGCGCGCTCTTGACGTCGTAGCGCCTGGCCCATTCCCCGAGAATCCGCGCGCGATTGGCGGCCGCCCATGCGAAATCATTCCGGATGAGCGATTCGGCGACACCAGCGGGATAGTTCGGCATACGGTTCTCGATCCCCGGCCAGGCGACCTGGGTCGCGAAGGCGGCATACATCTCGTTCGCCTTGCGGCTCGCAGCCCAGTCGGCCAGCCGTCGCGCGGCGGCGAGGTTGCGGGAACCGCGGATAATCGCGAAGGCATCCATGTCCCATCCGCCGCCATCGGTCATGATCAGCGTGTCGATCGGCGCGCCACGCGTGCGCAACTGTGCGCCGAGCAGTTCGTAGGCGATCCCAACCGGGAACTCCCCGGTCGCCGCATCACGGCATGGCTTGGACCCGGAATGCACATAAGCGGCGATATTCTCGTGGAGCCTGTCCATGAACGCCCAGGCCTTTTCCTCGCCCATCATCTGGATCCAGCCGGCGACATGAAAGAACCCGGTCCCTGACGACGCGGGGTTCGGCATCAGCACACGCCCTTTGAACTCCGGCCGCGTCAAATCCTCCCAGCGTCGCGGCGGCTGCAATCCGAGCTTCGTGGCTTCGATCGTGTTGAAGCACACGGCAGCAGACCATGCCTCCATCCCGAACCAGGTCGGGTTCGAACGCGGATCGCGGAACTCCGCGCGCAGAGATGCGAAGTCGGCGGGCCGGTAGGGCTCCAGGATGCCTTCGGCGTCCAGCACCATCGTCGACGTCACCGCGAGGCCCCAGATCGCATCGGCGCGCGGGGTCGCCTTTTCGGCCTGCAGTCGCGCCGTGATGACGCCCGTCGAATCGCGCAGGAAATCGAGCCCGATATCGGGGTTGTCGGCCTCGAACGCCTTGCGGAAGCCATCCAGGAACTCCTGCTCGAGCGTGGTGTAGACGACAAGGCGCGTCTGAGCGTCCGCCGATGCGAAACCCGTCAGGCTGGCCATCAGGATTGCGATGATGAGAGCGACTGCGCGCATGTTTGCCTCTCGCGTTTCCGGCCAGGACGCGAGGCTCTGGCGCGCAAAGGACCGTCGCGGTCTCCGCGCGCCCTCCCGTCCCTTCGCCGGCATGATCCGGATCAGGTTCGAAGGGTCGGCGCGGCGGGCTACCCAAAAGCAGCCCCGTGCGAACGTCTCAGCCCCACCTGGGGCTCCCCTCGGAAAGCCGCGCAAATTTGGCGTCGGCGCGCCAAAGGTCAACCCTCGCATGGCCTGCGCGGCATTCAGGTTTCAGAACAGGCTTTCCTGGCGAGGATCGCCGCCCCGTCGCGCCGGACGCTCGCGCACAGGCTCCGCTGCCCCCGCGGGAGCGGCGCACTCCGCATCGTCGTTACGGACGTTGTTCACCCGGGATCCCACGCGTGTCGCCGCGAAATCCTCGAATGGCACAGCGCGCACGATGGGCATCGGATCCGCATCGGGGTCCAGCCATATCGCCTGCGCCGCGGCGTCGAGGACGATCGGGACCCGGTGATGGTAGGCCCGCATGGCCCCCTGCGCCGCCGTGTTCACGATCGTGAAACTCGACAGCGGATCACTGCCGTCCGGAGGGCTCCACGTCTCCCAGAGCCCGGCGAAGACGAAAGCTTCGCGATCCGCGCGCCGAAACAGAACCGGTCGCCGGTCGTCGCCGGTCTCGGGCCATTCATAGAACCCATCGGCCGGCACGAGACAGCGCCGGCGCCGGAGCGCCTCGCGATAGGCCGGCTTGTCCGCGACCGTCTCGCCACGCGCATTGATCATGCGCGACGCGCCGCCGGTATCGCGCGCCCAGGACGGAACCAGCCCCCACCGCAGCATGTCGAACCGCCTGCTGCCATTTGCGGAACGCCGGAGGACGAGGCAGGCCGTCGTCGGCGCGATGTTCCATCGCGGCGCCAGGTTGATCCCGGCGGAATCGACCGCGAAGAGCCGGCGAAGAGCTTCGATCGGAGACACGAGCAGATAGCGTCCGCACATGGGATCCCCCAATACCCGCGTCGCCGGAAGGGGATCAAGCACTCACCGCGCTGGCGCTCTTGCCAAGCGCGCCCAAGCCTCGCTCTAATCAGGCCTTCTCATCGAGACATGCAGGGATGGAAGCCATGGTGAAGTTCGGCGTCGGACAGTCGGTGAAACGGGTCGAGGATCCGCGCCTGCTGACAGGCAATGGTCGCTACACCGACGACATCCAGGTGAAGCGCCAGGCCCAGGCCTATTTCGTGCGTTCGCCCCACGCCCACGCAAGCTTCACGCGGATCGACACCGCGAAGGCCAAGGAGGCACCGGGCGTCCTCGCGGTCGTCACCGGTGCCGATCTCCAGGCAGCAGGCATCGGCAATGTTCCGTGCATGGTTCCGCTGAAGAACCGCGACGGATCAAGCATGAAGATGCCGCCGCGTCCGGCGCTTGCCGTCGGCCGCGCGCGCTTCGTCGGCGATGCGGTCGCGATGGTCGTCGCCGAAACGCTCGCCGAGGCAAAGGATGCCGCCGAACTGATCGACATCGACTGGACGCCCCTGCCCGCGACCACGGACATCGAGGCCTCCGCGCGGCCGGACGCGCCGCAAGTCTGGGACTTCGCGAAGGACAACCAGGTCTTCGACTGGGGCCTCGGTGACGAGGCCGCGACGGCCGACGCCTTCGCCAAGGCCCATCGCGTCGTGACCATGGACTTCGTGAACAACCGTCTGATCCCCAATTCGATGGAACCGCGCAACGCCATCGGCGAGGTGACCCCTGACGGAAGACTGCAATTGACGGTGTCGAGCCAGGGCGGATCCGGCCTGCGCAAGGCGCTCGCCAGCTACATCTTCAAGATCCCGGAGAACCGCATCCGCGTCGTGACGCCCGATGTCGGCGGCGGCTTCGGGATGAAAATCTTCCTCTTCTGTGAATACGTTCCGGTTCTCTTCGCCGCCCGCATGCTCGGACGCGCCGTCAAGTGGACCGGAGAGCGCGGTGAGGCCTTCCTCGCCGACACCCATGGGCGCGACCACAAGACGCGCGCCGAACTGGCGGTCGACAAGGACAACCGCTTCCTCGGGATTCGCGTCTTCAGCCTCGCCAACCTTGGATCCTACCTGTCCCATTACGGCCCCTTCATCCCGACCGACCTGTTCGCGTGGATGGTGCCGGGCTGCTACGCCTTCCCGGCTGCGTGGTGCAACGTGAAGGGCGTCTATACGAACACGTCGCCCGTCGACGCCTATCGCGGTGCGGGCCGTCCCGAGGCCGCGTATCTCATCGAGCGCCTCGTGGACAAGGCCGCGCGCGAACTCGGTGTCGCGCCGGACGAATTGCGGCGCCGCAACTTCGTGCGTCCGGAGCAGATGCCCTACAAGACCCCGATGGGCCAGACCTACGATTCCGGCGATTTCGCGACCACCATGGCCACCGGAATGAAGGCCGCCGACTGGGGCGGATTCCCCGCCCGCAAGGCCGAATCTGCGCGTCGCGGCAAGCTCCGCGGCATGGGCCTGTCCTACTACATCGAGGTCTGCGGCGGTGCGCCGGACGAATCCGCCCAGGTGCGCATCGACTCCGCCGGGGGCGCGACGGTGCTGATCGGCAACCAGTCGAACGGCCAGGGCCACGAGACCGCCTATGCGCAGATCGTCGCCGAAAAGCTCGGGGTTGCCTTCGAGAATGTCCGCGTCGTGCAGGGCGACACCGATCTCGCCGTGTATCCTGGTGGTACCGGCGGCAGCCGTGCGACATCCGTGGGCGGCAGCGCCATCTGGTGGGCGTGCGACCGCATCGTCGCGAAGGGCAAGAAATTCGCGGCGCAGATGCTCGAGGCTGCGGAAGCCGATATCGACTTTGCCGACGGCAAGTTCACCGTCGTCGGGACCGACAAGTCGAAGACCTTCCACGAAGTGGCGCAGGCCGCGTTCGACATGTCGAAGATCCCGCCGGGGCTTTCGCCGGGGCTCGATGAAACCTCGAACATGAACCCGGCGGCCGCGACCTATCCGAACGGCGCGCATGTCTGCGAGGTCGAGATCGACCAGGCGACGGGTGTCGCCGAAGTCGTGCGCTACACGATCACCGATGATTTCGGAAAGGTGATCAACCCCCTCCTCCTCGCAGGACAGGTGCATGGCGGAACCGCACAGGGTATCGGACAGGCACTGTTCGAGGGTGCAACCTACGATCCCGAGACCGGCCAACTCCTGACGGGTTCGTTCATGGATTACTGCATGCCCCGCGCAGGCAGCGTCCCGTCGATCGCGTTCTCCTACACGGAGGCCTGCCCGACCAAGGCGAACCCGCTGGGCGTGAAAGGCTGCGGCGAGGCCGGCGCGATCGGCGCTCCGCCAGCCGTCATCAACGCGGTCGTCGACGCGCTCGAGTCCTTTGGCATCACGCATATCGACATGCCGGCCACCCCCGAGAAGGTATGGCGGGTGATCGCCGGCGGGACGCGCAAGCAAGCGGCCGAATGACCTCATCGCCCGACCTCGGCGCGCTCGTCGCGCCGCTGATCGACCTCGCGAGGGCCGCCGGCAAGGCGGCCCTCGTTCATTATGGCCCGGGCGCTGCGGCGCGCGCGAAACGCGACGGGTCTCCGGTCACCGATGCCGACGAGGCCTCGGAGGCGGTGATCCTCGCTGGACTGGCGCGACTGACACCGGGCATTCCCGTGGTCTCCGAAGAGCAGATCGCAGCCGGTCACACCCCATTCCCTCCCGGTGAGGTGCCTCGGCGCTTCTGGCTGGTGGATCCGCTGGATGGAACGAAGGAATTCGTCGCACGAAATGGCGAATTCGCGGTGAATATCGGCCTCGTCGAGGATTTCCATCCTGTCTTCGGCCTGCTGCACGGTCCGGTCCTGGACGAGGTCTGGTGCAGCGACGGCCGGGGCGCCGCCTTCCGGACCCGCGGCGACGGTCCACGCGCGCCACTCATCGCGCGCGCCGTGCCGCCGTCAGGCGTGATCGTCGTCGCGAGCAGGAGCCACGGCAACATGCCGGCCGTCGATGCGTTCCTCGAGGATCACGCCGTCGCGCAACGTCGCATCCTCGGCAGCGCTCTCAAATTCGCCGTGCTCGCCGCCGGCGAGGCAGATCTCTATCCGCGCTTCGGACCAACCAGCGAATGGGACAGCTGCGCTGGCCAGGCCATCCTCGAACAGGCCGGCGGCAGCGTCGTAACCCTCTCCGGAAAACGCCTCGCCTACGGCAAGCCAGGGTTCCGAAACCCTGACTTCATCGCCCGCGGTCGCTGACCCCCGACGCCGTCAGCGACGCCGCGCAAGTTTGAGGTTGAAACCGATTCCGAGCGCGAGCAATCCGACGCCACACCCCACGAACACCGGCGCGTAGCCGACCGCCTCGATCAGCATGCCGCCCGCGGCGACGCCGAGCGATGTTCCGAGGAACAGGCTCGACGCGAAGATCGCGACGGCTGACCCCCGGGCCTCGGGGGCCATCTGGGTCGCGTTCGTCTGCAGCGTCGTATGAAGCACGTAGAACCCAAGTCCGGAAAGGAACACGACCCCCATGAAACCGGCATAGGGCGCAGCGACCGGCGCCAGAAGGAAGGACAGGCAAAGAAGCCCGCCGCCGCAGAGCGCGAAGCCGCGCTCTCCCAGCACGGGCAGCAGACGGCGCGCCGACACCGCATAGGCCAGACCGCCAGCGCCGAAGACGGCGATCACGAGCCCGCTGCGTGCATAGTCCAGCGCGAAGGCGTCGATCAGATAGGCTGCGAAGAAGCTGAAAGCCCCGTAGAACAGCACCGCCTCGAGAAACACTGTCGCGAGCACGAGGCGGACATGCGGACGCGCAAGCAGACCCGCATAGCGGCGGAGCAGCGCGCCAGGCGAGAGGTCGACGGCGCTGCGCCGGTCGGGGGTTCGGCCAGAGCGGTACTCGACGAGGATCACCAGCGCCGCCACGAAGAACAGCGCCGACAGAACGAGGAAAATCGCGCGCCAATGGAGGAACTCTCCAAGAACGCCGCCGACCACCTGGCCAAACACCGAGCCGAGGATCTGCCCGAACAGAAAGCGCGCGAGCGTCTCCTGGCGCTGCTCATAGGGAACCACGTCGCCGATATGCGCCATGGAAAGCGGAATGATCGCCGAGGCGGTGACGCCGCTGAGGAAGCGCAGCACGCCGACCGCGGTCAGGGAGTCGGCCCAGGCGACACTCGCGGTGCCGAAGCCAGACAGGGCCGTGGCCAGCACGATCATCCGCAACTTGCCGAAGCGATCGCCTAGGGGGCCGTGGATCAGCTGGCACACGCCATAGGCGAGCGCGAAAGCTGTCGAGACGATCGCGGCGGCCGCGATTCCGACCCCGAAATCATCTGCGATCTGCGGAATCAAGGGGTCGCCGACGCGGATCGTCGCCGACGACATGAAGCTGGCAGCGCCGAGTGCGATGATCGAGCGTGTGCTCACGCCGGGTGCGGGTGCGGTCATCGCGGGTCAGTCGCGTCGCTCGGCCAGGATCGCCTCGATCTCGGCGCGCAGATGGATGATCTCTCCTGCCGCCGCGCTGCCCGGCTCGTAATCCTCCACCCCCGTGCCAGCGGCGATGCTGGCGGCGAAGGCCGTGCGGCTGCCGAGGCTCGACGTCGCCAGCCGCGCCGCGCCAGCCGCAAGCTCCGCAGCGATCTCCTGCGTGAGGCGCGCGCGCGGAACGACGCGGTTCAGAACCAGGAGCGCGGGGCGCTTCTCGGCGCGCGCCGCCTCGAGCGTCGCGCGCGTCGCCCAGGCATCGAGGGGCGATGGCTGCACCGGCACCACGACGAGATCCGCCGCGCGGATCGCGGCGCGCGAATCCAGCTCCGCATGGGGCGGTGAATCGACGATCACGAAATCGGCCTCCCGCTTCGCGCGATCCAGTTCACGCACAAGCCGCCAGCCGGAAACCGCGGTGACGGAGAATCCCTCCTCGGGCTTTTCCAGCGCGGCCCGGCGGAGTTCCGCCCACTGCGCCAGCGAGCCTTGGGGATCGACATCGATCATCGCGACGCGACGACCGGCCCGCCGCCAACCGACGGCAAGATGGATCGCCAGCGTGGTCTTGCCGGCGCCGCCTTTGCGCTGCGCCAGCGTGAGTATCGCGGCCATGCCGACTCCGGTTTCTTGCGCCTTGAGGACGAACCTACCATCCCCGCGACAACCGCGTCCCGCTCCTCGCCCACATCTGATGAGGGTTTGGCGCAGCGCCGCTCCATGGTAAGCGGCTTGGCATGAGCCGACCGCAGGATCTTCCCGTCGAAAAAGACGCGATCGACCGCGCCGCAACCCTGCTGCGGCAAGGGGATCTGGTCGCCTTTCCGACCGAGACGGTCTACGGCCTCGGGGCCGACGCGACCAGCGACGCGGCGGTGGCGGCGATCTACGCTGCCAAGGGGCGGCCGCGCTTCAACCCGCTGATCGTGCATGTCCCGACCACGCGGGACGCGCGAAGACTGGTGCGCTTCGACGATCGCGCCCTTGCGCTTGCCAAGGCCTTCTGGCCGGGTCCGCTGACGATCGTTCTGCCGCGCCGCCGCGGCTGTCCGGTGTCCTGGCTCGCCTCGGCCGGCCTGCCGTCGCTTGCGATGCGCGTGCCCGACCACCCAGTCGCGCTCGCCCTGCTGCGCGCCTGCGGCACGCCAGTCGTCGCGCCGAGCGCCAACCGCTCGGGCCGTGTAAGCCCGACGAGCGCAGCCCATGTCAGACGCGATCTCGGGCGCCGTGTCGCGCTTGTCCTCGATGGCGGTTCATGCCGGGTCGGCGTCGAGTCCACGGTGGTGGATCTGACATCGCCGAAGCCTGCGCTCCTCCGCCCAGGTGGCATCGCGAAATCGGCGATCGAGCGGGTGCTCGGCCAGACGCTGCGGCGCATCCGTCCGGAGAACGGCGATGGCGCGCGGCTCTCGCCGGGCCAGCTCGCGAGCCATTACGCGCCGCGCGCCCGCGTCAGGCTCGGTGTCCGCCACCCGGGCCCGGGCGAGGCGTTTCTTGCCTTTGGCGGCGTTCCGGCCGGGATCGAAACGCCAGCCCTCGATCTCAGTCCGCAGCGCAACCTCGCCGAGGCGGCGGCCAATCTTTTCGCAATGCTCAGGTCGCTCGATCGCGCCGGCGTGACGGCGATCGCGGTGGCGCCGATCCCGCACCGCGGCCTCGGTCTCGCGATCAACGATCGGCTCGAAAGGGCCGCCGCGCCCCGGTAACATCGCCACTCGTCCACCCCAACACCGTCCGCAAGGGACCGCGTCGCATGACCGACCTCGAAGCCATCGTCCAACTCAAGGAGATCCTCGGGCCGAAAGGCTATCTCGAGGATACCGGCGCGATGGCGCGCTATCTGGTCGACTGGCGCGGCGCCTATCGCGGCCCGGCCCTGCTCGTGGCGCGACCGGCTACGACGGCGGAGGTCGCGGGCTGCATGCGGGTCTGCGCCCTGGCGGGGATCGCGGTCATTCCGCAGGGCGGCAATACTGGCCTCGTCGGCGGATCGGTCCCGCGGCCGGGAGACACGCGCTGCATCCTCCTGTCGCTCGAGCGGATGAACGCGGTGCGCCGCCTCGACGCGCTCGACTTCACGATCACGGTGGAGGCAGGCTGCGTCCTGAAGTCCATCCAGAAGGCGGCGGAGGACGCCGACCGGTTCTTCCCGCTGAGCCTCGCGGCGGAGGGGAGCTGCCAGATCGGCGGCAATCTTTCTACCAACGCCGGCGGGATCCAGGTGCTGCGCTACGGCATGGCGCGCGATCTCGTGCTCGGGCTCGAGGTCGTGCTCCCGAATGGCGAGATCTGGAGCGGCCTCACTGGACTGCGCAAGGACAACACCGGCTACGACCTCAAGCATCTGTTCATCGGCGCCGAGGGTACGCTTGGCATCATCACGGCGGCCGTCCTCAAACTTTTCCCACGGCCACGCGCGATCGAGACCGCGTTCATCGCCGTGCGCGATCCGTCGGCGGCGATCGAACTCCTGTCCCGGATGCGCGCGGGCACCGGCGATGCCGTGACTGCCTTCGAACTCATCGATCGCGCCATACTGGATCTCGTCTACGCCAACGTTGCCGGCAACAGCGACCCGCTTGCGCAGCGCCACGACTGGTATGTCCTGACGGAATCCTTTGGTGCGGAGGGCAGCACCGGACTGCGTGACGCGGTCGAGCGCGTTCTCGGTCAGGCCATGGAGGACGGCCTGGTCATCGACGCGGCTCTCGCCGAAAGCCACGCCCAGCGTCAGGCCTTCTGGAAGATCCGCGAGGACATGGCCGAGGCCCAGAAGCACGAGGGCGTGCCGATCCGCCACGACATCGCCGTGACCGTCAGCCGCGTGCCCGAATTCCTCGAGCGCGCAATCCCCGCCTGCCGCGCGGCGCTGCCCGACGCCCGCATCGTCGCGTTCGGACATGCCGGCGACGGCAACATTCATTTCAACCTTCTTCCGCCGCGCGGCGGCGACCCGAGCGGCTTCCACACGGAGATGGCGCGCATCAATCGGGTCGTGCACGACATCGTCGTGGACATGGGTGGCTCGATCTCTGCCGAGCATGGCATCGGCCTGCTGCGGCGGGACGAACTCGCGCATTACAAACCATCGCTCGCCCTCGAGACGATGCGACTTCTCAAGCGTACGCTGGATCCGCGCAACCTCCTCAATCCCGGGAAGGTCCTCTGATGAGCTATGTGCCGCCCCTCGAGGAGATGCGCTTCGCCCTGGAATCCGTGGCCGGGATCGACCGGCTCCGCGCCATCGGCACCGAAGCGATCGACGCGGAGACAATCGAGCAGATCCTGTCGGAGGCCGGCAAGCTCGCGCGTGACCGCATCGCGCCGCTCAACCATGTCGGCGACCGAACCGGATCCAGGCTGGATAATGGCATTGTTCGCACGCCGCCGGGTTGGCGGGCTGCCTATGACGCCTTCGTGGCGGGCGGCTGGAACGCCCTGCCCTTCGATCCGGAACATGGCGGCCAGGGGCTTCCATGGTCCCTGGCGACCGCGGTCCATGAAATGTGGGAATCGGCGAACCTCTCCTTCGCGCTGTGTCCGCTCCTGACCGCGGGCGCCACCGACCTGCTGCAGGCGCACGGCAGCGCGGCGCAAAAGGCGACCTACCTGCCCCACATGATCGCCGGCACCTGGACCGGCACGATGAACCTGACCGAACCTCACGCAGGTTCGGATGTCGGCGCGCTGCGCACGCGTGCGGTGCGCGACGGCCAGCGCTACAGGATCACCGGGCAGAAGATCTACATCACCTACGGCGATCACGACCTGACCGAGAACGTGATCCACATGGTGCTTGCGCGCACCCCCGATGCACCATCGGGATCGCGCGGGATCTCGCTGTTCATCGTGCCGAAATTCCTCGTCGGACCGGATGGACAGCCTGGAGCGCGCAACGACGTGCGGGTCGTGAGCCTCGAGAACAAACTCGGCATCCACGCCTCTCCGACCTGTGTCATGGCCTATGGCGACGATGGCGGTGCGATCGGCGAACTGGTCGGCGAGGAAAATCGCGGCCTCGAATACATGTTCACGATGATGAACAACGCGCGTCTCGCCGTCGGGCTCCAGGGCGTCGCAATCTGCGAGCGCGCCTACCAGCAGGCGCGCTCCTATGCGCTGAACCGCGTCCAGGGTCGCGAAATCGGCGCCCAAAGTTCCGCACCCGTGCCGATCGCCCGGCATCCCGACATACGCCGGATGTTGCTGACGATGCGCAGCGGAACGGAAGCCGCGCGCGGCCTGACCTACAGCGCCGCAGTCGAACTTGACCTCGCGCGGCAACATCCCGATCCCGCCGCGCGGGCCCTGCATCAGGCGCGCGTCGATCTGCTGATCCCCGTCGTCAAATCCTGGGCCACCGATCTCGGTGTCGAGATCGCCTCGCTGGGCGTGCAGGTCCATGGCGGGATGGGGTTCATCGAGGAAACGGGCGCAGCCCAGCACTACCGGGACGCGCGCATCCTGCCGATCTACGAGGGGACGAACGGCATCCAGGCCAACGATCTCGTGTTCCGCAAGCTCGGCCGCGACCGCGGCGCGGCGGCGATCGCGCTGCTCGACGAGATCGACGCGACCGCGGCGGCGCTTGCCGCGCGGCCGGAAGGTCAAGCGCATGCGATAGCCCTGCGCCTGTCCCAGGGAGCAGCGGCCCTGCGCACCGCGACGGCCGCGATGGTCGCCCAGCAGATGGCGGCACCGCGCGAGGCCGCGGCGGGTGCATCGATCTATCTGCGTTTGTTCGGCCTCGTGGCCGGCGGGCATGTCCTCGCGATCGGCGCAGCTGCGGCACTCGATCGCATCACCGCATCGGCGGACGATGCTTTCGCGGCACGGAAGCTGAAGACCGCGCGTTTCTATGCCGATCATTGGCTGAGCCAGGCGCCTGGACTTCTCCATGCCGCGACGGCAGGCGGCGCGTCGCTTGACGGTCTCGATGATGAAGATCTCTGAACACGACCCGGCGCGCGCCTGATCTGGGGGCAGTTTTCGCTTGCATCCCAGGGGGGTTGGTCCCAAAAGACCCCTCCCGAAAACAGCGTTGCCGTCACCGGCGACTCTTGGAGGATGATGGACTAGAGATGGGCAATGTCACGAAGCTGGGAGTGCTCCCTGGTGGTCGTCGCGGCGAGTCCCCGACGGCGCAATCCGCCGGAACGGCGGAGGCTCTGCCGATACAGCCTGTCTCCGCGTCCACGCAGGCGGCCGCGCATCATATCTCCGGTGACCAGATGGCCGGCGACGTCGTTCAAAAAGACCATTTCATCGAACGCAACGGCATCAAGTTTGCCGGCGTTCATCTCCTGGTCGAACTCTGGAACGCGACCAATCTCGGCGATCTCGACCTGACGGATCGTGCCCTACGCGAATGCGTCGAGGTCTCCGGCGCCACGCTTCTGCACATCCATCTCCATCATTTCGGTCCCGGCGCCGGCCTCTCTGGCGTCGCGGTCCTGGCCGAGAGCCACATCTCGATCCACACATGGCCCGAGCGCGGTTATGCCGCACTTGACCTGTTCATGTGCGGCGCTGCGGATCCGTATAAATCGATCCCAGTCCTGCGCCAGGCCTTCCAGCCCGGCACCATCCAGGTGTCCGAGCAGAAGCGCGGGGTCCTGGCGTGAGCGCGGGGCCGGCGCCCGCCGGCCTCGGTTCCGGTGACTGGTTCCAGGAAAAGCTCTTTCCGCATGTTCGGCAGACCTTCGAGATCACGAAGGTCCTCTTCCGCGAGCAGACCGAGCATCAGGACCTGATCATCTTCGAGACGCCGACCTATGGCCGCGTG
>CAIOSQ010000364.1 GCA_903860935.1 uncultured Rhodospirillales bacterium | reverse complement strand
TTCGCGCAGGAAAGCCACAACTACCTGACCGGCTTCGACACCGCCGGCTACGTCTTCTTCCAGGCGGGTATCGTGACCGCCGACGACCGGCCCACCGTGCTGCTCACGCGGCGGCCCGACCAGCGCCAAGCCGAGACCTGCTCGCTCTACGACGACATCCGCATCTGGCTGAACGCCGAGGATGTGCGCCCCGAGCGCGAATTGCGTGCAATCCTCGAGGAGCTGGGGCTGCGCGGCGAGACGATCGCCGTCGAGTTCGCGACCTACGGACTGACCGGTGCCAATGGCCGCGCGGTCGAAGCCGAACTCGCCGGGGTCTGCACGCTTGTCGACGGATCGGACATCGTGCGGACCCAGCGCCTCGTCAAGTCGCCGGCCGAACTCGCCTATGTCCGCAAGGCCGGCGAACTGGCCGACGCGGCGATCCATGCGATGCTCGCGGCGACGAAGCCGGGCGATCTCGACAGCCGCGTGACGGCGGCGGGCGTGGCCGCCATGCTCGCCGGTGGCGGCGACATGCCCGCGGGCGGTCCGCTGGTGAATTCAGGGCCGCGCGCGCTGTTCGGCCGCGGCATCGGCGCGCCGCGGCGGCTGGAGGCGCGCGACCAGTTGATGGTCGAGCTGGGCGCCAGCTATTGCCGCTACCATGTCTGCATCGAGCATACGGTCGCGATCGGTGCGGTCGACCCGCGTCAGCGCGACATGGTCAAGGTCGCGGCCGCGGCCTTCGACGAGATCCTCGACGCCGCGCGGCCGGGCCGCGCCCTCGGCACGCTCGACGATATCCATCGCCGCGTCCTCGACGGCGCCGGCTTCGCCAAGGCGCGCTACGGCGCCTGCGGCTATTCGCTGGGCGCCACGTTCCGCCCCACCTGGATGGACGTGCCGCCGATGATCTATTCGGGCAACACGCTGCCGATGCGCGCGGGCATGGTGCTGTTCGTCCATATCATGGTGCCCGATTCCTCGACCGGCCTTGCCGCCGGCATCGGCCAGACCTTCGTCGTGCGCGACGGCCCGCCCGAAAGGCTGAGCACGATCCCGAACATCCTGCACGAGCGCTGAGGCGGGGTCGGCCCCGCAGGATCCTGTTCTCCACGCGCGACCAGGCAGCCTCCGGCTCCGCTATCCGTCCTGCCGCTTCTCAGGCCGGTGCCTCGGCGAGTTCGGCGGCGTGGGCGTAGATCGCTGGCGCGCCGCCGGTATTAACCAGGACCACGGTCGCACCGCGCGCGATCGCGCCCGTCGCGACGCGACGCAACAGGCACAGCGCCACCTTGGCGTTGTAGACGGGATCGAGGATCAGCCCCTGGGCGCGGGCGACGCGGCGTACGACGTCGCGCAGCTCGGGCGTCACGATCCCGTAGCCGGGCGCGAGGACGTCATCCTCCAGCGCGACATCGCCCGGTGCGAGCCTCGTTTCGATTCCCAGACGTGCGGCGGCACGCGCCGCATGTGCAACGACTTCGCCCGCCATCGCCGTGGCCGGTCGCGCGATACACACGCCATGGACACGCGCCGGCGCACCCAGATGCTTGAGGCCGAGCGCGAGCCCGGAGGCGGTCATGCCGGCTCCCGCGGCGATGAACACGGCGCTGGCAGCACCCCGTCCACGCGCCAGCAGCTGGCCGTGCAGTTCCTCCGCGGCGTCGACATAGGCGATGGTCGCATCGGCGCCGTACTCCAGGCGCCGATCGAGGATGGCGACGCGACGCCCGGCCCGCTCCAGCTCGTCGCGCACGGCCTCCTCCGCGGCCAGCACGGCCGCGTCGTCGAGGCCGGTGCCGACCACACGCACCTCGGCGCCGAGAAGATCGAACAGCAGCCGGTTGCCCTGAAGCGGCGTGCCGTCGCGCGGCGTCGTCCCGGGAACCAGAAGCACCGCGCGCATGCCGCTACGCGCCGCGGCCGCCGCAATGTCGCGCAGCTTGTTGGACTGGTCGGCGGCATGCGCGACCAGCGTGTCGACCCCGCGCGCGCGCAGCGCGCCGAGCGCGAATTCCATCAGCCGCGACTTGTTTCCTCCGACGCAGAGCCCGGCCAGATCCTCACGCTTGATCAGCAGATCGATGCCGAGCTCGGCCGAGAGCGTCGGCGCCTCCTCGAGCGGCGTGGGCAGATGGACGAGGCGCTGGCGCGGCTGGCCCGCGCAGATCGTGAGGATCACGTCGGTCGTTCCTGGACAGATGCGCAGGCGCCGGACGCCCGAAGGACCGGGCGCGCCGACCGCCCGGCCGGCTGGCCCGATGCTTGCCATCCCGATGGATCGTTACGCATCGCCGCGGCTTCAGCGCGCCGGTTGCACCGACATCGCCAGGACCTCGTCGTCCATGCGCGGTGTCACGGAAAACCCGGTGCGCGCCGCCATGACGACGAAGTTGTTGTAGAGCGGGATCGTCGTCAGATCATGGGTCGCGGTCGCCATCACGGCTTCCAGCTTGCGGCGTCGCGCCTCCGGCTCCATCTCGGCGACGGCGTCCTGGATCGCCTGATCGAAGGCCGCATCCCTGTAGCCCGAACGATTGCCCGAGCCGAAGCGCCGCTGCGTGTCGAAGGAATGGAGAACCGTGGTCAGCAATCCGGACGTGTCACCGACGGAATGGCCCCAGCCGACCAGCATCGCCGAATAGGGCAGGCCTTCGAGGTTCGGCGTCACGCGTGCTTTCGGGAAGTAGACGTTCCAGGGCTCGCTCACGATCTTCACCTGCAGGCCGATGCGCGACAGCATCTGGCCCATCGCCTCGAGCGTCTTCGCATCGTTGAGATAGCGATCGTTCGGCCCGTTGAGGGTCAGACCGAACCCATCCGGATACCCGGCATCGGCGAGGAGCCGACGCGCACCCTGGACATCGAAGGGGAGTTTCGGCAGGGCCGCGGCATGGCCGGTGATGCCGGCGGGGACGAGCTGATGCGCCGGAAGGGCGAAGCCATCCATCACGCGTTCGGCGATGGCGTCGCGATTGATCGCCATCGACATGGCCTGGCGCACGCGCTGGTCGCGCAGCGGGTTCTTCGCCAGCACCTGTCCCGCGCGATCGGTCGCCATCGGCGTCGTCTCGCGCGCCACGTCGAGGATCAGATAGACGACGCGGTCGGACGGCCGCTTGAAGATCCGGACCGCCGGATCCTTCGCGAGCGTCTCGACATGGGCGGGGTTCAGATTGCCCACGACGTCGATCTCGTTGCTGCGCAGGCTGACCGTGCGCGCGGCATCGTTCGCGATGATGCGCAGGCTCACGCGCTCCCAGGGCTGTGCGCCGCCCCAATAGGCCTCGTTGCGGACCAGGTCGAGCCGATCGCCGGGCTTCCACGCGGCGAAGCGATAGGGGCCGGTGCCGATCGCCGCCTTTCCGGAGCGGAAATCGGAGGGCTGCGCGTCGCGTGCCGCGTTGCGCGAGACCACGAAGACACCCGCGAGCTGGTTGGGCAGGATCGCATCCGGAAATTTCGTGCGGATGCGCAGCAGCAACGGCTCGACCGCCTCTGCCTTGTCGATCGATCGCGTCAGGGGCGTGTAGGGGTTCGGATTGTTCGGCAACGCGCCGATGCGCGCGATCGAGAAGACGACGTCCTCGGCCGTGAGCGGCGAGCCGTCATGGAAGGTCACGCCGGCGCGCAGCTTGAATTCCCAGGTGAGCGGATCGACAAGGCGCCAGGATTCGGCAAGGCCCGGTCGCGGCTGCAGATCCTCGTCACGGCTGGTCACCGCGTCGAAGATGTGGCGCGACACCGCCGTGTTCGTCGTGGCGAACAGGAAATGCGGATCGATCGCCGGTTCGGTCTCGATCGCGAGACGAAGCTCCCGCGCCTGGACGGACCAGGCGAACAGCGTCGCCATGAAAAACAGCCCCAGTTTTGATCCGATACGCGCGCGCATGACAGACTCTCCCCCGTCGAAACCATGCCCATGCTATGACGCGCCATGCGGTCGTGTCGCGCCGCGTGTGGTCGTCGTCGGGGCGCCGGGACGACCGGGAAACCCGGAGCGGGATGCGACGGCTCCATCTGCGATCCGTACGGGACGACCATGACCGATATCGTCTTCACCAATTTCGCCCTGCTCGACGTCGATGCCGGTGAACTGCGCGGCGGTCGTGATGTCCTGATTTCCGGGAACATGATCAAGGCCGTGCGCGAAGGGCGGATCGATGTGCCGGGTGCGCGGGTCGTCGATCTCGGCGGGCGGACGCTGATGCCGGGCCTGATCGATTGCCATGTCCATATCTGCGCCGACGGGATGACGGCCTATCCATCGATCTTTCCGGCGATGCTCGCGGCCAAGGCGGCGAAGATCCTGCGCGAGACGCTGATGCGCGGCTTCACCACGATCCGCGATGCCGGCGGTGCCGACATGGGGTACCGGCAGGCGATCGAGGCCGGGCTCTTCGTCGGGCCACGCCTGTTCGTTGCCGGACGGCCGATCAGCCAGACCGGCGGCCATGTCGATTCCCGCAACCAGGCCGATTTCTGCGTCGCATGCGCCTGCACCCAGGAATCGACGATGCGCTCCATCGCGGACGGCGTCGATCATGTCAGGCGCGCGGTGCGCGAGGAATTGCGGCGCGGCGCCGACCAGATCAAGATCATGGCCTCGGGCGGCGTGTCGTCTCCCGCCGATCCGATCGATTACGTCCAGTACTCCACTGCGGAAATCGAGGCCGCCGTCGACGAGGCGCGCCGCGCACATAAATACGTGATGGCGCATGCCTATACCGCGGATGCGATCTCGCGGGCGGTCGAACTCGGCGTGCGTACGATCGAGCACGGCAATTTCCTCGACGAAACCGCGGCGCGCATCATGGCGACGCACGGCGCCTATCTCGTTCCCACGCTGATCGTCTATCGGCGCATCGTCGTGCACGGCAAGGAAGTCGGGGTCTCCGACCTCCATATCGAGAAGGCGCGGCAGGTCCTGGCCGTCGGCACCCGCTCGCTGGAGATCGCGCGGCGCGCCGGCGTCAAGATGGCCTTCGGGACGGACCTGTTCCGTGCGCCCAAGCAGTATCAGGCCGAGGAATTCCTGGTGCGCGCCGAGGTGCTGTCGCCCGCCGAGATCATCCGCAGCGCCACCGTCATCGGCGCCGAGGTCGTGCGCATGGACGGTCGGCTCGGCCGGGTCGCCGAAGGACATCTCGCCGATCTGCTCGTCGTCGATGGCGACCCGCTGAGCGACCTGGGGCTGCTCCAGGACCAGGGAAAGCACATGGCCCTGATCATGAAGGATGGCGTTCCCGTAAAGGATGGTCTCGGGCTCGCCTGACGCGCACGCGCGGGCTCGCGACCTCGCGCCGCGCAAGCGCCGTCAGCCGGGAATTGGGCGCGTCAGCAGCGTGTTCGCCAGTACGGCGAGACCGGCGACGAAGCTCGCCACCGCCATGATCGTGGCGCCGCGATGCGCGGAGAAACCGAAAAGCCAAGGAGACACGAGCACGCTGGTCAGGACCGCCGCGTCGATCCTGGCATGCGTGGCGAGCGAAAGCGGCGCGTGGCGGGACGACATGTCTTCGCCGCCGGGCATGGCGGCGTTCTGGGTCATGGTGGCATCCTCCCTGGAATCGAACCGCATTTTGGCGAAGTATGACAAGACGAGGGCATCCCGTCTCGGGGTGCCGGAGGGGTTGGGGACGACATGACGGGGTTCGCACATCTGTTCGCGCCGCTGAAGCTGCGCGATGTCGAGATCCGGAACCGGATCCTCTCCACCGGACACCAGACCTATCTGGCGCGCGGCGGTCTTCCGACGCCGGATTTCATCGCCTATCACGCGGCGCGGGCGCGCGGCGGCGCCGGCCTGATCATCACCGAGGCCGCGCGCTTCCACGCGACGACGATCACCGAGGCGCCCGAGATCGTGGTCGCCAGCGACGATTGCATCCCCGCCTTCCGCAGCCTCGCCGACGCTGTCCATGCCCATGGCGCGAAGCTCTTCGGCCAGTTGTCCCATGCCGGACGCCTGTCGCGTCGCGTCCAGGGCGGGCTGCGCGGCGTCGCCTACGCGCCCTCGGCCCTGCCCGATGACCGCTTCCAGACGATGCCGCGCGCGCTTCCCGAGGCGCTGATCGGCGAATTGGTGGAGGCCTATGGCCAAGGCGCGCGGCGCCTCGCCGAGGCTGGATATGACGGCATCGAGGTGATCGCCAGCCTCGGGTTGCTGATCGCGCAATTCCTCAATCCGCGCAGCAACCGCCGCACCGATCGCTATGGCGGCGACCGCGAGGGGCGCATGCGCTTCCTCGTCGAGGTGCTGGAGGAGGTGCGCCGCCGCATCGGCGACGCGCGCGTGCTCGGCATCCGCATCTCCGCCGAGGAGGTCGAAGCCGACGGCCTCGATGCGGCCGAGATCCTGGAGATCTGCAAGGCGCTCGCCGCACGCGGTCTCGTCGACTACGTGAACACGACGCTGGGCTCGATGGCCGGGCTCGGCGGCTCGGTCCATGTCGTGCCGCCGATGGAGATCCCGCACGGCTATGTCGCGCCCAAGGCGGGCGCCATCCGCGCCGCGATCGGTCTTCCCGTCTTCGTCGCCGGGCGCATCAACCAGCCGCAGCAGGCCGAACGGATCATCGCCGCCGGACAGGCCGACATGTGCGGCATGACGCGCGCGATGATCGCCGACCCCGAGATGCCCGCCAAGGCGCGCGCCGGACGCCTCGACGAGATCCGCGCCTGTATCGGCTGCAACCAGGGCTGCATCGGGCATTTCCACCAGGGCTATTCGATCACCTGCATCCAGACCCCGGAGACCGGGCGGGAACTCAAGCTGCCGACACCGGCGCCCGCCGCGCACCGGCGGCGCATCCTGGTCGCCGGTGGCGGTCCAGCCGGCATGAAGGCCGCGGTGACGGCCGCCGCGCGCGGCCACGCGGTCGTGCTCTGCGAGGCGGGCCCACGGCTCGGCGGCCAGGTGCTGCTCGCGCAACGCCTGCCGGAGCGCGCCGAGTTCGGCGGACTGATCTCCAATCTCGAGGGCGAACTCGCCCGCGCCGGAGTCGAGATCCGGTTGCGGACCCGCGTCGACGCGGCGCTGGTCGCGCAGATCGCGCCAGACGCCATCGTCGTCGCGACCGGCGGACGGCCCTTCGCGCCCGAGATCGAGGGGCGCGCGGACGCGCATGTCGTCGACGCCTGGAGCGTGCTGACGGCGGAGGCCAATCCCGGCTCCCGCGTGCTGGTCGCCGATTGGCGCTGCGACTGGGTCGGGATGGGCGTGGCCGAATTTCTGGCCCGCAACGGCCATCAGGTCCGGCTCGCGGTCAACGGCACCCATGCCGGCCAGTACCTGCAGATGTATCACCGCGACCACTGGGCCGGAAAACTGCACCGGCTGGGCGTGCAGGTGATCCCCTATGCGCGGCTCCACGGCGTCGACAGTGACAGCGCCTGGCTCGGCCATATCGTGACAGGCGAACCGATCGTCTGCGACGGCGTCGACACCGTGGTCGTCGCCGCTGGCCAGGAGCCCGCGACGACGCTCGAGGACGAACTCGCGCCGCTCGGAATCGAGATGCACCTCGCCGGCGACTGCCTCTCGCCGCGCAGCGCCGAGGAGGCCGTCTACGAAGGGCTGATGGCCGGGCGCGCGGTCTGAACGCGCCCGGTCCCTGGCCGGCGTCTCACGCGCGCAGCACGAACTCCGGCGTCAGTCGGCTCAGCACCGCGGCGCCATCGGCCGCGATCTCGATCGTGTGCCCGAGCGACATCGCGAGACCGTTGGGCGCGTCGATCAGAATGGCGTGCAGGAACAGGACCATGCCCGCGCGCAGCGGCAGCGGATTGCCCGAATAGATCATCGGCGGCACGTCCATCCAGGTCGGCCGGTAGAGCGCGCCCAGCGAATAGCCGCAGGCCGACATGCGCGCGGCCCCGTAGCCGGACTGGTCGTAGACGCGACGATGCGCATCGTCGATCTCGCCGATCGGCCGGCCCGGCCGCGCCGCCTCGGTCATGGCCTGCAGCGCGTCGCGCGTCACCTCGAACATCCGGCGCTGGCGCGGATCGGCGCGGCCGATCGCGATGGTGCGCATCAGACAGACGCAGTAATGCCGGTAGCTCGCCGCGAACTCCATCGTCAGCTGGTCGACCGGATCGAGATGGCGGAACCCGGTGGCGCTGCGGATCAGCAGCGCCCGCTCGCCGGAGCCCAGCACCGGGCCCGAGGGCGCCGGATCGCCGCCGCCGGACAGGATCGGCACGCTGCCGGCTGCGGCGATGTCGCCCTCGAAGGCACCGGGGCGCGCGGCGGCGAGCATCGCCTCGAGCGCGTCATCGGCCAGCTCCGCCGCGCGCCGCACATAGGCGAGCTCGGCTGGCGATTTCACGAGGCGCAGCGACCGGACCAGCGCCGAGGCGTCGGTCAGCGCGACGCGGCCCGCGAAGCGCTGGCGCACGAGTTCGTATTTGTCGGCGGTGAGGCCGAAGCTGCGCAGTTCGATGCCGATCCGCGCGCCCAGCAATCTCTTCTCCTCCAGGATCGCGAGCAGATCGATCGAGGGATCGGCGCCTTCCGCGTCGTACCAGATGCGGATGTCCTCGATGGTCGAGGTCCGGCGCGCCTGCTCCAGATCGGGCCGGCGCGTGAGCAGCGTCACAGGCCCCTCGTCCGCGGTCAGCACCGCGCACTGGAAGAAGACGAAGCCGCTGGTGTCGAAACCGGTGAGGTAGAAAAGACTCTCCTGCGAGAAGAGCAGGATCGCCGCGAGATCCTCGCGCTTCATCGCCGCGCGCGCCGCGGACACGCGCGCGGCAAACTCCGTGCGCTCGAAATGCAACGCCATGGCCGTCTCCCCCCTGCCGGTAAACCTTGACGAGTTTGACGCAATCGCGCTCCAGTGACGATATCGGTTTGGCCGCACGGGCGGACCTGCCGCAATCTTCGGGAGAAGCAAGCATGAAAGCGCGTTCCTGGCTGCTGATGGCAGCGACCTGTCTCGCGGCACTCGGCGGCGAAATCGCTTCGGCGCAGCAGAAATCGATCACCATCTCGTCCTGGGGCGGTGCCTTCCAGAAGGCGCAGCGCGAGGCATGGTTCAACCTCGTCGAGAAGGAACTCGGCATCACCATCAAGGAAGAGACCACCCAGGGCATCGCCGACGTGCGCGCCCAGGTCGCCTCCGGCAAGCCGACCTGGGACCTGACGACGCAGGGCTACTACACCTGTGCGCTGCTCGAGAGGGAGGGCAGGCTCGAGAAGCTCGACCCGGCGATCGTCGCGGATCCCGGCGTCCCGAAGGAGCTCAAGTCCGACCACTGCATGTCGCAGATCGTCTATTCGGTCGCGATCGGCTGGCGCAAGAAGCCCTTCGGCGACAAGCAGCCCAGGGGCTGGGACGCGTTCTGGAACGTCAAGGACTTCCCGGGCGGCAGGTCGATGCGCCGGCATCCGATCTACAGCCTCGAGGCGGCGCTGATCGCCGACGGCGTGCCGATGGACAAGCTCTATCCGCTCGACGTCGACCGCGCCTTCCGCAAGCTCGAGAGCCTGAAGCCCCATGTCGTCGTGTGGTGGGCCTCGGGCGCGCAGTCGGTGCAGGTGCTGCAGGACGGCGAGGTCGAGATGGTCGGCGCTTGGAACGGCCGCATCCAGGCCGCGATGGCCGACAAGGAGGGCCGCGGTGGCCCGCTAGCCATCACCTTCGACCAGCAGATGCTCGTCTCCGACGCATGGATGATGCCGAAGGGCGCGCCCAACAAGGACCTCGCGATGAAGGCGCTCGCGATCATGATGCGCCCGGACGCGCAGGCCTCGATCTCCAAGTACATCAACTACGCCCCGGCCAACAGCAAGGGCTACGACACCGGCATCATCACGCCGGAGATGGCCGCGGGGCTCCCCAACTCCCCGCAGAACGTCGGCAAGGGCTTCACCCTCGACGTCGACTGGTGGGTGAAGAACAACGACGAGATGGTGAAGCGCTTCGACGCGTTCATGCAGCGCTGAACCACGGCAGGACGGCCGTCCCGGCGCGGG
>CAIOSQ010000363.1 GCA_903860935.1 uncultured Rhodospirillales bacterium | reverse complement strand
GATCGCGACCGTCGCGAGGTCGTTGGGCAGAAGCGGCCACGGCGCGCGGGTCTTGAAGCGGATGGTCAGCGGATCGACGATCTCGGTCGCGACGATCGCGCGCGTGTAGAGGGTGAAGGGCGAGGGCGAGTTGGGCACCCACGGCACGCGCTTGAGCGTCGCGACGACGTCCTCGGCGCCGAATTCGCTGCCGTCATGGAAACGCACGCCGGGGCGCAGCTTGAATTCCCAGGTCAAGTCGTCGATCGCCGTCCAGGACAGCGCGAGGCCGGGCCCCATGCGCTGGCGCTCGTCATGATGGACGAGGCGGTCATAGACATGCGCCGCCACGTTGCTGTTCGGCGACAGGTTGTGGAAATGGGGGTCCATCGACGTGACGTTGCCGCTGAGCCCGATCGACAGGTCCTGGGCTTGCGCGGCCACCGGCAGGGCAGTGGCCGACAGCGCCGTGGCGACGAGGGCGGCAAGGCGCAGCGCGCGGCGGCGCGACGGATGGGGGTGGGTCATGGATGACGCTCCTTGGGGGGAAGGATGTTCTCGTTGCCCCGATAATGCGTCAGCCGATCCGGCTGCGACAACCTTTGGCCGCAGCCCTCCGCAGTGGCGCCCTGGCTGTGGGACCCTGGCGTTGACGCGAAGCCCCCCGGATCCGGGTCGCTGGACCGGATCCGGGGGGCGCAGGCGCCGCGCGCCCGTGCCTCAGCGCGCCTGGCGGCGGCGGAGGTTGGCGAGACCGGCGAGACCGGCCGCGAGCAACGCGAGGGTGGCGGGCTCCGGCACGTCGTTGCCTTTGGGAATCTCCGTCGCGTTCAGGATGTTGATATTCCAGGCCGCGGCCATGGCGCCGGTCCAATAGGAATAGCCGCCCCAGCTGCCATCCGGGTTCTGGGTCTGGACGAGGTACTGGCTGTAATCCTCCCACCAGTTCCAGACATCGGCGGGATCGTCCTTCACCCGGGCGGCGGGATCGTAGAAGAAGTTGGAGATCTGGGATCCCGTCAGTCCGATCGTGGATTCCAGGCCCTTGTAGATCGACCACATCGCGTAGGGATGGCCGAAATTGCCGTCCCAGGTGCTGTTCGCGGTGGTGTCCCAGCGCGCGTCGAGGAAGGCGATCGCGCCGGCCTTGTCGCTGTTGTCGCCGGGCCCGGAGACCGAGCCGGCATAACCGGTGAAGGCGGTCTGGACCAGGAGCCCGCCCGTCTTCGATTCGTTGACGAGGCTGGTCGGCGCGTCGTAGCCGACGCCGCCATTGGCGTTCTGGATGTAGTCCATCCAGAATTTGAGCTCGGTCTTCACGAAGTTGGGAACCGTGATGCCGGGGACCGCCTGGGCGAAAAGCATCCCGATCGCCGGCCATTGCGCGGTGGAGCCGTCCGACTGACCGTCTCCGGGCGTGTAGCGCCAGCCGCCCCGCGCGCCCGGCCAGGATGCGTTGTCGACGCGGGTCTGACCCGTGGCGAAGGTCGCGACCGTGTCCTGGATCACCTGGCCATAGGTCCGCCCATCCACCGCCGGATTGCCGGTCCCGCCGATGACCGTGGCCGGCGTGATGCCGTTGATCCCCGCCGTCGCGCGCGCCAGTGCCGGCAGGACGAGGCCGGTGACATAGGTGGACTCGCCGCCGCCCCAGATATATCCGACCCCGCTGCCGCTGATGTTCGGATTGTTGCCGTCGCCCCGGTTGTTCGGGACGGCGATCGTCGACGCGTCCTTGAGGATGAAATTGAGCGCGTTGCTCACATTGGTCGAATAATTCGCGGCGCCCCAGCCGCCGGGCTTGTATTTCTGCTCGGTGAAGGCGAGCAGCGCGGCCGCCGTGTCGGCGGCACAGAAGCCGGATCCGCACCAGCTTCCATTCGCCGCCTGCGTCGTCGCGAGCCAGGCGAGGCCATTGGCGATCGCCGCCTCCTTCTCGGCCTCGGTCGATGCCATGGCCGTACCCGCCGAAACCAGCGCGCCGGTGAGCGCCGCTGCATGGATCAGTCCTGTCGTGCGTGTCATCGCTGTCCTCCGCGTGAGATGCGCGGCCGCTACGCCGCCGGCGGTCGGTGGCCGTCGGGCAGATCTTCGCAAACGCCGTGCCAGCGCGAATGTTCCAGTCTTTCCAGCGACGGCGCAGCCGACCGCACGCGCGACGCCAGATCGCCCGACACCGCTGCCCGATGAATTCCGGCACCAAAAATCGGATCCAGACAACCAAAGCCGGTG
>CAIOSQ010000362.1 GCA_903860935.1 uncultured Rhodospirillales bacterium | reverse complement strand
ATATAGCGTCCGCCTGCGAGGAGTGCACCGCCATGAATGCTGAACCCGCCGTCGCCAAAGCCCCCGTCGCGAAGACCGCGCGCCCCGAATTCGTCTGGCAGGATCCGTTCCTGCTCGAAGACGAGTTGAGCGAGGACGAGCGGATGATCCGCGACGCCGCCCGTCAGTTCTGCCAGGAAAAATTGATGCCGCGCGTGAAGGCGGCGTTCAACGAGGAGAAGACCGATCCCGGCATCTTCCGCGAGATGGGCGAGATGGGCTTCCTCGGCTCGACGATCGAGGGCTACGGGTGCCCCGGCGTCAATTACGTCTGCTACGGGCTCGTCGCCCGGGAAGTCGAGCGCATCGATTCGGGGTACCGGTCGATGATGTCGGTGCAATCCTCGCTGGTCATGCACCCCATCCACGCCTACGGAACCGAAGCCCAGCGGCAGAAATACCTGCCCCGGCTCGCCACGGGCGAATGGATCGGTTGCTTCGGCCTGACCGAGCCGGACGCGGGATCGGATCCCGCCGGAATGCGGACCCGCGCGCGCAAGGTCGATGGCGGCTACGTCATCCAGGGCGCCAAGATGTGGATCTCCAACTCGCCGATCGCCGACGTATTCGTCGTCTGGGCCAAGGATGACGCCGGAGACATCCGCGGCTTCGTACTCGAGAAGGGCATGAAAGGCCTGTCGGCCCCCAAGATCGAGGGCAAGCTGTCGCTGCGGGCCTCCGTCACCGGCGAGATCGTCATGGACGATGTCGAGGTCGGCGACGACGCGCTGCTCCCGAACGTCAAGGGATTGAAGGGGCCGTTCGGCTGCCTCAATCGCGCGCGCTACGGGATCGCCTGGGGGGCGCTCGGCGCCGCCGAGTTCTGCTGGCACGCGGCGCGCGGCTATACGCTCGAGCGCAAGATGTTCAACCGCCCCCTCGCGGCGACCCAGCTGGTCCAGAAGAAGCTGGCGGACATGCAAACGGAAATCGCGATCGGGCTGCAGGCGTGCCTCCGCGCTGGGCGGTTGCTCGACGAAGGCCGCCTCGCCCCGGAGACGATCAGTCTCATCAAGCGCAACTCATGCGGCAAGGCGCTCGACATCGCGCGCATGGCGCGTGACATGCACGGCGGCAACGGGATCATGGACGAGTATCATGTCATGCGGCACCTCATGAACCTCGAGACGGTCAACACCTACGAGGGAACGCATGACGTTCACGCGCTCATTCTCGGGCGCGCGCAGACCGGGTTGCAGGCTTTCGGCTGACCCGGCAGCAGACGGGGTCCGGGTCCACCAGATGGGGACCCGGCGCCCCATGGACGTGACGGCTTCTCTCGTTGCGTGAGACAGACCGGCGTGGCGTGCGAAGCGCGGAGCGTCAGCTGCGCTGCAAACCCCAGAACCGATCGATATTGCGCATCGCCTCGCATGCGTCGGCAAGTCTGTCGATCGGCATGGACTTGTCGAGATTATGTGCATGCCCCTCGAAGATCGCGTCGAGTTTGGCATGCAAATCCAGGCCGGTTTCCGTCAACTTGATACGGATGGTCCGCCGGTCATGGGGCGAACGCGCCTGGGCGATATACCCCTGCTCGATGAGTTTCTTCAGGTTGTACGATACGTTCGAACCAAGGTAGCAACCGCGCAACGTCAATTCGCCGACGGTCATCTCCTCCCGGCCGATGTTGTAGAGGATCAGCGCTTGGACGTTGTTGATGTCGCGAATACCGATCTTGTCGATCTCGAGCTTCACCACTTCCAAGAAATTCCGGTGAAGCCGCTCAACCAGGGCGATAGTATCCAAGTACAACTTCTTCATCTCGCCACGTCCATTGATGTGCGATTCGTCACGATAATGACCTGATCCGCCGACTAAAGCCATCCCGTCATTGCTGCCGCGGCGCGCCTTGCCCCGCGAGAAGCCGGATGATGCCCGAGAAATCGTCGCTCGCATGACCGCCGCGGGCGTAAAGCGCGAACAGCGTCTGCGCCACGGCACCGAGCGGCGTCGACACCCCTGCGCCGTGCGCGGCTTCCTGCGCCAGTTTCAGATCCTTCAGCATCATCGCCCCGGTGAACCCCGGCGCGTAGTCGCGATTGGCAGGGCTCGCCGGCACCGGCCCGGGAACCGGGCAATACGATGTCAAAGACCAGCACTGACCGGAAGATTTTGAAGCGATTTCAAAGAGTTTATCGGCATCCAGGCCAAGCGCATCCGCCAGATTGAAGGCCTCGCCCACGGCGATCATCGATACCCCGAGGATCATGTTGTTGCAGATCTTCGCCGCCTGGCCGGTCCCTGGACCACCGGCATGGACGATCGTCCGCCCCATCCCCGACAGCAGACCCTGGGCCCGCGCGAAAGCCACATCGGCCCCGCCGCACATGAAGGTCAGGGTCCCGGCCTCGGCCCCGCCGGTCCCGCCGGAAACCGGAGCATCGATGAATTCATGTCCGGCCAGACGGGACGCGGCCTCGACCTCACGGGCGGTGGCGACATCGATCGTGGAGCAATCGACGAGCAGTGTTCCAGGCGCGCACCGGGCCACGAGGCCGTCCGCGCCGAAATAGACATCGCGCACCTGTTTGCCCGCCGGCAGCATCGTGATCACGGCTTCTGCCCCTGCCGCAGCCGCGGCGAGGCTCGGCGCTGCGGTTCCGCCTGCCGCGACAAGTCCGGCGAGATTGGTCCCGGCGACGTCGAAGCCCGTCACCTCGTGCCCGGACTTGATCAGGTTGCGCGCCATCGGCGCCCCCATGTTGCCGAGACCGATGAATGCCACACGCATGACGTGCTCCTTATGCTTTGCGCGGGTGCCGTGCCCGCGGCAGTTCAATGGGCGAAGTCGAGCTCGCCGGTGTCGAGCGGCGCGAACATCGCCTCGATCGCCTCGTCCGAGACATCGTCGAGGCGCGCCGGCTGCCACGCCGGCGCGTGATCCTTGTCGACGAGCACGGCGCGGATGCCTTCGTAGAAGTCATGTCCGACCATGCAGCGCTGGACGAGCCGGAACTCGCGCTTGAGACACTCCTCGAGTTCGTGGCGGTGATTGAGCTGGAGCACGCGAAGCGTCGCCTTGAGGCTGGTGGGGGATT
>CAIOSQ010000361.1 GCA_903860935.1 uncultured Rhodospirillales bacterium | reverse complement strand
TACTGCACGATCACCGGCCCCTCGGTCAGTATCTCGCCGGTGTTGAGCTGCAGCGTCGGCACCTGACCCTTGGGATTGACAGTCGTGAAATCGGCGCCGTGCTCGGTCTTCTTCGACTTGAGATCGACGCGCTCGAGCGCGACATCGACGCCCGCCTCGCGCAGGACGATATGGGGCGAGAGCGAGCAGGCGCCAGGCGAATAGAACAGCTTCATGTCCGAGGTCTCCGGTGTTGCGTCAGCCGAAATGGTAGAGGCGGGCGGGATTGTCGACCAGGATCTGCCGCCTTGTCGCCTCGTCGGGTGCGTAGTCGATCAGCGTGTCGAGCAGCATCGCGTCGTCCGGTTTCGGGAAATTGTTCGGATGCGGCCAGTTGCTGGCCCAGACCACGCGCTCCGGCGCGTGACGGATGATCGCGCGCGCGATCGGCGCGACGTCCGGATAGAGCGGAGGGCCGAGTTTGGACGTGTCGTACATCGCGGAGCATTTGACCCAGCAACGCCCGCTGTCGAGCAGGCGCAGCAGCGCCGCGAAGGACGGATGGTCCGTCTGCACCGGCTCGACGAAACGCGCATTGTGGTCGATGACCATCTCGCAGGGCAGCGCGAGAAGCCGCGACAGGTAGTCGGGGATCGCGCGACCGTCGAATTGCAGCTGCAGATGCCAGCCGTGATCGGCGGCGCGGCGCGCCATGCGCTCGAGGTCGGGCCAGTCGTAGTACTTGCCGGGGAAGAGGAAGAATCGCAGCCCGACCGCGCCTGCATCGGCGAGGCGCAGCAACTGCGACGAGGGCGCGTCGCGCTCCACCACGACCACGGCGCGCGCGTCGCGGCCAAAGGCGGCGACGCCCCTCCATTGTCGCGCGGTTGTCCGCGCCGTAGGACGAGGGCTGGACGACGACGACGCGCTGTAGGCCGAGGCGTCTCTGGACCGCGCGGTAATCGTCCGGCGTGGCGTCGGGCTGCGTGCCCGTCGCGGTCGGCGCGATGGGAAAACGCGCGTCGTAGAAATGCATATGCGTGTCGCAGGCGCCGGGCGGCGTCTTCAGCACGGGAGCGGTCATCGCATCGTCCTCCTCGAATCGGCGTCGGGGCAGTCTACAAGGGGCGCGACGGCCGCGCGCGGCTCGACTATCGTTGCGTGTCGCAACCGGGCAATTCGATCGACGCATGACGCGCTATTCGCTCTGGTCCCTTCTTCGCGAAGGTCTCACGGGACATCGTGGCTGGCCGAAGGCCTGGCGCGATCCCGCGCCGCGGCCGTCCTACGACGTGGTGATCGTCGGGGGCGGCGGCCATGGCCTGGCGACCGCCTTTTACCTCGCGCGCAATCACGGCATCCGGAATGTCGCGGTGCTCGAGCGCGGCTGGATCGGCCAGGGCAATTCGGGCCGGAACACCACCGTGATCCGCTCGAACTATTTCTTTCCGGAGAGCGCCGCCTTCTACGAATTCGCGCTGCGCCTCTACGAGACCTCCGCGCGTGAGCTGAATTTCAACACCATGGTCAGCCAGCGGGGGCTGATCACCCTGTCCCATTCGCGCCACGACCTCGAGGGCGCGCGGCGCTGGGTCAACGCGATGCATCTCAACGGCATCGATTCGGAGATGCTGACCACCGCCGACATCGCGCGGATGGTACCCGATCTCGATTGCAGCCCGGGCGCACGCCATCCGATCCATGGCGGCTTCATGCAGCGCCGCGGCGGCATCGCGCGCCACGACGCCGTGGTCTGGGGCTATGCGCGCGCCGCCGACGCGCTGGGCGTCGACATCATCCAGAATTGCGAGGTCACGGGGTTCGTCTTCGACGGTCCGCGCGCGGCGGGTGTCCAGACCTCGCGCGGGACCATCATGGCCGGCCGCATCGGCCTCGCCGCCGCCGGGCATCAGAGCGTGCTCGCCGGCATGGCCGGGTTCCGCCTGCCGCTGACCACCTACGCGCTGCAGGCCTTCGTCTCCGAACCGCTCAAGCCCTGGCTCGACAAGGTCGTCATCTCGCCCGCGACCGGCGTCTATGCGAGCCAGTCCGACAAGGGCGAGATCGTGCTCGGCGGCGCGCTCGATCTCTATCCGTCCTACGCGCAGCGCGGCAATCTGCCGGTGGCCGAGCATGTGATGTCAGGGTTTCTCGAATTGTTCCCGTCGATGGCGCGCGTGCGCTTCCTGCGGCAATGGGCGGGCATGACCGATGTCGTGCACGATTCCTCGCCAATCATCGGCGCGGCGCCGGTCGAGGGGATCTGGCTCAATTGCGGCTGGGGGACGGGCGGGTTCAAGGCGATCCCGGCCGGCGGCTGGACCTTCGCCCACACCATCGCCAACCAGGCGCCGCATCCGCTCGTCGAGGGCTTCGGCCTTGATCGTTTCGCGCGCGGCGCCCTCATCGACGAGGCCGCGGCCTCGGGGATCGCGCATTGATGCTGCTGATCGCCTGTCCTCATTGCGGCCCGCGCGACGAAGCCGAGTTCGTCTGCGGCGGCCAGACCCATATCGCGCGTCCCGGCCCGCCCGAGACGACGAGCGACGCGCAATGGGCGCGCTATCTCTTCGAGCGCGACAATCCCAAGGGCCTGCATTTAGAGCGCTGGCTGCATCGCCATGGCTGCGGCCAGTGGTTCAATGTGGCGCGCGACACCCTCACCCACGAGGTCAAGGCCGTCTACGGCCTGCTCGACACGCGGCCGGATGTGACATGAGTGGATACCGGCTCGCGGCCGGCGGCCGCATCGACCGCGCAAGGCCGCTGCGCTTCGTCTTCGACGGCATGCCGATGGAGGGTTTCGCGGGCGACACGCTGGCCTCTGCGCTGCTCGCCAACGGCGTGTCGACGGTCGGGCGCAGTTTCAAATATCACCGTCGCCGCGGCCTGTTCGCCGCCGGGGTCGAGGAACCCAACGCGATCGTCACGGTGGGGAGCGGGACGCAGGCGACGCCGAACCTCAAGGCGACGCAGGTGGCGCTCGTCGAAGGCCTGATCGCCCGCAGCGTCAATTGCTGGCCGTCCGCCGCATTCGACATCGGCGCTGCAATCGGCCTCGTCGGTCGCTTCCTGCCTGCCGGCTTCTACTACAAGACCTTCATGCGGCCGGACTGGCACATGTTCGAGCCCGCGATCCGTCGCGCCGCAGGGCTCGGCCATGCGCCGCGCGATGCCGATCCCGACCGTCACGAGAAGCTGACCGCGCATTGCGACGTGCTCGTCGTCGGCGCCGGGCCGGCGGGGCTCGCGGCCGCGCGCGAGGCGGCGGGGCGGGGCCTGCGCGTGATCCTCGCGGACCAGGATACCGAGCTTGGTGGCCGTCTGCTGTCCGATGGCGGGGAGATCGACGGCCAGGAAGCCGCGTCATGGCTCGCGGCCCTCACGCGCGAGCAGGATGCGCAGGAGGGCCTGCGCATCCTGCGGCGGACGACGGTGTTCGGCTATTACGACCATAACCTGCTCGGCGCCTATGAGCGCTGCGCGCCCTGGGGGAATGCGGGCGCGGGAGACGCGCCGGCCGGTCGGCTCTGGCGGATCCGCGCGCGGCGCGTGGTGCTCGCGACCGGTGCCTTCGAGCGACCCTTCGCCTTCGGCGGCAACGATCTTCCCGGGGTCATGCTGGCCTCGGCGGTGCGCAGCTATCTCGCGCGCTGGGCGGTGGCGCCCGGGCGGCGGGCGGTGATCGCGACCAACAACGACGATGCCTACCGCACCGCGCTCGCGCTGCACGATGCGGGCGTCGGGATCGCGGCGCTGTGCGATTCGCGCCTCGACGTCGGCGGCGCACTCGCAGACGCGGCGCGCGCGCGCGGCATCCCGATCCTGAGCGGCGCGGTGCTGCGTCGCGCGCGCGGCCGTCGCGCTGTCGAGGGCGCGGAGATCCAGCGCCAGGGCGGCGGACGCATCCTGGTCGATGCCGATCTGATCGCCGTCTCCGGCGGCTGGAATCCGGCCGTGCATCTGTTCTGCCAATCCGGCGGGAAGCTTGTCTTCGATACGGCGCGCGCGGCCTTCCTGCCGGGAACATCGGTGCAGGCGGAGCGCTCGACGGGCGCCGCCGCCGGTGACTTCGCATGCGACGCGGCGCTGGCGCAGGGTGCGGCGGCCGGCGCCTGGGCCGCGGGTGACACGGTCTTGCGCCTGCCCGTTCCGCACGCGCCCGCGCGCGCGGAGACGCCGCTGGCGCCGC
>CAIOSQ010000360.1 GCA_903860935.1 uncultured Rhodospirillales bacterium | reverse complement strand
GTCTCCATGACCTCGCGCGACGTCGCGGCGAGCCAGTCGCGCACCCGTTCGTATTGCGGGCGGCAGGAGCCGGGCGGCCCCATCTCGTCGAAAGCCTGCGTCGCCATCGCCTCTCCCTGCACCGGGCCCGCCCGGCCTGATGGTTGCCTCGCGCAGCCGAACCACGCAAGAAGCGTACCATCCCCGGCCGCGCGCGTCGCCCCCGGCGACGCCCCCCCTCAGAGGCTGGCGAAGGCCGCCTCGATCAGCCGCGTGGCACGGCTGCCGATATCGATGCCCGCATGCATGCGGTTCGGGCAGTAGGCGAAGCCCAGCCGCGCATCGGGATCGGCGAAACCCTGCGCTCCGCCCGCCCCGGAATGACCGAACGTCCTGGGATTGGGCCCCATCGGCCGGTCCGGCGGCGCGCTGAGGAAGAAGCCCAGCGCGGTGCGGAAGACCAGCTTCGAACTGATCGAGGGGCCGTGCCATTGCAGCGCGATGGCGCGCTCCAGCGCCTCGCGCCCGATCACCCGCACGCCGTCGAGCGTGCCACCGCAGGCGAGCGCGCCATAGAGCCGGGCGATCGCGCGGGCGTTGCCGTGGCCGTTGGCCGAGGGGATCTCCGCCCGGCGCCATGCGTCGGAATTGAAATCCTCGCCCGCCGCCAGCGGATGCCAGGCGCGCCCCAGCAGGCTCTCGCGATCGCCGCGCTGGGCGGCGTCGAAGATCGTGCCGGCGGACGGGATCATGTCGGCGCAGCGCGCGATCCCCGGATCGTCCAGGCCGATCGCATAGTCCAGGCCCAGCGGTCCGGCCACGCGCTCGGCCAGGAAACGGCCGAGACTGCGGCCGTCGACGCGCCGCACCAGCTCGCCCAGCACGAAACCCTGGGTGGCGGAGTGGTAGCAGCGCGTCGAGCCCGGCGGCCAGAGCGGCGCCTGGGCGGCGATCGCGCGCGTCATGGCGTCCCAGTCGTACATGTCGCCGCGCCCCGCGGCATCGGCGACGGGAATGCCGGCGAGATGGCAGAGGATCCAGCGCACGGGGATCGCCTCCTTGCCGGCCGCGGCGAAATCCGGCCAGTAGCGGGCGATCGGCGCGTCGATGTCGATGCGCCCCTCCTCGGCGAGGATATGGACGCACAGCGCCGAGACCGCCTTGGCGACCGACATCATGCAGACGATCGTGTCGCGCTCCCAGGGCCGCGTGCGCGCCGCGTCGCGATGCCCGCCCCAGAGATCGACGACGCTGCGCCCGTCCAGCGTCACCGCGACCGCGGCGCCGACTTCTCCGTCCTCGGCGAAATTGCGCTCGAACGCCGCGCGCACCCGCGCGAAGCGCGGATCGCAGCTGCCCTGCACGATACTCATCGGCATCCTCCCGTCATGCGCGCAGCGCGCGCAACCCGCCCGGCGCGATCGTCAGCCCGACCGCTTCGCCGGCCGCGAAGCGCGGTCCCGTGACCGCACCCTGCGGATTGGGGGCACGCACCACCAGCTCCGTGCCGCAGCCCTCGAGCCGGCAGCGATAGCTGGAGAACGCGCCAAGATAGACCGCCGCGACGACGCGCGCGGCGATGCCGTTCCCGGGCGGCTCGAGCCCGATGCGCTCGGGCCTGAGACCGATCGCGGCCGCGCCGTCTCCGGTCGCCCCGGCCACGGCGTGAAGAACGCCGCCGATCGCGGCCTCGCCGCCGCGCAGGTCGCATTCAAGGATGTTGTCGACGCCCATGAAGGACGCGACGAAGCGCGTCGCCGGCGCCTCGTAGATCTCGGCCGGCGTGCCAAGCTGCTCGATGCGTCCGGCATTCATGACCGCGATCCGGTCGGAGAGCAGCAGCGCCTCTTCCTGGTCGTGGGTCACGAAGATCGCGGTGATGCCCAGACGGCGCGTCAGTTCGCGCAGCTCCGCCTGCATCGCCTCGCGCAGCTTGCGGTCCAGGGCGCCGAAGGGCTCGTCGAGCAGCAGCACGCGCGGATCGACGACCAGCGCGCGGGCCAGCGCCACGCGCTGCTGCTGACCGCCGGACAGCTCGTGCGGCCAGCGCTCCGCGAACTCGGCCAGCCGCACCAGTTCCAGCGCGCGGCGCGCCGCCGCGTGCCGGTCCGCGCGGTCCCGGCCGCGCATGCGCAGGCCGAAGGCGACGTTGTCGAGGACGCGCATATGCGGGAACAGCGCATGGCTCTGGAACACCATCGCCAGGTCGCGACGGTGCACGGGCAGCCGCGTCACGTCCTCGCCGCCGATCGCGATCCGTCCCGTGTCCGGCTCGACCAGCCCGGCGACGCTGCGCAGCGTCGTGGTCTTGCCGCAGCCCGACGGGCCGAGCAGCGTCAGGAAGCTGCCAGACGGGATCTCCAGCGACACGTCCGCCATCGCGGCCATGCGGCCGAAGCGCTTGCCGACGGAAAAGAGACTCACGCTCGCCATGTTCAGTGCCCCAGGGCGCGGCGCAGCCCGACGGCGCGCTCGACCCCGACTGCCGCGACCAGCGAGGCGAGGATGAGCAGCGTCGACAGGGCGGCGACCGACGGATCGAAATTGAACTCCACGTAACCGAGCACCGCGATCGGCAGCGTGCTGCTGCGCGCGGTGGTCAGGAACAGGCTGACCGACACGTTGTCGAAGGACACGATGAAGGCGAAGACCGCGCCCGCGACCAGGCCCGGCAGCAGCAGCGGCAGGGTGACGTGGAGGAAAGCGCGGAAGCGATCCGCGCCCAGCGTCATCGCAGCCTCCTCCGCCAGCGGATCGAGACGCGCCAGGCTCGCCATCACAGTGCGGACCATGTAAGGCAGGGTGATCACCACATGCGCGAGCAGCAGGCGGCTCATCGGATCGCGCCAGCCCGCCGCCGAGAAGGCGAGCAGGATGGCGATGCCCGTGACCACGGCCGGCACCACCAGCGGCGCCAGCAGCAGGGTCTGCACCGCCTCGCGCCCGG
>CAIOSQ010000359.1 GCA_903860935.1 uncultured Rhodospirillales bacterium | reverse complement strand
CCACGCGCCGCTGCGCGCGTCCCATGTCCTCTCCCGGGTCGCTGGGCTGCGCGGCGGCAAGCTGAACGACCCGCGCTTTGGCTCGCGCCTGACCGGCGAGGGCGAGGACGCCAGACTGATCGCCGCCCGTGTTCGCCGCGCCTGCGACAGGCTGGGGCTGGGCCGCAACGACTGGGCGCTCGACACGTCCCTGTTCCGCGTCCCAGCGGCGCCGTCGCCCCAACTCGACCTGTTCTGACCGACGGGCGACGACGCATCGCGCAGACGACGTGACCTCGGCGCGGCGCGACCTCAGCGCGGCGCAACCGGGCCCATCAGCAGATCGGGCAGCCAGGTGGCAAGACCCGGGAACACGCAGAGAAGCGCGATCGCCAGCACCATGCAGAGCACATAGGGCACGGACCCCAGAAGCACGGTCTTGGTGGGAATGTCGGGCACGATGCTGTTCACGACGAACAGGTTCAGCCCGACCGGCGGCGTGATCAACCCGATCTCCATGTTGATCGTCACGATCACGCCGAACCAGATCGGATCGAAGCCGGCCGCGGTCACGATCGGCAGCAGGATCGGCGCGGTCATCAGGATGATGCCCGCGGGCGGTATGAAGCAGCCGCAGACCAGCAGGAACAGGTTGACGATCGCCATCAGCACCCAGCGGTTGAGCTGCGCGTCCGCGATCGCCTGGGCGAGCGTCTGGGTGATGTAGAGCGACGTCAGCATGTAGCCGAACAGCACCGAGGCGGCGATGATCATCATGATCATCACCGACTCCCGCGTCGTGGCGCGCAGGATCTCCCACCATGCGCGCGGGTCCCACATGCGATAGAGAAGGACCGCGAGGAGCACGCAGAGCGCAGCTCCGACACCTGCGGCCTCCGATGGCGTCGCGACGCCGCCATAGAGCACGTACATGACCGCCGCGACGATGAACAGGAACGGCAGGACCTTCGGCAAGACCTCGATCTTTTCGCGCCAGCTGTACCGGAAGCCGGGGGGATAGGCGCGGAAGCCCGAACGCCCGATCTTGAAGATCGTCCAGGCCATGAAGAGCGCGGTGAGCAGGATCCCCGGCACGATGCCCGCGAGGAAGAGCCGGCCGATCGACGTCTCCGTGGCGATGCCATAGAGGATGAAGGTGATGGAGGGCGGGATCAGGATGCCGAGCGTGCCGCCGGCGCAGATCGATCCAGTCGCCACATCGTCCGGGTAACCACGCCTGCGCATCTCGGGGATGCCCATCTTCCCGATCGCGGCACAGGTCGCGGGCGACGATCCAGTCAGCGCGGCGAAGAGCGCGCAGGCACCGAGATTGGAGACGACGAGGCCGCCGGGAACCCGATAGAGCCAGCGGTCGAGCGCGATGTAGAGATCGCGCCCCGCGGGCGAGGAGCCGATCGCCGCACCCATCATGATGAACATCGGGATCGAGACGAGGGTGAAATCGTGCAGTCCCGAATAGAGCGTCTCCGCGGCGACCCCCAGGGAGTCGAGCCCCTGGAACAGGACGAGGAAGATCACCGCGACGGCGCCGAGCCCGAAGGCGATCGGCGTGCCGGTGACGAAGACCGCGAGGGTCGCGACGACGACGATCAGACCCTGGGTGGCCGGGCTCATGTGCCCGACTCCTTGACCGCGATCGCCTCGGCGACCGAGGCACCGGGCGCGATTCCGAACGGATGCTGACGCCCGGTCAGGAGTTCGTAGAAGTCGGCGAGCATCTGCAGCGACAGGATGCCAAGTCCGACGGGCATCGCGAGATAGGGGATCCAGAGCCGCGCCCGCCACATCGAATCCGAGCGCCAGCCATTGTCCCAGGCCTCGTGCCAGAAGACCGCCGCGAGCCAGGCGAGGACCAGCGCGAAACCGAGCGCGATGAGTTGCGCGAAGACGGCGAGGCGGAACCGCGCGCGCGGCCCCACATGCAGCGGCAGGACGTCGACATTCACGTGACCGCGCGTCATGAGCACGTAGGGCGCGCCCAGGAACGTCGCCGCGACCAGCCCGAAGGTGACGAAATCGGTCTGCCAGATGGTCGTGCGCCCGAACCCGTAGCGCAGAACCACCATCTGACACACGACCAGGACCGAGGCCGCGATCAGTCCCGCTGCGACCAGCCCGCCGAGAACCGATAGCGCCCGGGCGCCACGGACCATGGCCGGCCCCACGTCACTTCACCGCCAGCGCCGCGTCGATCAGCTTGCGCCCATCGGAAACTTCGCTCGCGAAGCGCTTGTACGAGCTCTCCTGCGCGAGCTTCACCCAGGCATCGTATTCGGCCGAGGTCATCGTCACGACCTCCACGCCCGCCTTGCGGAAGGACTCGACCATCTGATCGTCGAGACCCTTCGACTCCTTGTCGAAATAGGCCTCGGACACGCGGCCCGCGGCGAGCAGCGCGTCCTGCTGCGCCTTGTTCAGCCGAGCGAAGCTGCGCTTCGACATCAGCACCGGCTCGTACATGAACCACAGCGCGTTCTCGCCAGGCGCCGTGACGCATTTCACCTGCTCCTGCAGGCGGAAGGACACGAAGCTGCCGGTGCTGGTGTCCGTGCCGTCGGCGACGCCGGTCTGCAGCGCGTTGTAGACCTCGTTGCTGGGAATGTTGACGATCGAGGCGCCCGCGGCCTGCCACATCTCGGCGAAGGTCGGTCCCGCGGAGCGGATCTTCTGCCCCTTGATGTCGGCGGGCGTCCGGATGCACCCGCGCTTCGAGGCCACGGCGCCGGCGAGCCATGCATCGGCCAGGACCATCGCGCCCGCGCGATCGATCTTGGCCTTGATCTCCTTCATGAACTCCGACTGGTTGAGGCGCTTGGCGCGCTCATGGTTGCGGACCAGTCCGGGCATCAGCGTGGCGCTGAACGCGCCGACCTTGCCGCTCGCGTAGTCGAGCGGGAAGGCGGTCAGGTCGAGTTGCCCGTTGACGATCGCGTTCCACTGGTCGTTGGGCTTGAACAGCGACGCGCCGGGATAGACCTGGATCTCGAGCCCGACATTCGCGGCCTTCACCTCACGGGCGATGATCTGCACCATCTCGTCGCGCGGATCGCCCTTGCCGCCGGGGAATTGATGCGATGCCTTCAGCACGGTCTGCGCGGCCGCGGGCAGCGACAGGATCAAGGCGGCGAGCAGCGCCACCGGACGCATGGAGCGTGTCATGTTCCCCCCGTTCGGGGCGGCACTCTTCCGGTCCGCCCGCTGGTTTCGAACCCCTTCGGTAGCACGGGCTTGTGCCAGCGGAAATACCCCT
>CAIOSQ010000358.1 GCA_903860935.1 uncultured Rhodospirillales bacterium | reverse complement strand
CGGCGGGCGCACCGCCGCCGTGATCGCCGACCTCATGCAATTCTACCTGGACGGCCAGAAGCGGGTCTTCGGCCTGGACATCGCGCCGATGCACGACGTCTGCGCCGTGTTCCCCTTCGTGCGGCCGGATCTGCTGACCTTTGTAGAGGCGGCGGTCGAGGTCGAACTCGCCGGCAGGCTGACGCGCGGCATGACGGTGTGCGACCTGCGCAACAAGCGTGCCGGCGGTACCGGCGCGATCCAGGAAGCACGCCGCCCGAACGCCCGTGTCGCCGTGGCCTCGGACGCGCGGCCGCTGATCGCCGAGGTGATCGACGTCGTGCTCGCCTGCCCCTGACGGGTCAGGCGATCCGGCAGACCTCGTCGAAGGCGAAGCGCGGGCTGCGGTCGAACAGCTTCGCCGGGTCGCCGTAGCCGATCGAGCAGATGAAATTCGTCTTCACCCGGCCGTCGGGGAAGAATTCCGCGTCGACCTTTCCGGCGTCGAAACCCGACATCGGACAGCAATCGAGGCCGAGGGCGCGGGCCGCGAGCATGAAATAGGCGCCCTGCAGGGTGCTGTTGCGGAACGCCGTCGCCTCGGCATGGGGCTTGCCCTCGAACCAGCTGCGCGCCGTCGGGTTGTGCGGGAACAGCCGCGGCAGATGCTCGTAGAAGGCGAGATCGTGGCCGAGGATCGCCGTCGCCGGCGCCGCCATCACCTTGTCGACATTGCCCGGGCTCAACGCCGGCGCAAGGCGACGCTTCGCGTCCTCGGTGGTCACGAAGACGATGCGCAGCGGCGCGCAATTGGCCGAGGTCGGCCCCATCTTCGTCAGATCGTAGATCTCGCGCAGCTGCGCCTCGCTCACGGGCTTCGGCAGCCAGCCATTCTGGCTGCGCGCGGTCCGGAACAGCAGGTCGAGGCCTGCGTCGTCGATGCGTGTCATGTCGTCCTCGTTCGTGTCGGGTCGCGTCGGGCTCACAGGCGGAAGCTGTGGAGCGCCGTGCGGTTGGCGGCGATGTAGTCCCAGTCGTAGACGACGCCCAGCCCGGGTCCCGTCGGCACCGGGAAGCAGCCATCCTTGCCCACCGCCTCGAGCGCGTCGGAATAGCCGCACGCATAGACCGGCGGCATCGCGTTCGGGCAATCCGGACCGACCAGCGCGACCTCGTAGAAATTGGTGTTGCGCATGGCGTTCATGCAGTGGCGATGCGCCGGGCCGCTGGCATGGACCTCGCAGTCGAGGCCCAGCGCCTCGGCCAGGTGGGCGATCTTCATGCAGCCGGTGATGCCCATGTCGTATTCGGGGTCGGCGCGCACGAAATCGGTGCCGCCGGCGATGATGAAATCGGCCTTGGGCTCGACCCCGCGCACGTGCTCGGTCTGCAGGATCGGTGTCTTGAGCATCTCGCGCAGCTTGCGGTGACCGAAGGCCGAGACGCCGGAATCGCGATAGGGATCCTCGTACCAGAAATAGCCGAAATCGTCGCAGGCCCGGCCGACATAGAGAGCGTCGGCGAAGGTCCGGAGTTCGCAGGCCGGATCGAGCATCAACGTCATCTTGTCGCCGACCTGTCGACCGACATAGCGGACGTTCTCAGCCTCCTCCTTCGCGTCGCCCTCGTTCCAGCCATGGATCTTGAAGCCGCGATAGCCGAGGTCGAAGCACTGCTCCGCGAAGGCGGCGAATTTCTCCTTGCTGTCGAGGCCACCGCTGCGGTCGGCATGATAGGTCGAGGCATAGGCCTTGAGCCGCCCGCGATAGCCGCCGAGGAGCTGGCTTACCGAGGCGCCGAACTTCTTGCCGGCCAGGTCCCACAGCGCGATGTCGATCGGACCATGGCCATAATGGTCGTACTGGCGCAACTCGCGCTTCAGATCGTCGTAGATCTGCTCGCGATGGTCGGCGTTGCGCCCCAGCAGCAGCGGCGCCAGGGTCAGCGTCTGCGCCAGCGCCGGCCGCGTCCCGCCCCAGAGCGGCACGTATTCGCCGCGCGCCCCGTCCTTGCTGCCGATCACGACCGCGTACTTGGTCAGCAGGATCGACGCGCCCTTCTGGTAGGTGATGCTGGCATGCGCGCCCGCGCCCTTGAGGTGCAGGTTCTTCGCCGTGAAGGTGAATTCGTGGATCTCGACCAGGTCGAT
>CAIOSQ010000357.1 GCA_903860935.1 uncultured Rhodospirillales bacterium | reverse complement strand
GCGATCGCGGCCGCGCTCGCCGCGATCGGCACGCGCGACGTGCTGCAGACGCGACACAGCGTCCTGCGCAACTACCCCATCTCGGCGCATCTGCGGTTCCTGCTCGAAGGGATCAGGCCGGAGATCCGGCAGTATTTCCTCGAAAGCGACAAGGACGGCACGCCCTTCGCGCGCGACCAGCGCTCGATCGTCTATCAGCGCGCCAAGCGCCAGCTCGACAAGGTGCCGTTCGGCACGCAGCGCGATGTCAACGCGATCGGCTACGAGTGGCTCAACCACTCGATGGTGGCACGCGAGCCCGCGGGCGATCCGTTCCGCATCTCGATCGGCGGTCCCGACTGCACCCAGCCCTATTCGGCCTCGGTCTTCAACATTTCCGCGATGAGCTTCGGCGCGCTCAGCGCCAACGCGATCCGCGCCCTCAACAAGGGTGCGCTGATGGGCGGGTTCGCCCACGACACGGGCGAGGGCGGCTTCAGCCCCTATCACCGCGAGATGGGCGGCGACATCATCTGGGAGATCGGCAGCGGTTATTTCGGGTGCCGCGCGCCCGACGGGAACTTCTCCGAGGAGCGCTTTCTCGAGACCGTTTCATCGCCGCAGATCAGGATGATCGAGATCAAGCTGTCGCAAGGCGCGAAGCCCGGCCACGGCGGCGTCCTTCCCGGCGCCAAGGTCTCCGCCGAGATCGCCGCGACGCGCGGCATTCCCGAGGGCGTCGACTGCGTCTCGCCGCCCTATCACCGTGCCTTCTCGACGCCGCTCGAGATGATGGCCTTCATCGCGCGGCTGCGGCAGCTGAGCGGCGGCCGACCGGTCGGGTTCAAGCTCTGCGTCGGCCATGGCTGGGAGTTCCTGGCAATCTGCAAGGCGATGCTGGAGACGGGCATCACGCCCGACTTCATCGTCGTCGATGGCTCCGAGGGCGGCACCGGCGCGGCGCCGCTCGAGTTCCTCGACCATGTCGGCATGCCGCTGCGCGAGGGGCTGCTCTTCGTCCACAACGCGCTTGTCGGCGTCGGATTGCGCGAGCGGATCCGCATCGGCGCGAGCGGCAAGATCGTGACCGCCTTCGACATCGCGCGCGCGATGGCGCTGGGCGCCGACTGGTGCAACGCGGCGCGCGGCTTCATGTTCGCGCTCGGCTGCATCCAGTCCCAGAGCTGCCATACCGATCGCTGCCCCGTCGGCGTCGCGACCCAGGACAGCCTGCGCCAGCGCGCGCTGGTCGTCCCCGACAAGGCCGAGCGGGTCGCCCAGTTCCATCGCTCCACGCTGCACGCGCTCGCGGAGGTGGTCGCGGCCGCCGGGCTGGGTCATCCCGCGCAGCTGCGCCCGCATCATTTCTCCCAGCGCATCGCGGCCAACAAGGTCAAGAGCTTCGACCGGCTCTATCGCTTCCTGGAGCCGGGCGAGATCCTGCGCGGCACCAACGATCCGCGCTTCATGGAGCCGTGGCGCGTCGCCCGTTCGACATCGTTCCATCCGGCGCCCTGAGATCGGGCGGCGGCGGCTGGCGCAGGTGCCAGTCGCGCACGGCCTGGAACGCCGTGCCGACCGCCAGCAGCGTCGCCTCGTCATGCGGCCTGCCGACCAACTGCATGCCGATCGGCAACCCCTGTGCGAAGCCGCAGGGCAGCGCGAGGGCCGGCAGTCCGAGATAGCTGAACGGCTGCGTCCGGCGCGGTATGTCGGCGAGTAGCTCCGGCGCGAAGCCGGGGGCGCCGAAGCGTGTGCGCTCGATCGGCGGCGCGGGCCGGGGCACGAGCGCCGTCAGCAGGATATCGCATCGCGCGAAGCCATCGCTCAGGAAGGCGCGCAGCAACCGCGCGCGCCCGCGCGCCGCGGCGAGATAGGCTGCGGCGGGGATGCGGCGTCCAAGCTCCAGCCGGTAGCGCACCTCCGCCGTGAACCGTTCCGGCGCGCTGCGCAGCCGCGTGTCGTGCAGCGCCGCCGCCTCGGCCGCCATCATCAACCGGTGCAGCCGACGCGCGAGATCCGCCTGCGCCGGTCCTACCGAGACGGTGGTCGCGCCAAGATCGCGCAGCGCCAACTCGGCATCCGCCAGCGCGTCCGCCACGTCGGGATCGAGGCCGTCCGCGAACTGCCCGCCCATGACCCCGACGACGAGGCCGTCTAGCCGACCGCCGCGGCAGGCGGAATGGGCGCGTCGCGCCGTCGTCTCGGGCGCCAACGCGGCCAGCAACCGCGCGACGTCGCGCGCCGACGGGGCGATGGGACCGATCGTGTCGAGGGCAAAGCTCATCGGCATCGCGCCGCGCGCATCGACGAGGCCATGCGTGGGCTTGAGCCCCGTGACGCCGCACCACGCGGCGGGGATCCGGATCGACGCGCCGGTATCCGATCCGATCGCGCCGGCAACGATACGCGCGGCGACCGCCGCGGCCGGCCCGCTCGATGAGCCGCCGGTGACCCGGTCCGCGGACCAGGGGTTGCGGCAATCGCCGATATGGTCGTTATGTCCTGTCAGACCGAGCGCGTATTCGGTCATGTTGAGCGTGCCGACGATGATCGCGCCGGCCTCGGCGAGGCGTGTGACGATCGCCGCGTCGCGCAGTTCGGGCGCGGCGGCTCCACGGCCCGCGCCACAGCCGGGCGCGCGGCCGGTTCGGTCGAACATGTCCTTGATCGCCACCGGGACGCCGTGAAGGGGGCCGAGCGGAGCACCGCTGGCGCGTCGCGCGTCGGCGGCACGCGCGGCGTCCAGCGCGGCCGCCTCGTCGATGGTGACGAAGGCGCCGATCACGGGTTGCCAGGCGCGGGCGCGTGCAAGCGCAGCGCTGACGGCCGCGGCGGATGGGATCTCGCCGCGCGCGATCGCATCCGCGAGATCGCAGAGCCCGGGCGGGGCGTCCTTCCCGCCGGTCACGGTGCCCCCACGGGCGGCGCGGCGGCAAGCAGCGCGACGACGAAGCCATCGGGCAGCTCGTCCATCGTCCCGCCATCCGCCAGTGTCGCCGCGGCGTCGAGGAGCTCCGCGAGATCGCGGGCGAGCTGGGCGCCCCAGCCGGGCGGTAGATCTGGATGAGGTTCGGTCATGCGTGTCGGTCCGGTCTTCGCGCTGGCCGCGCCGTGCGGCCCGCGCCATGCTACCCCGGCGGGGGCGGTGCCGCGCGCGCAATCAGGCGGCTGGCGAAGCAAGGGGGAGGCAGGGCATGCGACAGGTCGAGCGGATGGTTCGCGGCGAGGCGATGGAAGAAGGCGCGGGCGTGCGCATCGCGCGTCTGGTCGGCACAAGCCGGCTGCAGATGCTCGATCCATTCCTGATGCTGGATCATTTCGACAGCGCCGATGCCGCCGACTATCTCGCCGGATTCCCGGACCATCCGCATCGCGGTTTCGAGACGGTCACCTACATGATCGAGGGTCGCATGCGGCATGCCGACAACAAGGGGCATGCCGGCGTCATCGAGACCGGTGGCGTGCAGTGGATGCGCGCCGGGCGCGGCATCGTGCACTCCGAAATGCCCGAGCAGCAGGAAGGCCGGATGCGCGGCTTCCAGCTCTGGGTGAACCTGCCTGCGCGGCTGAAGATGACGCCGCCGGGCTATCAGGAATTTCCCGCTTCGCGGATGGGCCGCGAGACGCGCGCGGGCGGCACGGAGGTGATCGTCATCGCCGGCCGGACCAGCGGCGGCACAGCGGGGCCCGTCGCGGCGCCACATGTCGACGCGCTCTATCTCGACATCGTGCTGCAGCCCGGCGGTCGCTTCGAGGAGCCGGTGCCGGATACCCATAGCGCGATGCTGGTCGTCTACGAAGGTAGCGTCGCCATCGGCGACGGCGACGCGATCGATGCCATCGCCGTGGCGGCGCTCGGTGCCGGCGATCGCGTCGCCGCGGTCGCGGGAGAGGCGGGCGCCCGGTGTCTGCTCATCGCCGGCCGCCCGATCGGCGAACCGGTCGCCTGGGGCGGTCCGTTCGTCATGAACACGCGCGCCGAGGTGATGCAGGCCTTCGCCGACTACCAGTCCGGCCGTTTCTGACGCGCGCCGCGCCGCGACGGTCTATGCTGGCTCCGTCTCACGCTCCCTGTTCGTTCCGAGGTGCGCCATGGACATCGCCACGCTCACGGCCAGCGACATTCTCCGGCATTACCGCGCGCGCAAGCTGTCGCCCGTCGAGGTGACGCGCGCCGTCCAGGCGCGGATCGACGCCCTCGATCCGGCCCATAACGCCTTCTGCGTGCGCGCCGACGACGAGGCGCTCGCCGCGGCACGGGCCTCGGAGGCGCGCTGGATGGCGGGCGCGCCGATCGGCCTTGTCGACGGCGTTCCAACGACGATCAAGGACCAGTGGCCGGTGAAGGGCTGGAGCTGGCGCATGGGCTCGCGCACGACGAGCGAGGCGCTGGCGCCGGACGACGCGCCTGCCGTGGCGCGACTGCGCGAGCACGGCGCGGTCCTTCTCGGCAAGACGACGATGCCGGAATTCGGTTGGAAGGGGACCGGCGACTCGCCGTTGACCGGCATCACGCGCAATCCCTGGGACCTCTCCAGGACATCGGGTGGGTCGAGCGCCGGCGCCGGCGTCTGCGCCGCGCTCAATCTCGGATGTCTGCACCATGGATCGGATGGCGCCGGATCCGTGCGGATGCCGGCGACTTTCTGCGGCGTCTTCGGTTTCAAGCCGACCTATGGCCGGGTACCCGCCTGGCCCTATGGCGCGCTGCCCATGCAGTCGCATACCGGGCCGCTGACGCGCACGGTCGAAGACGCGGCGCTGATGCTGTCGGTCATGGCGCGTCCGGATGCGCGCGACTGGCTCGCGCCGCCGCCGGATCCCCGCGACTACCGCATCGGGCTCGAGACGGGCGTGCAGGGGCTGCGGGTCGCGTTCAGCCCGACGCTCGGCTATGTCCGCGATGTGGATCCCGCGGTCGCCGTCGCCGTGCGGCGCGCGGCGGAACGCTTCGCGGAACTCGGCGCGCATGTCGAGCAATGCGATCCGGGGATCCCGGATTGCCGCGCCGCGATGGAGGTCTTCTACGTCACGAACATGGCGCTGACGATCGAGTCGGTGCCGGAGGACAGGCGCGGCTTGATGGACCCCGGCTATCTGCGCTTCGGCGCCAAGGGCGACGCCACCACCGGCAAGGCATTGCTGCGGGCGTGGCGGGAGCGCGATGCGCTGGGCCGCGCGATGAATGCGTTCCACGAGCGCTTCGACCTGCTGTTGACGCCCAGCATCTCGGTGCCGGCCTTCGAGGTCGGCCACGAGGTCCCGCCGGGCAGCGGCATGCGCGAGTGGCTCGACTGGAGCCCCTTCCATTTTCCGTTCAACTTCACGCAGCAGCCCGCGGCGGTCGCGCCGTGCGGCTTCTCGCCCGGCGGTTTGCCGGTCGGGCTGCAGATCGTCGGCGCGCGTTACGCCGACGCGCTCGTGCTGCGCGCGGCGCGTGCCTTCGAGGCCGTCGCTCCGTTTCGCATGCCTTCGGTCTGATCGGGAGCGTATCGATGCGTCTGTTGGTCCTCAACGCGAACACCTCGGCCTTCGTCACACAGCGCGTCGCGGATGCCGTCGCCTCGCTCGCCATGCCAGGTACCGAGATCGTTCCCGTGACCGGCACGTTCGGCGGGCGGGTCATCGGCACGCAGACCGAGATGGCGATCGGCGAGCATTCGGCCATCGACCTTATGGCGCGCCACGCGATCGGATGCGACGCGGTGCTGATCGCAGTCTCCTGGGATAGCGGCCTGCGCGCCGGGCGCGAGATGCTGTCGATCCCGGTGGTCGGCATGACCGAGGCCGCGCTGCTGACCGCGCGGCAACTCGGCGGTCGGTTCGGCTTCGTGACCTTCGATCACCGGTCGATGGCGCTCTACCGTCCCTTGATCGAGAGCTACGGCTTCGGGCCGCAGATGGCGGCGTGGCGCGTCGTCGACTCGCGGGCCGTCTATACGCCCGAGGGCGCGCGCGCGGTGGATGAAGAGGTCTGCGCCGCCATCGACGACATGGCCGTGCGCGACGGTGTCGAGGTCGCGATCATCAGCGGTGCGGTGATGGCGGGCGCGGGGCGCCGCCTGCAGCCGCATTGTTCGATCCCGCTGGTCGAGGGCGTGGCCGCCGCTCTTGTTCAGGCGGAGGCGCTGGTGCGGCTCGGCGCCGCGAAACCGCGCAGCGGCCGATACGCGGCGCCGCAGGGCCGCGAGGCGATCGAGATCTCGCCGGCCCTGGCCGCAGCCCTGCGTGGCACGCAGGGCGCGCAGGGCTGAGGCCCGCGCGAACGCGGCTGGCTCCCGCCGTGAGCCGTGGCAGACTGCAGGGCAGAGCGCAGCGCGCCGGACGCGCACGCCGGGACAGAGCAGGGAGGAGCGGCTATGCATCCGTTGCTGGGGTATGTCGATCGTTGGAGCGCGAAGCCAGGCGAGACGGTTCGTCTGATGGTGAGCTCGGCCGGCGGCGCGCCATTCACGGCGCGTTTCGCGCGCATCCTGTGCGGCGATCCCAATCCGCGCGGCCCTGGCTATCGCGAGATCGCGATGGATCATCCGCTCGCCGGGCGCCATCCCGGTCTGGAACAGCGCACGCATCTCGGATCCTGGGCCGGATTGCCCCTGCTCGATCTCGGTGGCGGCGCGACGAAGGGGTTGGTGCTCTGCGCGACCATCTGGCCCACGACGCCGGCCCGTGGGCGGCAGGTGGTGACGAGTTGGCGCGGCCCGCGCGGCTCGTCGCTGACCCTCGAGATCGACGCCGAGGGCGTGGTCGCGACCGCGACGACGGATGACGGCGCGCGGATTCGTGTCGCTACCGGCAAGACGTTGATCGAGCGCGCCTGGTACGACATCTGGCTGGAGGTCGATCCGCGTACGCGGCGTCTCGTGGTCGGGCAGGCCCCGCGCGAGATCCATCCGGGGTTCGACGATGCGGGTGTCGCGTCGTGCGATCTCGGTGACGGTCCGGCGCTCGGATCCGGGCGTGGCTGCATCGCCGCTCTGGCCGGCGCGGCCGGGGATCCGCCGTCCTTCCACTTCAATGGCAAGATCGAGCGTCCGACGATCTGGAGCGGCGGCGACCGTGCGACGGCGCTGCTGGCGCAGCGCGGCGCCGTGCCGCGCGCCGGGACCGTCGGGTTGATCGCCTGCTGGGATTTCTCGATCGGCATCCCGACCCTCGACGTCGCGGATGTCGGTCCGCATGGGTTCAACGGGCGTCTGGAGAACCTGCCGATGCGTGCGATGACCGGTGCGAACTGGTCGGGTCGGGAGCATCGCTGGACCCATGCGCCCGCGGAATGGGGGGCGATCCATTTCCATGACGACGACATCGGCGATGTCGGCTGGACGCCGTCGCTGGCGATCGAGATTCCCATGGACTGGCCGTCCGGGATCTACGCCGTGCATCTGGAGAGCGCCAACGGCGTCGACAATGTGCCCTTCGTCGTAAGGCCGGCCGATGGCGCGGCGAAGGCGAGGGTCGCGATACTCCTGCCCACGGTCAGCTATCACGTCTACGGCAACTACGTGCGGCCGGGCTGGGGACGCAACAACCGTGCCCGCGCGCAGGCGTGGGGCGCCATCCAGCACACGCCGGACGAAAACCTGGAACTCGGCCTGTCGCCCTACAACTTCCATAGCGACGGCAGCGGCGTCGCTATGGCCAGCATGTTTCGCCCGATGATCGACAAGCGGGTGAAGCATTTCGAGATGATGGATCCGGCGGAATACGGATCCGGCTGCTACTGGATCAATGTCGACAGCTACATCGTCGATTGGCTGACGCGCAAAGGCATCCCGCATGACGTGATCACCGATCACGACCTGCATGCGGAGGGCGTTGCGCTGCTCGAGCCCTATGCGCTCGTCATCACCTGCCAGCATCCCGAATACCACACGACCGAGATGCTCGACGGACTCGACGGCTTCGTCGCGCGTGGCGGC
>CAIOSQ010000356.1 GCA_903860935.1 uncultured Rhodospirillales bacterium | reverse complement strand
CCTTCCTGTCCGGGGCAGGTCGCGCAGGAGAAATCCTGCGGCCCCGCCTGGAAATGAAACCTGCGCTGGCCGAGCTCGAACATCGCGCGCTCCGCGGGATGCGCCACCGACACCTCGACAGGCAGATCCTTCGACAGGCCGGACACGAACGTCGCGAGCGTGATCAACTCGTCCTTCTTCGGCGTTCCGAAGCGCGCGTCGACATAAGGCCGCGTGTCGATAGCCTGCAAGGTCTCCATGCAGGTCAGCAGGCGGGATTCGAGATCCTGGACCTTGCCGGTATCCGGGAAGTAGCGCGGCAGGCGGGCATAGGCGCCCTCGACCACGCCCGCGCCGACGCCGAGATCGCATCCCTCCAGGGACACGTTGCGCGGCCCCGCGGGCTTGCGCCAGAGCTCCTCGCCGGCCATCTCGAACAGCTCGGCCGGATTGCCGTCCTTCAGCGCCTGCCGATAGGCCTCGATACCCTTCGCGGCATCGTCCTTTTCCTGGGCGCCGACGTTCCATGCGAGCACGGCCGCGACGCACGCCGTCGCGATCGCGACGGCCCTGATCGATCCAGACATCTCGTTCCCCCCCCATTACCTCGAGGCGCGCCTGCAAGCGCGCGCGGTCAGGTCACCTTGACGGTGTCCGTCCGCGTGTCGCCGCGGTTGTCGACCCAGGTCACGCTCACCGTGTCGCCCGTCTTGCCGCCCTTGATCTTGAACGCGAAATACGGGTTCTTCGCGATCGACGGCCCCCATTGAGACGTCATCACGATCTGGTCGTTGAGCTTCGCGGACACGTCCTGGATGAACCAGGCCGGCACGAGGGCGCCGGATGCGTCGCGGCGCTGTCCGGTCTCCATCTCGTGGTTCATCAGGATGCGGACCTCGGTGATCCCGTCCTTGCTCGCGGCGCGGATGCGCATCGGATTTGCCATGTGCGATCTTCCTTCCGGCTGTCGTGGACGACGGGGCGGCGCTCAGCCGCCGCAGCCGCCCAGCGTGACCTTGATTTCCTTCGTCGCGGCGAGGAACTTCCCGTCCGCCTTGACCACCGCGACGACATTGGACGTCTGCATCATCTTGATGCGCGTCGTGACGTCCGCGACGATGTCGGGGCCGACATCGAAGACGCCCGCCAACACGTTCGGGTTCTTTTCCACGAACAACACGATCTGCGTGGTACCCGGCACACGGCTGACGATCTGCACCGGCACCACGGCACCGTTCTCCGCAATGTCCGACGCGATGATCTGGACCGCGTCGCTGTCGCCCGGCGCGGTGGCGCCGAGCGCGCCGAGCGCCTCCTGGATCGACTTGCCCTCGAACGCCGCCTTGTTCCAGGCCGCGCGCGCCCAGCCCGCCGGCAGCAATCCGGCGGCGACGAACGCCGTGAAGAGTCCTCCGGCCCTCAGGGCCTGCCGTCTGTTCATCTCACCCATGCCCATCTCCCTCGGCTGTCCTGTTTCATCCACGCGGCGCGTCACCGTTCCGGCGCGCCGGCGAGAATCCATGCCACGATCTTGCGCGCGTCGGCATCGGATACGTCCTCCTGGGCCGGCATCGCCAGAATGCCCCAGACACCCTCGGCGCCGTTGCGTATCCGTCCCACCAACTGGTCGACCGCGTCCACGGCGCCGAATACGCGCCGGGCAGACCGCTGCCCGGCCACATCGCGTGCGCCGTGGGTAATCGACGCGACGCAGATTGGCGACCCGCCCGCTCTCGATGTCGGCCGCCGTCGTACCGCCGATCAGCGGCGTGAAGATCTGGTTGCT
>CAIOSQ010000355.1 GCA_903860935.1 uncultured Rhodospirillales bacterium | reverse complement strand
GCCCAGGCGCCGCCGCAGCCAGTCGCGGCGCGGCGCGGCGACCGGTGCCACGCCAGCCGCCGGCGACGCCGGCGCGCGGCGGCGGTCGAGACGCAGCAGACGATCGAGCCGCGCGTCGACATCGGTCCAGCCGGTATGCAGCACGCGCTCCGCGGGAATCTCCAGCGGCAGCGTCGCCGGCGCGTCGGAGCGCGCGGCGACCACGCGCACGTCCCAGCCCTGCGCGAGCAGGAAGCGCGCGAACTTGCCCGTGCGCACCGCCGCAATGGCGTTGAAGGGCGGAAAATGGAAGGAGACGAGGAGAAGACGTTTCATTGCCCGCCGCGGACCCGGGAAGGCACCGTGATAGGACGGATCGCGCCCGGCGCCGTTGCGCGCGATCATGTTCCCGGCGCCGCGCAGCCTAGCATCGTGCCCATGCCCGCCACCGGCAGCGGCGAGGGCGTAGCGCCGATGCGCCACGCGGCGTCGCGTGACACGAGGTTGCGGCGGCGCTGAGCGCCGAAGGCCGCCCCCCGCGACCGTCCTCCCGTCCGCGCCTAGGCGCGGATGGGAGGACAGACAGCGCGCGTCAGCGCGCTGGCAGGAGGGCATGGGTGGCTCCAGGCGCGCGGCGCCGCCTGCCGCCGGGTGCGCGGTGTCCGGTGGTGTCGCGGGATCGTCGGCGTACGCGGGTCTCCCGAGCCACCCATGCCCTCCTGCCGCCATGCTTGGCGCAGGGCGTCTGTCCTCCCAGCCGCGCTTTGCGCGGCCGGGAGGACGGTGCTTTTGCTGGGCGTGCCTCTGTTCCTTCGCGCTCTTCGCGGTTTCGCGTAGCGCAGGGTGCGTCACGTCATGCGATGGTCGCGACGACGCGCGGTCCGCCGTCAGCCCAGGCGGATCGTGCCGGCGGCGGCGAGCGCCTCGATCTCGGCGCTCGAATAGCCGAGGCCGGCCAGCACGTCGGCGGTATGCGCGCCGGGGCCCGGCGGGTCGAGGCGCTTGGGCAGGCGTCGACCGTCGAGGTCGAGGGGCAGGATGGGCAGCTTGACGCTGCCGCCGCCGGGCAGCGCGGTGTCGGCGAGGCCGCCCGAGGCGTTGAGATGCGGATCGTCGAAGAGATCTTCCGGCCGGGCGATCGGCGCATAGGGCAGGCCGGCGGTCTCGGCCATCTCGACGATCCGCGCGCGGGTCATCGTCTTCAGCAGCGCGGCGACGGCGGGGATCAGCGTGGCGCGCGCGGCGACGCGCTGGGTGTTGGTGCGCAGCGCGGGATCGGCGAACTGCGCCTGCCAGCCGACGGCCGTGCAGAAGGCCGCCCATTGGGAATCGGTGACGACCGAGAAGAAGATCTGGTCGCCCTCCGCGGTCTCGAAGATGTCGTAGATGCCCCAGGCGGCGATGCGCACCGACATCGGCGGCAGCGCCGTGCCCGTGACGCCGAAGGCGGCCATGTGCTGCGACACCAGGAAGGCGCAGGTCTCGAAGAGCGACGCGCGGACCAGCTTGCCGCGCCCTGTCTCGCGCCTCTCGATCAGCGCCGCGAGCACGCCGATGGCGGCGAACATCCCGCCCATGATGTCGTTGACCGAGGTGCCCGCGCGCAGCGGTCGACCGGGCGGTCCGGTCATGTAGGCGAGCCCGCCCATCATCTGGACGACCTCGTCGAGCGCGGTGCGGTCCTGATACGGCCCGTCGAGGAAGCCCTTGTGCGAGGCATAGATCAGGCGCGGGTGCCGGTCGCGCAACTGCTCCCAGCCGAGGCCGAGCCGCTCCATCGCGCCGGGGCGGAAATTCTCGGTGACGACGTCGGCGGTCGCGATCAGCCGCGTGACGATCATGCGCCCCTCCGGCGATTTGAGATCGACCACGAGGGATTTCTTGTTGCGGTTGAAGTTGACGAAGAAGCCGACCCCGGAGCCGGTCAGGCGGCGCGTGTTGTCGCCGTCGGGCGTGGGCTCGACCTTGATCACCTCGGCACCGAGATCGGCGAGCACCAGCCCGCAGGTCGGACCCATGACCATGTGCACGAATTCCACCACGCGGATCCCGGCGAGCGGCAGCGCGGTCGTGTCGTCGGTCATGGCGTGGGTCTCCTGAGATGGCGCGGCGAGATCAGCGCTGGCGGGTCCAGAACACCATCGGGTGCGAGGTCTCCGCCGCCTCGCCGATGTCGCGCCACGAGAACCGGGCGCGCAGATCGGCGCGGCGGACATAGCCGCGCTTGGTCCAGAACGCATCCAGCGGCACGTAGCCCGGCGGGCGCAGCCGGTGATCGTCGGGGCGCTCGACCGCGCAGAAGGTGGTGCGGCGATAGCCGAGCGCGGCGGCGCGCGCCTCGCGGGCCTGAAAGAACGCGACGCCGATGCCGCGGCCGCGATAGGCGGCATCGAGGACGGATTCGCCGAAATAGTACCAGTCGCGCGGATCGAGCCCGACGGCGCGAAACGGCGCGCGCATGTCGGCCTCGGCCTTGGCGAGCGGCAGGGCGGTGGAGGCGCCGACCACCCGCTCGCCGTCGCGCGCGACAACGACCGTGGCGTCGGCCATGCCGGCATACTTGGCGAGGTAGCGGCGCTCATAGGCGTCGTCGCCGTCGTAGAGATAGGGCCAGTCGCGGAAGACAGCGACGCGCAGCCGCGCGAGGTCGGGCACCACGGCCATGATCGCGGCGCCGGCCAGCGTCTCGAGCCGGACCGCGCCGGCCGGTGTCATCGCGCGACCTGGCGCTGCCAGTCCTTGAGATTGTAGTGGTTCGAGATGCGCGCGATGCGGCCGTCGCGGATCGCGAAGAAGGCGCCGACGCGCAGGCGGTAGCGCTGGCCCTTGGCGGGCAGGAAATCGCCGTCGGTTTCCAGGTAGCGCCCGTCGAGGCGGAACTCGGCGGCGGCGCGGCTGCCATCCTGGTTGACCATGATCGCGAGGTCGCTGACCGTCTCGCGGTAGCAGCGGTTCATGTGGGCGAGGAAGCGGCCGAATTTCGCGCGCCCCTTCTCCGACCCGCCCTGGCTGATCTCGTGCACGACGTCGGGTGTCAGGAGTTCGAGGAAGCCCGCGACGTCCTGGGCGTTGAAGCGGTCGTAATAGGCCTGGACGAGCTTGCGCGTGGCGGCGGCGGTCATGGCGTCACTGTCCTTCGAAGACGGGTTTGCGCTTGGCGAGGAAGGCGGCGATTCCGGCGCGGAAATCGTCGCTGGCGATGCAGGCATAGGCCTGGTCGATGGCGGCGGGCGGCAGGGCGCGGCCCTCCGCCCAGGCGCGCGCGACGCGTTTATGCGCGCGTGCGGCGAGCGGTCCGCCGGCCTCGATGCGCGCGGCGCAGGACTCGATTTCGGCCGCGAAGGCGTCGTCGGCGGCGACGCGGGTGACGAGGCCGAGGCGCTGCGCTTCGGCGGCGTCGATCAGCCGCGCCTCCAGCAGCAGCGACAGCGCCTGGTCGAGCCCGATCAGGTCGACCAGCGCCTCGACGGCCTCGGGCGGTGCCGCCATCGCGAGGCGCGCCACCGGGATGCCGAAGCGCGCGGAGGCGGCTGCGATGCGCAGATCGCAACTGGCCGCGATTTCGAGCCCGCCGCCGACGCAGGTGCCGTTGATCGCGGCGATCACGGGATGCGGACAGGCGGCGAGCGCGCGTGTCGCCCGCAGCACGCGCGTGTCATAGGCGCGGGCCTCGTCCGGGGTGCGGCGGACGCGCTGGAATTCCTCGATGTCGCCGCCGGCGGCGAAGGCGCCGCCCGCGCCGGTGACGATGACCACGCGCAGCTCCGGATCGCTCGCCGCCGCGAGCGCCGCGTCGCCCAGCGCGTCCCACAGCGCGAGGTCGAGCGCGTTGAGGCGCTGCGGCCGGTTGAGCGTCAAGGTCAGCCGCGCGCCGACGCGCGCGCGCAGGAGTGTCTCGGTCATCGCGCCAGCTATAGCCAAAGCGGCCGCGCCGGTGGAAGCCCCGTGGGAGCCGGCTCCCGCGAAAGCCGGTCCCGCGTCAGCGCGCGCGTTCGCGGGTCGCGGCACAGGCGAGCAGCGCGAGCGCGAAGAGCGGCGGCAGGATCGCGAGCGCCGCGCCATAGGCCGCGCCGTCGTAGACGCGCGCGCCGTCCACCAGCGCGCCGGTCCAGCCGCGGTCCAGCAGCCAGCCGATCAGCGGCTGCAGCAGCGCGCCGGAGCCGACGACGAAGGTGTTGACCACCGCCATCGCGAAGGCGGCCGAGCCGGCGGCGTGGCGCTCCTTGACGACGGCGAAGCCGAGCACCATCGCGGCGGCGGTGAAGCCCTGCAGCACGAGGAGGACAGCGAGGAACCAGACCGGCCAGACCGGGCCGAAGATCACCGCCGCGAGCAGCGCGCCGCTGAGCGCCGCGCAGATCGCCATCGGCGCGCGGCGCCGACCCAGGCGGTCGGAGATCCAGCCGATCACCGGCGCGCCGACGCCCCAGCCGGCGAAGATCAGCGAGGTGAGGGCGGCCGCGGTGGTCCGCGGCAACCCGTAGACGGTGGTGAAATAGGGCACCGCCCAGAGCCCGCCGAAGGCGAGCATCGGGCCGGTCATCGCGAAGCCGAAAACCGCGCAGGTCCAGGTCTCGCGCACCGCCAGTACCGCGCGCATCGTCTCGCCGAGCCGCAGCTGCGTGCCCGCCGCGCGCGGCTTCTCGCGCAGCACGAGATGGAGGGCAAGCGCCATCGCCGCCGCGACGAGCGCCATCGCCGCGAGCGCGCCACGCCAGCCGAGCCACGCGACCAGTGCCGCGAGCGGCGCCTGGCCGAAGATCGCGCCGACCATGCCAAGCAATTGCACGAGACCGGCGAAGAGGGCGAAGCGCGCCGGCGGCAGCCAGAGCGCCGTAACCGTCAGGGCGCCGACGAAGCTGCACGCGGCGCCGCCTCCGATCAGCAGCCGGCCGAGATAGGCGATCTCGACCGAGGGGGCGACGGCGAAGAGCAGCGATCCGGCGCCCGAGGCGACGAGCGAGGCCGCCATCAGGCGCCGCACGCCGAAGCGGTCGAACATGACGCCGAGCGGGATCTGGAGCAGCGCGTAGGCGTAGAGATAGAACGCCGAGAGATTGCCCAGCACGGTGCCGCCGACGCCGAAGCCGCGCATCAGGTCCTCGACCATCACCGAGGGCGAGACACGTTGCAGGAAAGCGTAGAGGAAGGTCGATGCCGCGAGCGCCCACATGGCGAGGATGCGCGGCGGGATCGGTGCGGTGTCCATGCGGCCACCCTAAGCCCTTCCGCCCGCAGATCCAGCGCGGTTTGCGCGGTCCGGCCATGACGGTGCCGCGAAAGATGGTTCCCAGGATCGCCTGTCGGCCATAGCATCGCCGCCATGGACGTGATCCCGATCGACGCGCTGCGCGGCGCCGTGGCCGCGCGGCGCTCCTGGATGGAGCGCACCTTGCGCGACATCGTCGCCATTCCCAGCATCTCCGGCAGCGAGCAGGCGGTGCAGGCCCATATGCGCGCGCTGCTCGCGGAGCTGGGCTTCGCGGTCACCGAGGTGCCCACCGCGGCCGAGACGCTGACGCAGCATCCCGGGTATTCGCGCCCGGTGCCCGGTC
>CAIOSQ010000354.1 GCA_903860935.1 uncultured Rhodospirillales bacterium | reverse complement strand
GCGTCCACGTCAAAGCCCGTATTGCGAAAATTGAATCTACTCGTTCGGGAGCCCCGCTTCAATCGCGATCCCCCCGCCCGAAACCCGATATGACCACCGATTCCGCCCCACCGCGTCCACCCAAAGGATGAGACCGGGCACACTGGCAGACGGGTCGGGATTCGCGTCGGGCTAGCCACCCGGCCGCGGCTGGGGCAAAACCCGTTCCTGGCGGCGTCGGCATGCGGCGGCAGCCGGATCAGGAAAGGCAGGGCCATGCGCAGTTTTCATCTTCCCGGACGTTCGACGGTTCATGGCGCCAATGGCGCGGCGGCGACGTCCCATCCCGCGGCGACGCTGGCGGCGATCGACATCCTGCGGGCCGGCGGCACCGCGGTCGACGCGGCGGTGGCAGCCGCGGCCGTCCTTGCCGTGGTCGAGCCCGGATCGACCGGGATCGGTGGCGACGTCTTCGCGCTCTACTGCAAGGGCGGCACGGGCGAGGTGATCGGCTATAACGGCTCGGGTCGCGCCCCGACCGGACTGACCCCGGAGGTGTTCCGTGCCGCCGGCCTCAAGGACATCCCCCTGACCTCGCCGCATGCGGTGACCGTGCCTGGCGCGGTCGAGGCCTGGGACAGGCTGGTGCGCGACCATGGCCGCAAGACCCTGGCCGAGAACCTCGCCGCCGCGGCGACCTATGCCGAGGACGGCTATGCCATCTCCCCGCGCGTGGGTCATGACTGGGCCGGCGCGGCGGGCAAGCTGGCCGCCAATGCCGCCTCCAAGGCGATCTTCCTGCCCGGCGGGCGCGCCCCGGCGGTCGGCGAGCGGCATCGCCAGCCGCAGCTGGGCGCCACGCTGCGCGCCATCGGCCGCGACGGCGCCCGCGCCCTCTACGAGGGCGAGGTCGCGCAGGACATCGTCGAGGCGCTGCGCGCGCTGGGCGGCACGCATCAGCTGTCCGATCTGGCGACGCATCGCGGCGAGTACGTGACGCCGATCACCACGACCTATCGCGATCACACCTGCTTCCAGATCCCGCCCAACGGCCACGGCATCACGGCGCTGATCCTGCTCAACATCCTGGAGGGCTTCGACCTCAAGGCGCAGGGACCGCTGTCGGCCGACCGGCTGCACCTGTTCGCCGAGGCGACCAAGCTCGCCTTCGGCCTGCGCAACCGCTACGTCGCCGACATGGCGAAGGCGGACGTTCCGGTCGCCGCACTTCTCGACAAGGCCCAGGCGGCGCGCTGGCGCGCGACGATCTCGCCGAGCCAGGCGAGCGCCGCCAGCTGGTCGAACAACGCCGCGCTGCACAAGGACACGGTCTACCTCACCGTGGTCGACCGCGACCGCAATGTCTGCTCGTTCATCAATTCTCTGTTCCACGGTTTCGGCTCGGGCATCTGCGCCCCGCGCTCGGGCGTGATGCTGCAGAACCGCGGCGCCGGCTTCACGCTGGAGGACGGGCACCCCAACCAGGTCGCGCCGGGCAAGCGCCCGCTGCACACGATCATTCCGGGCATGGTGCAGCGCGACGGCCGCGTCTTCGCGTCCTACGGCGTCATGGGCGGTCAGTTCCAGCCGGTCGGCCATGCCTGGGTGCTGGGCAACGTGATCGATTTCGGCTGCGACCCGCAGGAAGCGATCGACATGCCGCGCGCCTTCTTCGCCGACGGCGTCTACGGGCTGGAGGAAGGTGTCCCCGAGGCGGCGGCGCAGGAGCTCGCGCGGCGTGGCCACCCGGTCAAGCGCGCCGACAGCCCATGGGGCGGCGGCCAGATGATCATGCTGGACTGGAAGAACGGCACGCTGATGGCCGGCTCGGACCCGCGCAAGGACGGCTGCGCGCTGGCCTATTGACGGTCCACCACCGCGACGAAAACGCGGCGCGGATCCTCCACAAAGATCCGCGCCGCGCCGCGATTCAGAAGCCGCCGAGAAAGGCGATCGTGACCGGGCTGCGCGTCGACACGCGCGCCCCGGTCGGGGTGAGCGCGCCGGTGGCCGCATCGATCGCGAAGACGACGATATCGTCGCTGTTCTGGTTCGCCGCGTAGAGGAAGCGGCCGGTCGGATCGGCCCCGATGAAGCGCGGCTCGGCGCCGCCGGTCTTCTGCCAGCCCGCGCTGCTCAGCCTGCCGCTGGCGGGATCGATCGCGAAGATCGCGATGCTGTCATGGCCGCGATTGGAACAGTAGAGCACGCGGCCTCCGGCACCGAAGGCGAGCTCCGACGTGGTGTTCGGCGCGAACACGTCGTCCGGCAGCGAACTCGTCACCTGGAGCGGCGTCAGCGCGCCCTCCTCCGCGTCCCAGCGGAACGCGGTCACGGTGCTGTCGAGCTCGTTGCAGACATAGGCGTAGGGCAGGCGCGGATGGAACGCGACATGGCGCGGTCCGGCGCCCGCGCGCGATGCGACGCTACGATGGAGGCCGAGGCGTCCGGTCTGCGCGTCGAACCCGAGCACGAAGACCGCGTCGAGCCCCTTGTCGGGGATGATCACGAAGCGGCGCGCGGGATCGAAGGCGACGTCGTGCGGCAGCGGCCGCGCCTGCTCCGTGCGATGGGGTCCGAGGCGGCCGCCGAGATAGAGCACGTCGTGATGATCGGCGAGCCGACCTTCGGCACCGATCCCGAGCACGGACACATTGCCGGACACATAGTTCGCGACGACCATGAACCGCGCCGCCGCGTCGAAATCCTGCCGCACGCCGTTCATGCCGCCCGTCGACGCCGTTCCGAGCGGCGTCGCGCGGCCCGTCGCCTGATCGAGGGCGAAGGCGCTCGCATAGGCGCGACCGCCATGGACGGCATAGAGCACGGGAGGCGCGCCGGCGATCGCCAGGAAGGACGGGTTCTCGAGCCCGCCCAGCGTCTGGACGAGCGACAATCCGCCATCGGCGGGGTCGACGCGATAGACCTCGATCCCGTCGCCGCGGCCATCGCGATCCTGGGTGGTGAAGGAACCGACATAGGCGAACATGCGCGCACTCCTCGTAGGTCGCTTTCGGGATGGCGCGGGACGGTGACAGACCCGGCCGCGCGATGCGATCATCTTTCCCGCCGCGCGGAGGAGCATGCAATGGCCGAGATCGTCGTCGATGCGCATCATCACGTCTGGGATCCCGCCCGCGGGCATTTCCCATGGATGGCCGGCGAGGCGATGGCGCCGCTGCGCCGTGTCTTCGCGCCCGCGGATCTCGCGCCGCTGCTGCGCGACTGCCGGGTCGACCGCAGCGTGCTGGTACAGACGCAGTCGAGTCTCGCCGAGACCCGTGACTTCCTCGCGCTCGCCGCGGCGACCCCCTTCATCGCCGGCGTGGTCGGCTGGGTCGACCTGACCGATCCCGATATCGACGCCGTGCTCGCGGCGTTGAAACAGGGACCCGGCGGCGGTCATCTGGTCGGCATTCGCCATCAGGTGCATGACGAGCCCGATCGGGACTGGCTGCTGCGCGCCGATGTCCGCCGCGGCCTCGCCGCCGTCGCGCGCGCGGACCTCGTCTACGACCTGCTGCTGAAGCCACGGGAGATCCCCGCCGCGCTCGCGACGGTGCGCGATCTTCCGCAGCTGCGCTTCGTCGTCGACCACATCGCCAAGCCGATGATCCGCCGCGCGGTGTTCGCCCCCTGGGCCGAGGCGATGCGCGGCTTCGCGGATCATCGCGACCATGTCTGGTGCAAGCTCTCGGGCATGGTCACGGAGGCGGACTGGCACGGCTGGACCGCGCGCGACCTGCGGCCCTATGTCGACGAGGCGCTGGCGATCTTCGGCGTCGCGCGCTGCGTCTTCGGCAGCGATTGGCCCGTCTGCATCCTCGCCGCGAGCTATGCCGAGACGAAAGCCGTGATGGAGGAATGCCTCTCCGGCATCGACACGCCGGCGCGCGCGCGGATCTTCGGCGCCAACGCGATCGATCTCTATCGCCTCGCTGCGACGCCCGGATGGTCGCGCTGATCCGGCGCCGGAGTTTCTACCAGGGCTATTGAAAGCACCTGTTCGATCCGCGCCAGCCGGCGGGAAGCGGCGGCTCCCGGTCCGGCCGAGACGCGCGGGGTCAGGCCGAGCGACGCGGCGACTTCGGCTCCGCGCCGCCCTCGCCGCGCCGGGCGCCCGTGGGCACCCCCGGCTGGAGCTCGCCGTTCGTGCGCAGCGCATCGGCGCAGGCCTTCATCATCCGCGCGCCGTGGCTCTGCGCTTCCAGCGCGTCGGCGGCGGCCCGGCTCACCGATCCGGTAAGCCAGCGCTGATAGGCCCCCATGGCCTCGGTCGCGTCGTTGCAGCGCGCGATCTCCCGCGCGGCCTCGAGCGCCGCCTGGGCACCGCTGTGCCGGCGCGCGAACCAACCATGCGTCATGTCTTCCCACTCGCGGAGGACCTGCTGCTGCGCCTGGGCCATCTCCGCGATCTGGGTGGTCATGCGCGCGCGCATCTGTCCGGATCCGTCGAGGGCGTTGCGCATCATATCCATCATGTCCACGGGCCGGGGCTCGGGTTGGTTCATGTCGGGCATGCTCGTCTCCTGGTCAATGGGCGCGCATCGCCGCACGCGCCGGGGCGCACCTTCTGGCGCCGCGCGGCACGGACCACGTTGCGTGCGATCAATGCGCGAGCAGCGTCGGAATGCGGCAGGCGCGCAGGACATGCGCGGTGACCCCGCCGAAGACCAGTTCGCGCAGACGGCTATGCGTGTACGCGCCCATCACGAGGAGATCGGCCCCGCTCGCCGTCACGGCGCGCTCAAGCGTGGCGGCGACGCTGTCGGTGCCGCGCGGGATGCGGCGCGCGGCCGCGGCGATCCCATGCCAGGACAGATAATCGACGAGATCGGCGGGATCGGCCGCCCTGTCGGTCTCCTCGATCGTCGCGACGTCGACCGTGCTGGCGCGAGCCAGGAATGGCAGCGCGGCGCCGATCGCGCGAGCGGCCTGCTGGCTACCGTTCCAGGCAACGAAGATCCGACCAGAAAGCGCGAGCGGCGGCGCCGGCGCGAGCAGGACCGGTCGTCCGGTATCGATGAGCGCGGCCTCGACGGCGACCGCGGCGGCGACACTCGCCTCCGCGCCCTGCGCGGCGATGACGACGAGGTCGGCGAGCTTCCCGCGCCGCGCGATCCACGCATCCTCCGCGCCCTCCTCGCTGCGCCATGCGCAGGACGCCGTACGCGGATCACCCGGCGCATCGCGCAGCGCGAGCCCGTGCGCGCGCGACCACGCGTCGAACGCGGCGCGCGCGCGCGCCTCTGCCTCGCGTGCGCGACCTTCCGCGTCGGCGATCAGCGCCTCGACCGCGCCGGCCGACATCCCCTCGCCGAGATAGGGCACGAAGGCCGCGGGGTCCGGTCGCGCATGCAGGACCTCGACGTGACTCGCGAAGGCGGTGGCGATCGTGGCCGCGGCGTCGAGGCCGCGCCGGTCGCCCGGCGCTCCCGAGACCGGACACAAGAGACGGGCGAGCATGCGACGATCCTCCGGCACTGCGACGATCCGCGATCCCACCGCGATCGCCGCCGCCGCGCCATGCGCCCGCTCAAGCGCGACGCCGTGCCACGATCCTTCCCCTGATTCCGCCTGCCGCGAGGCGGAGCAGCGCGTCGGGTACCGCGTCGAAGGCGACGATCTCCGCGGTCAGCGCCCGCAGGTTACCATTGGCGAGGCGACGCAGAAGAGCCCGGCCGACGACGGCGAGATCGCGCAACCGCGCCGGTTCGGTGGAGCGATAGACCGCCGCGGGCGCGATCTCGTGCAGGGTCATCGCGGCGGCCAGCGGATCGCGGCCGCGCAACGACGGCAGACCCGCGACGCAGGCAAGCGCACCTTCCGGTCGCAACAGCGCGAGACAATCCGTGGCATGCGCGCGGCCCACGACGTCCAGCACCGCGTCCACGCCACGCCCATCCGTGAGCGCCCGCACCATCGCGGCGATATCGTCACCGGTGCGGTCGAGTGCCTCCGTCGCGCCAAGCGCCAGCACGTGATCGCGGGCATGTCCGGAATGGACCGCGAGCACGCGTGCGCGGCGCGACGCCGCGAACTGCACGGCGAAACCGCCGACGCCGCCGCTGGCGCCGAACACGAGCACGCTCTGGCCCTCGCGCGGCTGCAACCTGCGCTCGATGGCGTGGAAGGCCGCGAAGGCGGCGCTGGGCAAACCCGCAGCCGCCACGTCCTCGACGTCGCGCGGTACCGGCGTCAGCGCAAGAGCAGGCGCGATGGCGTAGTCGGCGAAGCCGCCGCCGCGCGCGGGATCGAGCAGCGCCATCACGCGCGTCCCGAGCCGCCAGCCGCGGACGGCGCCACCAGCGGCCTCGATCCGCCCCACCACGTCGACACCGGGAATGCGCGGCCAGGCTGCGTCCCCGGCGCCGCCGATGAAGCGCAGGTCATGGCGGTTGAGCCCGACGGCATGCACGGCGATCCGCACCTCCTCAGGACCCGGTTCGGGCAGCGGCGCATCGGCCAGCCTCAGGTCGCCTATGCGACCAGGCCGATCGACCATCCAGGCCGTCTGTCGCGCGAACGCCGTACCCACATCGCCCTCCTGCGGAATATGCCGAGAGCGGCAATCGCATGCGCTGCCGATTCCGCGCCATGCGGGCGCGCGACGCGCGGCACGGCGCCGCGCCCGGACGCGCTCAATCCTGCAGGACGTAGCTGCCCGGCGCCGCGCCGAGCGGCGAACGTGCAGGACGCGGCGCCGCGACGGGGCGTCCTGAATGCGCCGACAGCCAGGCCGCGAAGGCCGGCCACCATGACCCCACGTGGCGCGGCGCCGCGGCCGCCCAATCGTCGGCGTCGAGATAGGGCGCGTGCGCGACGCGGCTCAGGATCTGATGCGCGCGCCCGGTCTCTCCAGGCGGCGCGACGATGCCCGCATTGTGCCCACCCTCCGCGAGCACGAAGGTGACGTCGGTGTCGGCGAGCAGGTGGATCTTGTGCACCGACTGCCACGGCGCGACGTGGTCGCGGGTGGTTCCGACCGCGAAGAGCGGGACGCGAATATCGGTAAGCGCGACGGGCTTGCCGTCGGTCCGGTAGCGTCCTTCGGCAAGGTCGTTGTGCAGGAACAGGCGGCGCAGATACTCGGTATGCATGCGATAGGGCATGCGCGTCGCGTCGGCGTTCCACGCCATGAGATCAATGAGCGGGCGGCGCTCTCCCATCAGATAGTCGCGAACCGCCCGCGACCAGACGAGATCGTTGGAGCGCAGCATCTGGAACGCGCCCGCCATCTGCCGCGCATCGAGGAAGCCCTGCTCCCACATCAGATCCTCGAGGAAGGTCAGCTGGCTCTCGTTGACGAAGAGCATCAATTCGCCGGCCGCGGTGAAATCGGTCTGCGCGGCGAGAAGCGACAGGCTGCGCAGGCGCATATCCGCATCGCGCGCCATCGAGGCGGCGGCGATCGCGAGCAGCGTCCCGCCGAGACAATAGCCGACGCCATGGATCCGTCGGCCTGGCACCAGCGCGGCGATCGCGTCGATCGCGGCCATCGCGCCCATCTGGCGATAGGCCTCCATCCCGAGATCCCGACTTTCCGGGCCTGGATTGATCCAGGACACCACGAAGACGTCGAAGCCGCGCGCCACGAGATACCGGACCAGAGAGTTCCGGGGCGAGAGATCGAGGATGTAGTACTTCATGATCCAGGCCGGGACGATGAGCACCGGTTCGGGCCGCACCCGCCGCGTCGTCGGCGCGTAGCGGATCAGCTCCATCAATCCGTTGCGATGCACCACCTGACCGGGGGTGCACGCGACATCGCGACCGACCACGAAGGCCTCGGAGCCCGCGGGCTTGCGACCCGAGAGCGCGCGGTCCCAATCCTCGACCAGGTTCTGCATGCCGCGCAGGATGTTGGCACCGCCCGTGCGCGCCGTCTGCTGGAGCAACTCCGGATTGGTGACGACGAAATTCGACGGCGAAACCGTGTCCAGGATCTGCCGCGCGGCGAAGGCGACGACGTCCTCATGCTGCCGCGTCACGCCGCGCACGCCGGTGGTGGCGTTGTGCCACCATTGCTGGTGGAGCAGGAACGCCTGGTAGACGATGTCGTAGGGCCATTGCGACCAGGCCTCGCCGGCGAAGAGGCGATCCTGGGGCAGCGGCTCGATGCAGGGTGGAACACGCGCGCCGAGTTGTCTCTGCACCGCGTGATGGGCGAGGCGCATCGACTTGCGCCGGCCCTTTTCGATCAGTTGCAGTTGCTTGCCGGGCGCGATCGCGAGATGGGCCGCCCAGTCGAGACAGGCGGCGGCCAGCGCCGCCGGAGACAGCCCATTCGTGAAGCGGGCGATCGCCGCGTGGATCGAGCGATCGACGACATCGCCCAGCGCGGTCGATCCGTAGCTGTCCTGCGGCGGCGGTGGCGGGGGCAGCGGCGCCAGGAGAACCGGCCCCGCGGTCGCGGCCACCGGTCGCCGTCGCGGTCGTTTCGCCCGGACCATGTCCATGCCGCCCCCTTGCGCACGGGGATCAACGCGGCCGACGGTTTCGGGTTCCCGCGCGACGCGCCTCCCGGCCCCATATGCGACCGGGAGACGCCGCGGAGGCGGTCAGGACAGACGCTGCGGCCGCATGTCTGCCGGATCGATGCCGGCGACCACGACCGGCTTCTTCATCGCGTCGCGGCGGAACGGCTCGCCGAGTTCCTGGTTGAGGATGACCTCGATGAAGGTCGTCACGCCATCCTTCTGCGCCACGCAGGCCGTGCGCAGGGCCTCGGTCAGCTCCGACTGGGTGCGGACCACCACACCCTTCAGGCCGCACCCCTCGGCGACCTTGGCGTAGCTGAGCTTCGGGTTGAGTTCCGTGCCGACGAAGTTGTTGTCGTACCAGAGGATCGAGTTGCGCTTCTCCGCGCCCCATTGGTAGTTGCGGAAGATCACCATCGTGACCGCGGGCCAGTCCTCGCGGCCGATCGAGCTCATCTCGCTCATGCTGATGCCGAACGCCCCGTCGCCCGCGAAGCCGACGACCGGCGTGTCCGGACAACCGATCTTCGCGCCGATGATCGACGGGAAACCGTAGCCGCACGGACCGAACAGTCCGGGCGCGAGATATTTGCGCCCGCTCTCGAAGGTCGGATAGGCGTTGCCGATGGCGCAGTTGTTGCCGATGTCGCTGGAGATGATCGCGTCGGCGGGCAGCCCGGCCTGGATCGCGCGCCAGGCCTGACGCGGCGACAGGCGCTCGGGATCACGGGTGCGCGCCTCGGCGTTCCACACCGTGCCGGGATCGTCGTCCTCGTGATCCATGCTGCTCAGCGCCTGCAGCCAGGCCGACTTGGTGCGATGGATCAGCGCCTTGCGCTCCGCGCGACCCGCCTCGCCCGCATGCGGCGACAACTGCGCCAGGATCTGCCGCGCGACCTGCTTCGCGTCGCCGCAGATGCCGACGGAGATCGGCTTGGAGAGGCCGATGCGGTCGGGGTTGATGTCGACCTGGATGATCTTCGCGGTCTTCGGCCAGTAGTCGATTCCGTAGCCCGGCAGAGTCGAGAACGGGTTGAGGCGCGTGCCGAGCGCGAGCACGACATCGGCCTTGGAAATCAGTTCCATCGCTGCCTTGGAACCATTGTAGCCGAGCGGTCCGCACGCCAGGGGATGGCTGCCCGGGAAGCTGTCGTTGTGCTGATAGCCACTGCAGACCGGCGCGTCGAGACGCTCCGCGAGCGCGGCGCAGTCGTGGATCGCGTTGCCGATGACGACGCCGGCGCCCGAGAGGATGACCGGGAATTTCGCGTCGGAGAGCAGCTTCGCCGCCTCGGTGATCGCGTGCGCGCCGCCGGCCGGACGCTCGAAGCGGATGATGGAGGGCAGGTTGATGTCGACGACCTGGGTCCAGAAATCGCGCGGCACGTTGATCTGCGCCGGCGCCGACCCGCGGACCGCCTTCTCGATCACGCGATTGAGCACCTCGGCGATGCGCGTCGGATCGCGGACCTCTTCTTGATAGCAGACCATGTCGCGGAACAGCGCCATCTGCTCCACTTCCTGGAAACCGCCCTGCCCGATCGTGCGGTTCGCCGCCTGGGGCGTCACCAGCAGCATCGGGGTGTGGTTCCAGTAGGCCGTCTTGATCGCGGTGACGAAGCCGGTAACGCCGGGACCGTTCTGCGCGATCACCATCGCCATCTTGCCGGTGGACCGGGTGTAGCCGTCGCAGATCAGGCCGCCATTGGTCTCCTGCGCAACGTCCCAGAACCGGATCCCGGCCTTGGGAAACAGGTCCGAGATCGGCATGAAGGCAGATCCGATGATGCCGAAGGCATGTTCGATGCCGTGCATCTGCAGGACCTTGACGAAGGCTTCCTCGGTCGTCATTCGCATGTGGTCGTTCCTCCTTGGACTCGTGTGCAGCCTAGCGCAGATCGCCCCTGCCCGGGCAGGGGGCAAAGCCGGGCGCGGATCAGAACAGGGCGCGCAGGCCCCGCCACAACGCGACGCTGTCCGCCCCCCCGGGATCGCGGGACGAGGGCCGTACCGCCGTCTGCGCCATGACCAGACGCCGCCGTGGATCGACGAAGATCGACTGGCCGCGCACGCCCTGCAGCGCGAAGCTCCCGTCCCCCTCGGGAAAGATCCAGGTCTGGAAACCGTAGCCGTAATACCCGCGCGTCGCGCGCGGCGGGAAATGGGCGCGCGTCATCTCGGCCATCCAGTCCGCCGGCACGACCTGACGGCCCTGGGCGCGACCGCCCTCGGCCAGCAGACGCCCGAGCCGCGCGTAATCGCGCAACACCGCGTTGAGGCCCATGTAGCCGACCGCATGGCCGCCGGCATCGACAAGCCAGGAGCCATCGGCCTCGGCGCCCATCGGCTGCCATAGACGCGCCGCCGTGAATTCCGCGACGGATCCCTCGACCGCCCGCGCGAGCACCAACGCGAGCACATAGGTTTCCGCCGAGGCATAGGACCAGCGCAGCCCGGGCTCCGTTTCCCGGCGAT
>CAIOSQ010000353.1 GCA_903860935.1 uncultured Rhodospirillales bacterium | reverse complement strand
GGCCGCGCCCCTGGCGGCCGCCGCCGCGCGAGCGCCCGCGCCCGCGCGGCGCGATCTCATCGGTGCGCCCGGTCATGTGATCGCGACGGCGGAGACGACGCTCGCCGACCTCGCGCTCCTCCACGATCTCGGTTACGTCGAACTGGCGATCGCCAATCCCGGCATCGATCCCTGGCTGCCGCCGGCCGGCGCGGGGATCGTGCTTCCCGCCGCGCATCTCCTGCCCGATGCGCCGCGCCAGGGCATCGTCGTCAATTACGCCGATCAGCGCCTCTATCTTTTTCGCGACGGCGCGATCGCGGCGAGCCACCCGATCGGTATCGCGGCCGAGGACGTGCCGACGCGGCTCGGCATCACAAGCGTCGTCGGCAAGCGCCGCGATCCGTCCTGGTCGCCGACAGCGTCGATGCGCGCGGCCATGCCCGATCTTCCGGCCTTCATTGCGCCGGGGCCGGACAACCCGCTGGGGAGCCGGGCTCTCGATCTCGGCTGGCCCGGCTATGTCATCCACGGCACCAACCGTCCCTACGGGATCGGTCGCCGTGTCAGCCAGGGCTGCGTGCGCCTTTACGAGACGGATATCGCGCTCCTTTTCGACACCGTCGCGATGGGCACACCGGTGCGTTTCGTCGATCAGCCGGTGAAACTGGGCTGGGCCGACGGCGCGCTGCTGCTGGAGATCCATCCCGATGTCGGGCAGGTCCCGGCGCTGCAGGAATCGCGTTCGGCCGTTCACGCGCCGCTGGTCGAATTGCCGCTGCGCGTGGTCATGGCCGCGGGCGCGCAGGCCGGAGCGATCGACTGGGACCGCGTCGACGTGCTCGCCGCGCGGCGCGATGGGATGCCGGCCCCGATCCTGGCGTGAGACCCGTCGTCGGCTCAGAAAAGTCGCGCCTCGCCGGCGACGATCCGCCGCCAGAGCCCGGGCAGGCGCGCGCATGCGGCGCGGGCGCGCTCGCGCAGCGCGGGGGCGAGCGCCGGCAGGGTTGCGCCGGGAGCGGGGGCGACGCGCAGATGGAACAGGGCGGGCTGGTCGATGGGCGCGCCGATGCGGCTGGCGATCAGGCATTCGGCGGCTGCGACGCCGGGGATCTCGCGCACGGCTTCCTCGGCGAATTCCTGCGCGAGCAGCGCATAGAGCTTGCCTGTATGGCTGCACGGGTTCTTGCCGGCGGTGGCCTCCATCGTCATCGGCCGCCCGGGCGCGATCAGTCCGCAGGCGCGGTTGCCGCGGCCGGCCTCGCCATCGTCGCCGGCTTCGGCGGAGCTTCCGGAGACGGTCAGATAGACCTCGCCCGTGGTCGGATCGTCGGCGGCGTTGAGATCGATGCGGCCGATCACGACGCCCGGCGTGGCGTCGGCGGTCCGCCGCAGCGCGTCGAGCACGCGCAGCCGGTACCCGGCATAGGCGTCGGCATCGGGCATGAGGGCGTCGATCGCGGGGCAGGCCACGACGAGCGCGGCGTCCTCGCGATAACGGATGCCGGCGACCTTGACGTCCTCCCCGCATGCGGGGTGCGGTCGTGTTCCGGGTGCGGTGAGCATCCGTTCGCAGCGCAGGACCAGATCCTCGAGCGGGCTCAGCGGCGCGAAGCCGGCGCCGGCGGAACTGTCGTTGGCGAGCGGCACCGACGGCGCGCGGGCGAAGAGCGCGCGGAGTTCGGCCGAGCCGGGCCGTATACGGACGTCGAAGCGCACATCACGTGCGACATCGAGATGGCGCAGACGCGCCGCGAGGCAGGCACGCGCGGCCTCCACGGCGATGCTTTCGACATCGATCGCCTCGCCTCCTGCGTGCGCCGTGGCGCGTCCGGCGAGTACGATGCGTATCGGGGCCGTCACGTGGCCGCCGCCAAAGCGCGGCGCGGCGCTGCCCGCGGCGAGCAGGACCTTGTCGACGTTGTGGTGCAGGATGCGCCCGAAGCGCGCGAGATAGGCCTGGGACAGGGCGCGCGAAACGGCTTCCGCCATCGCGTCGCACAGCGTGTCCGGATGGCCGGCGCCCTTGCGCTCGACGAACTCCGCCGCGCGCGTGGCCGGATCCGGCATCGCCTCGATCGTCGCGGTGACGGTCACGCCGGACCGCCGGTCAGCGGCACGAAGCGCACGTCCAGGCAGGCGTGAAGGTCGAGGCCGCCGCCGGCGTCGCGCACGCCGCGCATCAGCGTCTGCGCGCCGCCCGCCGGTCCGAGCGGCATCACCAGCCGGCCGCCGGGCCGCAGCTGCGCGATCAGCGCCGGCGGGATGCGCGGCGCGGCGGCGGTCGCGAGGATCGCGTCGTAGGGGGCGTGCGCGGCATCGCCCAGCCGGCCATCGCCGGTGGTGACCGCGACCGCGTAGCCCAGCTCTTCCAGGACGCGCCGCGCCTGCGCCGCGAGTTCGGGCAGGATCTCGACGCTGCGGACATGGCGTGCGAGCCGCGCGAGGATCGCCGCCTGGTAGCCCGAGCCGGTGCCGATCTCGAGCACGCTGTCCCGCGGTCCGATATCGGCGAGCTCGGCCATCAGCGCGACCACGAATGGCTGCGAGATCGTCTGGCCATGGCCGATGGGTTGCGCGTCGTTGGCGTAGGCATGCGCGATCTCGAAGCCTGGCAGGAAGCGATGGCGTGGCACGGCGGCGAGGGCGGCGAGGACACGCGGCGACAGGACCGGGCGGCCGGTCTGCTCCGCGCAGGCCAGCGCCATCGCGCGGACCTCCTCGACCATCTCGGCGCGCGCCGCCGCCGCGCGCGCCACGGTCACGGCACCACGAGGCAGGGGATGCCGGAGAGCTGAAGCACCTTGGCGCTGACGCTGCCGAGCAGCAGCCGGCCGATCGGCCCCAGGCCGCGGCGACCGATGACGATCAGGTCGGCGTCGTGGCTGCGCGCGGTCTCCAGGATGCGGGCCGTGGGGTCGCCGATCTCCGCGATCTTCGCCGCCGCCGTGACGCCGGCCCTGCGCAGGATTTGGTCGGCGTCGTCGAGGATGCGTTCGGCCGCGCCCTCGAGCATCGCGGCTTCGGTGATGCGTACATGCTCGGCCTGCTCGAGCGCCAGCAACTCCTCGGGCACGACGTCGCTGCCGAAGCGCGAGCGCACATGGACGACGACCACCGACGCCTTGGTCGTGGCGGCGAGTTCGCCGGCGGTGGCGGCGGCGCGCTTGGCCGCCGCCGAGCCGTCGACCGGCAGGATGATCTTGTGGAATGCCATCGGAACTCCTCTCGGTCTTGAATCTGGAAGGATGCGAACCCGACACCCATTTCGGCCCGTTTTCACGGCCGGCCTGGAGAGGGCCGACGCGGCAACAGGTGTCTGGATCCGATTTCAGCCGACGCGGGGGGCACGGTGGCGGCGCGGTACGACCGTGCTGGCCTGTGGTCCGTTCGCGCTCTCGCCCTCGGCGACGACGAGCCGGACCTCGTCACCGGCGGCGAGGGCGGAGAACCTGTCGCCGGTCACGCTGTGCGCATGGAAATAGATTTCCTGGCCGTCCTCGTCGACGACGAAGCCGTGATCCTCGAAGAGCCGCGCGACGCGGCCGCCACGCTGCGGCGCCGTATGCGTCTTGACCTCTCCGCGCATGCGCTCGCCATGCGTCTCGAGCTGGCGCGCCGCCGCATCGAAGGTGTCGCGCAGCGCGACGTAGAGATCCTCGTGGGCGTGGTTGAGGCGCCCCTCATGTGCGACCACGACCTGATGTCCGGGTATGGACAGGCGCAGGCGCACGGTGAAAAGCCGCCCTTGCCGGTTGTGCCGGTGCGGCGCTTCGACGACCACCTGTCCCGTCGTGATCCGGCCATGGATCTGTTCCAGCCTTTCGACATGGGTGCGGATCCGCGCCTCCACGGCGGGCGAGGGATCCATGTGGCGAAAGACGACGTTGAGCGAATCCATGGTGCGGTCCCTCCGATCCGATGCGGCGTCCAGGTCAAGCGTCGTCGCGCCGATCTGGTTCCCGGCGACGTCGGGGTGCGCGGTGATGTCGCGGCATCTCCGGCGCCCCGGGGCCCAACTCGGCCAACCAGATCGCACCGCCGCAGGTCGTGTCGCAGGCAAGCGTTGCGTCCAAGGCGCGGCGCACGATCTCTTCCGCGTCGAGAGCCGGGCGCTGATGCACCAGCGCATGGCCGGCGCCGATCGCGATCTCGCGGCCGCTGCCTTCTGCCCAGACGCGCCCGTGCGGGATCTCGGCGATCGAGAAATCGCCGCCGACGATCCAGGCCTGGCCGGGGGTCGCCAGCAGCATCGCCTGCCCGAAATTCGGTGGGCCGCGGTCCTCGTGTTCCTCGCGATAGCCGTCGCTGCGGAACAATTGCTGTGCGCGATCCGCGAAATCCATCGGCCCGTCGAGGCCGTCGAGCAGCCGCGCCTTGCCTTCTTCGAGCAGATTGGCGCTGCGCAGGAAACCGGCGACGCCCGCCGCCCAGCGCCCGTGCAGGATCCATTTCGTCCCGCAATCGAGCCGCAGATTCCCGGACATCGCCATCGTGTCGCTGGCGATCCAGGTGGTGGCGCGCGGGCTGGCGCAATAGGCGAGGATGACGCTCATGCGGTTCCCATCCGCTGAACCTGTCCTACCCACCCCCGCGCCACCTTGCGCCGCCTCAACCGAAATCCCAACCAGACGCCTATTTCCCGTTTTCGGCGCCCTGACATCCGAACCGGCCATCGAAGGGAAATAGGCGTCTGGTTCGGATCAAGCGCTCACGCGAGCCGTGCGAAGCCTGCGCTGTCCCGCCATCGCCAGGACTGGATGGTCGCTGCGAATTCCGCCGCGGCCTGGGACGGCATCGCGCCGCGTCGGGTCAGCAGGGCGATACGGTAGGAGACCGGGGTATCCAAGGGTAGGGCGCGCATCCCCGGTCCCGTGAAGAGGCGCGCGGCATGGCTGTCGACGATCCCGATCCCGAGCCCAAGTCGCGCGAGTTCGACCGCAGTCTGCGCCATCGTCGCTTCGATCCGCCGCCGCGGCCTGACGCCGCGGGCGACGAACAGACGGTCGATCTCCCCCTGCACGGGATCCGCCGTGCCAAGCGTGACCACGTCGGCGCCATCGAGAGCCGCGATATCGACCCGGGCGCGTCGTGCCAGGGGATGGCCGCGCGGCATGACGCAGAGCACCTCCAGGGCTGCCAGCGGCGTGCTCGCCACCTTGTGATGGTTCGGTGCGTCGAGACCGAGGCCAAGGTCGAGACGCCCGAGCGCAACCTGATCCACGACCGCCGCGGAGGGCTGGTTCACCACGGACACGGAGACATGCGGTCGTTCCGCGAGGAAGGTGGCGAGAAGCTCCGGAAGGACGCGCACGGACAGAAGCGGCATGCAGCCCAGCGACAGGTAGCCCTTGCGCGTACCCTTGAGCTCCAGGGCCACGCGCAGCGTGCGCGCGAAGCCCACCATGTCGCGGGCCACCTGCTCGTAGAGCAGCTGTCCTTCCGGAGTGAGGTGCCAGAGATTGCCGTCGCGGTATCGCAGCTTGAGCCCCACGCCGTCCTCGAGTTCCCGCAGATATTTCGACACGGCGGGCTGCGACACGGCGAGGCGGCGGGCCGCCTCCGTGACCGAACCCGCCGCAGCGACGGCATGGAAGATCTCGAAGTGACGAGGCTTCAGCGGCACGGACGCACATAACCTTTCGTGATGCGCGTCGAAGCTTAATGTATTTTCGTCGCGGCACGAAACTGGGCAGCCTGATGCGATCATCTGGAGACAGGCCTTTGCCCGACCGCGTGGTGCTCGAAAGTCCCTTTCCGCCCGAGGAGTTCGCAGCCCGGCTCGCCGCCGTGCAGGCCGACCTCGCGGCGCGCTCCCTCGACGCGGGCCTTCTCGCCGACCCTGAGGCCATCTTCTGGCTCTCCGGCTACCGCTCGATGGGGTACTTCACCTTCCAGGCGCTCCTGGTCCTGCCAGCGGGGCCTCCGGTGCTGATCTCGCGCGTCGTCAACCGCGCGCTTGGTCTCGCCACGCCGACGCTGGCCGGTTTTCGCGCCATCGGTGACAGCGACGATCCGGTCGATGTGCTGGTGGACGAGCTGCGCCGGCGTCTGCCGGAGGGCGGTGCGCTCGGGGTCGAGACGGAGCAGCGCGCGCTCTCCGCCGCCGCGGTGCGCGCGCTCGAACGCCGCGCACCCTTCCGAATCGAGGATTGGAACGGCGTGACCGAGCCGTTCCGTCGCCGCAAGACCCCGCTGCAGCTGGATTACATGCGCCGCGCCGCACGCGCGGCCTGCAAGGGCCTGGAGGCCGCCGTGGCCGCCGTGCGCCCGGGGGCGAGCGAGAACGACGTCGCGGCGGACATGCTCGCCGCCACGACGCGCGCCGGCAGCGATTTCTTTCGCGTTCCCCTCGTCGTCACCGGTCCCGCCACCGCGCTCTGCTTCACGACCTGGGAGCGGCGGACGATCATGGCCGGCGATGTCGTGCTGCTGGAGACGGCGGCGGCGGTGAATCGCTATCACGCCATGATCGGACGAACGGCCATCGCGGGGCGCGCGACGCCGGAGCATCGCTGGGTCGCCGACGCCCTGCTCAGGATGCTCGACGCGGGTATCGAGGCCCTTCGTCCCGGGCGCAGCTCGGGCGAGGTCCACGCGGCCGGCCAGCGCGCCCTGGAGGCGTCCGGCTTCGCCGGCAAGGTGCCGCAGCGCCTCGCCTACGCCGTGGGTATCGGCTTTCCCCCGAACTGGGCGGAGGGGCATTTCCTCGCGCTGCGTGCCGGCGATCCGACGGTGATCGAGCCGGGAATGACCTTCCACATGATCCCCTCGATGTTCCTCGAGGGTTTCGGAATGTGGTTCAGCGAGACCGTGGCAGTGACCGAAACCGGCTGCGAAGTGCTGACCGACTTTCCGCGCCGCCTGATCGAAATCGAAACCCCGGGAGCCTGACGATGGACACCTCGATGAAGAGACGCCACCTGAGCCTCGGCCTGCTCGGCGCCGTCGCCGCGCCGCACCTCGCCCGTGCGCAGTCACAGACGCTGGCGCTCAAGCTGGACTGGTCGCTCTACGGCACGCATTGCGTCTTCTATGCGGGCATCGCGCGTGGGCTCTACAAGGCGGAGGGGCTCGATCTCTCCATCTCCGAAGGCAACTCCTCGGGCAACGTCGTCCGCCTCGTCGCCGCGGGGACCGATCCGCTCGCCTTCATCGATCTCGGCACGATGGCGATCGGCGCCTCCAACGGCATGCCGGTGCGCGGCGTCTTCGGCATCCATCAGAAGAACCCGATGGTGATGATCAGCGCCGCCGCGAGCCCCGTGCGCTCGCCCAAGGAGATGGAAGGCCGCGTCGTCGCCATGGCGCCGTCCGAATCGACGGCGCAGATGTTTCCCGCCTTGCTCGGCCGCAATGGCGTCGAGGCGTCGAAGATCAGCGTGCTCAATCCCGCGATCGGCGCCAAGAACGCGCTGCTGATGCAGGGCAGGGCCGACGTCGTGACCGGCGTGACCTATTTCGCGCTGCCATTGTTCGCGCGCAACAACTTCGCGACCAGCCACTTCGCCTATGCCGATTTCGGCGTCTCGGCGCTGGAGAGCGGCATCGTCGTCAATCGCGTCTGGGCGGAGCAGAACGAGGACCGGATCCGCCGGTTCCTCGCTGGCACCGCGAAGGCCTTCGCCGCCGCGCGCCAGGATCCGGCCGGCGCGATCGACGCCGCGCTGACGCTGCGCACCGACCGCGCCCGCGATCGCGATCTGCTGCTGCACCAGCTGCGTCTCAGCCTGGAGCTGACAGCCTCGCCCGCGGATCCGTCCGCGCCGTTCGGCGTCATGGCCGAGCGCGACTGGCAGGCGATGATCACCACGATGACCGAGACGAACATGATCCGCCAGGCATTGCCGCTGGAGCAGTACTTCACCAACGCCTACGCGCCGCGGTGAGGCTGTTGCGCTCCTTGCCGGTTCCCCTGGTCGCCGCGCTCGCGGCGGTCGGGGCCTGGCATGCTGCGGTCGTCGCCTTCTCGATTCCCGCCTATCTCGTGCCGCCGCCGGCGGAGGTGGCGCTGCGTCTGCTCGATGACTGGCGCCAACTCGGTTTCCATGCCGCGGTGACGCTGGCGGAGGCGCTGGGCGGTTTCGCGCTCGCCGCGGTGTTCGGCGTTCTGGCCGCCGCGATCCTGGTCTGGTCGCCGTCGCTGGAGCGCGCGGTCATGCCGGTGCTGCTGGTGATCCAGACCTTTCCCAAGATCGCCCTGGCGCCGCTGATCGTCATCTGGTTCGGGCTTGGGGTCGGGCCGAAGCTTCTGATCAGCTTCCTCGTCGCGGTCTTCCCGGTGCTGGTCAGCGCGATCGTCGGGCTGCGGTCGGTGGAGAAGGACATGCTCGATCTCGCGCGCGCCACGCGTGCGCCGGCCTGGCGGATCTTCTGGCGCGTGCGCCTGCCCTTCGCGTTGCCGCATATCTTCGGCGGGCTCAAGGTCGCCGTCGCCTTCTCGGTCGTCGGCGCGGTGGTCGGCGAATGGGTCGGCGCGGATCGCGGCCTTGGCTATCTCCTGCTTTGGGCCAACGCCAACCTGGACACCGCGCTGCTCTTCGCGATCCTCGCCTGGCTCGCTGCGATCGGGCTCGCGCTCTACTACGCTGTCGAGGCGGCCGAACGCCTGGCGCTTCCCTGGCACGTCAGCATGCGCGGCCGCGACCTGCCGCTCGGCACATGAGCGCGCATATCCAGGTCCGCGATGTCACGAAGCGGTTCGGCGCCATGACGGCTCTCGACCGTGTCGCGCTGGACATCGGGCGTGGGGAGTTCGCCGCCGTCGTGGGTCCCTCGGGGTGTGGCAAGAGCACGCTGATGCGGATCGTCGCCGGGCTCGACACCGCGGACGGGGGTGACGTGCATGTCGGGGGCCGCCCGGTCGCGGGACCGCATCCGGGCGTCGGCATCGTCTTTCAATCCGCGGTGCTGCTGCCCTGGAAGACGGTCCGCGGCAACATCGGCTTCCCCTTCGAGATGGGCGGCGTCGATCCGCGTCCGCATGCCGCGCGGATCGACGGGCTGATCCGCCTCGCCGGCCTGACTGGTTTCGAGGCGCATCTGCCGCATCAACTCTCGGGCGGCATGCAGCAGCGCGTCGCGATCTGTCGCGCGCTGGCCCCGGATCCGGACCTGCTGCTTCTGGACGAGCCGTTCGGCGCGCTCGATGCGATGACGCGCGAGACCATGAATCTCGAGCTGCAGCGGATATGGATGGAGAGCCGCAAGACGGTGCTGATGATCACGCACGGCATCGCCGAAGCCGTGTTCCTCGCCGACCGGGTGCATGTGATGACCGCGCGTCCCGGTGCCATCGCGCGCAGTTTCGACGTCGACCTGCCGCGCCCGCGTACCGCCGAGACAGTCGAGGATCCGCGTTTCCGCCGCCTGGTGCGCGAGGTGCGCGCGTTGTTCGGCGGCGCGATCGGGCTGGGCTGACCGACCGGATCGGAACCACGGCCAAATCGAAACCAGACAGCTCGTGGCCGATCGGCGTCTGCATCCTGGTCTTCGGGAGATTGCCGTCTGGTTCGGGGCCCGCGACGTCAGGGCGCGTGGGCGCGGCCGGCGTCGGGCGCAGGGGCGTCGGCTGCGGCGCGCAGTCGACATAGGCGATGCGTGCCGTCGCGCGGTCCCCTCCCTCAGCCGCCAAGCTGCCGCCAGAGGAACGCGAAGGCCAGCGCGCCCATCCGCGCGGCCTGCACGTTGTCGGCGGCGCCGCCATGCCCGCCCTCCGTGTTCTCGAAGAACAGCATGTCGTGGCCCAGTTCCTCCATGCGCGCCGCCATCTTGCGCGCGTGGCCGGGATGGACGCGGTCGTCGCGCGTCGAGGTGGTGAAAAGGATGCGCGGGTAGCGGGCCTCGCGCCGCAGATTGTGGTACGGCGACCAGCGTCGCATGAACGCCCAGTCGGCCGGATCGTCGGGGTTGCCGTATTCGCCCATCCACGAGGCGCCCGCGAGCAACTTGTGGTAGCGCCGCATGTCGAGCAGCGGCACCTGGCAGACGACCGCGCCGAACAATTCGGGAAAGAGGGTCGCCATGTTCCCGACGAGCAACCCGCCATTGCTCCCGCCCATGATCCCAAGGCGACGCGGCGCGGCAATGCCCCGCGCGGACAGGTCGCGCGCCACAGCGGCGAAGTCGTCGTAGCACCGCATGCGGCCTTGCCGCGTGGCGGCCTGGTGCCAGCGCGGGCCGTATTCGCCGCCGCCGCGGATATTGGCGACCGCATAGGCGCCGCCCCTCTCCAGCCAGGCGGCGCCGACGCTCGCATGGTAGCCGGGCAGCATCGGCACTTCGAACCCGCCATAGCCGACGAGCAGCGTCGGCGTCCCGCCGTCGCGGCGCAGGTCGCGCCGCGCGACCAGGAAATAGGGGATGCGCGTTCCGTCGGCCGAGGCGACGAAGCGTTGCTCGACCGCCAGGCCGCTGGCGTCGAAGAGCGCGGGCAGCGCCTTCAGCGCCTCTGCGGGGCCGCCGCCGACCGTGCCACGGCACAGACTGGTTGGCGTCAGGTAGTCGGTGACGGTGAGCCAGTAGTCGTCGCCGTCGTCGGCGTCGACGGGCGTCGCGCCGACGGAGCCGAGCGCCGGCAGGCCGGGCAGCGGTGTGCCGTGCAACGCGCCATCGGCAAAGCGCCACGCGCAGAGGCGCGACTTCACGTCCTCCAGCGTGCCGATCAGGACATGGCCGCGCGTCGACGACCACCCGGCCAGCGACGTCGTCGGCGTCGGCGCGAACAGGACATGAAAGTCGCGCTTGCCGGCGATGAAGTCGTCGAAGCGGCAGGCGAGCAGCGAGCCCGCCGCGTATGCCGCGTCGCCGACCTGCCAGTCGTCGCGCAACGAGAGCATCAACCACTCGCGATGCTGCCGCGCCACCGCGCTGTCGGGCTTGTCGAGCCGGAGCATCGCCCCGTCGCGCAGCCAGAAAACCTCGGCGCTGTAGAAGGTGAGCACGCGCACCACGAAGTCGCGCTCGAAACCGCGCGCGTGGTAGCGGATGCCATAGCAGGTGACATGCGTCGCCTCGCCCTCGGCGAGCGTCGGCGCGCTGGCGAGGTCCGTTCCGCGCCGCCAGGACTTGACGATACGCGGATAGCCGGAGGTCGTCAGCGATCCCGGCCCGAAATCCGTGCCGACGAAGAGCTCGTCGCGGGTCCGCCACGAGACCTGGCACTTGGATTCGGGAAGGACGAAGCCGTCCTCGACGAAGCGCTTCGTCCGCAGGTCGAATTCGCGCACGACGACCGCGTCCGCGCCGCCGCGCGACAGCAGCACCAGGGCGCGTTCGTCACCGGGCGGCAGGACGCTCGCGCCTTTCCAGACCCAGTTCTCCTCCTCCTGCCGGCCGAGCGCGTCGAGATCGAGCACGACGTCCCAGGCGGGATCGGGCGTGCGATACGCCTCGGCCGTGGTGCGGCGCCACAGGCCGCGCGGATTGGCCGCGTCCCTCCAGAAATTGTAGAGGTGCCCGGCATGCTGCTCGGGGATGGGGATGCGCGCATCGCTGTCCAGGATCGACAGGAGCCGCGCCTGCAGCGCCGCGAAGCCTGGCGTCGCCTCGAGTTCGCGCATCGCGACCGCGTTGCGTGCGCGCACCCAGTCGAGCGCCGCCTCGCCGTCGACATCCTCGAGCCAGAGATGAGGGTCGGTCGCGTCCACGACCTCGTGATTCATCGTCATACGCAATCCCGAAATACGAACCAGACACCTATTTCCCAATCCGACGCTCTGGCAACTGCGCCGGCTCCCCAGGGGAAATAGGTGTCTGGTTCGTATTTCCTGGTTCGGATTTCGCTCAGCAGTCGAGCGTGGTCTCGCGCTCCCACTCGGTCAGATGGCGCGCGAAGCGGGCCCATTCGTCTTGCTTGAGCTTGAGGTAGCTGTCGCCGAACGACGCGCCCAGGCGTGCGCGCAGCACGTCGTCGGCGGCGAAGGCGCGCAGCGCGTCGAGCAGGTTGGCGGGCAGGCGACGGATGCCTTCGAGCGTGTGGCCCTGGGTGTACATGTCGATGTCGCGACGCGGGCCCGGGTCGCGTCGCGTCTCGACGCCGTCGAGCCCGGCGGCGAGCAGCCCCGCCTGGAGCAGATAGGGGTTCGCCGCGCCGTCCATGAGCCGGAACTCGAAGCGGTCGGCGTCGGGGATGCGCACCATGTGCGTGCGGTTGTTGCCGCCATAGGTGATGGCGTTGGGCGACCATGTGGCGCCGGACGTCGTGCGCGGCGCGTTGATGCGCTTGTAGCTGTTCACGGTCGGGTTGAAGAGCGCGCAGAGGCCCTCGGCCGAATTCAAGACGCCGCCGAGGAAGTGATAGGCCATCTGCGACAGGCCAAGCTCGCCCTTGGGATCGTGGAAGAGGTTGCGCTTGCCGGCGCGGTCCCAGACCGAGACATGCGCGTGGCAGCCCGAGCCGGTCAGGTCGATGAAGGGCTTGGGCATGAAGGTCGCGCGCAGCCCGTGCTTCTCCGCGATCGCCTTCACCATGTACTTGAAGAAGACGTGGCGGTCCGCCGTGACCAGCGCGTCGGCATAGGTCCAGTTCATCTCGAACTGGCCGTTCGCGTCCTCATGGTCGTTCTGGTAGGGCTCCCAGCCGAGCGCGATCATCGCGTCGCAGATCTCGGTGATGATGTCGTAGCGCCGCATCAGGGCGCCCTGGTCGTAGCAGGGCTTGGCGTGCGTGTCCTGGGTATCCGCGACGGCGCGCCCGTCCGGCGTCACGAGGAAGAACTCGCACTCGACGCCGCTCTTCATGCGCAGGCCCTTCGCCGCCGCGGCGGCGACCTGCTGTTTGAGGATGTGGCGCGGGCCATGCGCGACCGGCTTGCCGTCCATGACGATGTCCGAGGCGAGCCAGCCGACCTCCGGCTTCCAGGGCAGCTGGATCAGGCTGTCGGGATCGGGCACCGCGAACATGTCGCTGTCGGCCGGGCTCATGTCGAGCCAGGTCGCGAAGCCGGCGAAGCCCGCGCCCGCCTTCTGCATCTCGCCGATCGCGCGCGCCGGCACCAGCTTGGCGCGCAGCGCGCCGAACAGGTCGACATAGCTGATCAGGAAATACTTGATCTTCCGGTCCTTCGCGACCTTCGCCAGATCCGTCGCCATCACTTCGGTCTCCCCGCTGTCGTCGTGTCGCCGGGCGCGTTCGCGCGCCTCAGCGCAGGTCCCGGCCCGGGACCCAGTTGGTGCCGGCGAGCGGGACGCCCGCCATCGCCGCGGCCTCGATCGTCGTCGCCACGAGATCCTCGGGCTCGAGATTCAGCACATGCGTCTTGCCGCAGGCGCGCGCGATCGTCTGCGCCTCCAGCGTCATCACCGACAGGTAGTTGCGCAGCCAGCGCGCGCCCTGCTCCGGATCGAGGCGCTTTTCCAGCACCGGGTCCTGGGTCGTCACGCCGACCGGGCAGCGCCCGGTATGGCAATGGTGGCAATGGCCGGGCGCGGTACCCAGCGCCTCGTAGTCGGCGACATGCACGGGCCTGTTGCAGCCCAACGCCATCAGCGCCGCGCTGCCGATCGACACCGCGTCGGCGCCCATCGCGAGCGCCTTGGCGACGTCGGCGCCGCTGCGGATGCCGCCGGAGATGATCAGCTGGACCTTGCGGTGCATGTCGAGATCGACCAGCGCATCGACCGCCTGGCGCAGCGCCGGCAGGGTCGGGATGCCGACATGCTCGATGAACACGTCCTGGGTCGCGCCGGTGCCGCCCTGCATGCCGTCGACCACGATCACATCGGCGCCGGCCTTGACCGCGAGCTGGGTGTCGAAGAAGGGCCGCGACGCGCCGACCTTGACGTAGATCGGCTTCTGCCAGTCGGTGATCTCGCGCAGTTCCTGGATCTTGATCGTCAGGTCGTCGGGACCCGTCCAGTCCGGATGGCGGCAGGCGGAGCGCTGGTCGATCCCCTCGGGCAGGGTGCGCATCTTCGCGACGCGCGGGCTGATCTTCTGCCCGAGCAGCATGCCGCCGCCGCCCGGCTTGGCGCCCTGGCCGATGACGACCTCGATCGCGTCGGCGCGACGCAGGTCGCGCGGATTGAGGCCGTAGCGCGACGGCAGGACCTGATAGACGAGCAGCTTGGAGGCGCGGCGCTCCTCCTCGGTCATGCCGCCATCGCCGGTGGTCGAACTGGTGCCGACCGCGGTGCAGGCGCGGCCGATCGATTCCTTGGCGGCGGCCGAGAGCGAGCCGAAGCTCATCCCGGCGATGGTGACCGGGATCTTGAGCTCGAGCGGCTTCGCGGCGAATCGCGTGCCGAGCACCACGTCGGTGTCGCATTTCTCGCGATAGCCTTCGAGCGGATAGCGCGAGATCGAGGCGCCGAGCAGCAGCAGGTCGTCGAAGCTCGGCAGGCGGCGCTTGGTGCCGAGCCCGCGGATCTCGTAGATCCCCTGGTCGGCGGCGCGCTGGATTTCGGCGATGACGTTCGGCGGGAAGGCGGCCGACGGGCGGGCGTTGCGCGGATCGATGGTCATGGCCCGGCCCTCAATAGGAATCGGCGTGGTCGACGTGGAAATTGTAGAGCTGGCGCGCCGAGCCATAGCGGCGGAAGCCGGCGGCGTCGGCGGCGATGCCCGCGCGCGCGAGCAGCGCGGCGACCTTCTCGCGGTCGGCCACGGTCATCTCCTTCTCGACGCAGTCCGCGCCCAGCGAGGTGACCGCGCCGCGCACGTAGATGTCGGCCTCGTAGAGCGAGTCGCCCAGGTTCTCGCCGGCGTCGCCGCAGACGACGAGGTTGCCTGCCTGCGCCATGAAGGCGCTGAACGCGCCGATCGAGCCGCCGACGACGATGTCGATGCCCTTCATCGAGATGCCGCAGCGATGGCCCGCATCGCCCTCGATCACCAGCAGCCCGCCATGGCCCGACGCGCCGGCCGATTGCGAGGCGTTGCCGGTGACGCGCACTGTGCCGCTCATCATGTTTTCCGCCACGCCCCAGCCGCAATGGCCGCGGACCACGACGCTCGCCGCCTCGTTCATGCCGGCGCAGTAATAGCCGACATGGCCCTCGACCACGATGTCGAGCGGTTGCGTCAGGCCGACTGCGACGGCATGCGCGCCGCGCGGATTGACGACGCGCCAGGCGCGCTCGTTGGTGTCCGCGGGCAGGGCGTGGAGGCGGCCGTTGAGGGCGCGCACATCCTCGGCGGAGAGATCGACGGTCTGCATGTCAGTTCAGCTTCCAGGTGTAGACGACGGCCGGCTTGGGCTCCCAGATCGTCGCGTCCTCGACCCCGGGCAGGTCGGCGATCGCGCGGTATTCGGAGGCCATCGCCACCCAGTCGTCGGTCTCGGCGAGCACGGCGGGCTTGCATGCGATGCCGTCGCGCAGGACGGCGAAGCCTTCGCGCGTGCCCATCGCGAAGGTGTAGAAGCCGTCGAGGTCCTTGAGACCGGCGCGCATCGCCTCCTCGAGCGAGGCACCCTCGCGCATGCGCCACGCGAAATAGCGCGCCGCCACCTCGCTGTCGTTGTCGGTCTCGAAGCGCTCGCCGCGCCGCTGCAGGAAGGCGCGCAGGCGGTTGTGGTTCGACAGCGAGCCGTTATGCACGAGGCACATGTCGGCCGCCGCGGTGAAGGGATGCGAGTGCTCGGTGGTGACGATGCTCTCGGTCGCCATGCGGGTATGGCCGATCGCATGCGTGCCCGCCATTTCGGGAATTCCATGACGGCGCAGCACGTCGGCCGGCAGGCCCATCTCCTTGTAGACCTCCATCAACCGCCCATAGCCCATGACGCGCACCGCGGGCGCCTGCGCCGCGAGCCAGGCGCGCAGGGCGCCCTCCTCGGCGCCGGCGACCAGCACCGCGTGATTGGCGCGCGTCTCGGCCTCGACATCGGCTCCGAACGCCGAGGCGATCGCGGCGGCGAGCGCGGCCCAGTCATGGGCGGGATCGGGATGGAACAGCGTCAGCTTGCACGCGCCCTCGGCCGCCGGCCGGTGATAGACGGCGATCCCGGCGCTGTCCGGTCCGCGGTCGGTCATGCCCGCGAGCATGATCGAGACGTGACGGCCAAGATCCGGCCGCAGCGCGGGGTTCTTGAGGAATAGGCCAACGATTCCGCACATGGGACAGGACCTTTGCCAGGGAGGGCATCGATTGAAGCGAAAACGGTGCCATGATGCACCCGCGAATTCCGATCCAGACAACTATTTCCTCCAAAGACCGACCGACGCTGGCGCAGCGATGAGGGAAATAGTTGTCTGGATCGGAATTCGCGGGTGAGCGGAGGCGGAGATGGCTGAGCGCAAGGTGATGCCGGTGGTCGACCGGCGGGTGGTCGCGCGGCCGGATGGCGCGGTGCTTCATGCCGAGGCGCATGGCGAGGGGCCGACGATCGTGTTTGCCCATGGATTGGGCGGATCGCATCTGTCCTGGTGGCAACAGGTGGCGCATTTCGCGCCAACGCATCGCTGCATCGTGTTCTCCCATCGCGGCTTCTTCCCGTCCCGCGCGCCAGAGGGCGGGATCGATCCGGCCTGCTACGCCGAGGACCTCGTCGCGATCCTCGACGCGTTCGGTGTCGGGGCGGCGGTGCTGGTCGGTCAGTCGATGGGCGGCTGGAGCGTCCTCGAATGCGCGTTGCGCTATCCCGCGCGGGTGCGCGGCCTCGTGCTGTCCGCGACCTCGGGCACCATCGATCCCGCGACGCTCGGTGCGGAGTTGCGGGCGCCGCTCGCGCGCTGGGCCGCCGACGCGGAGACGACACGCGCCGCCTGCCGCGCGGACGGTATCCATGTCGCCGCCGGCCCGCGCATGGCGCGCGAGCAGCCGGCGTTGCATCTGCTTTACCGCCAGATCGACGAGACCAGCGCGGGCCTCGACAAGGAGACGTTGCGCGCGCGGCTCGTCGCGTCGCGCATCCGCGACGCCGCCGATGCCGGCCGTGTCGCCTGTCCGGCGCTGGTCGCGATGGGCGACGAGGACATCGTCGTTCCCTGGCCGATCGCCGATGCCCTCGCCGCGCGTTTTCGGCGCGGCATCGCGCGCGTCTATCCCGCGACCGGCCATTCGCCGTATTTCGAGCGCGCGGAGCGGTTCAACGCCGATCTCGCGGCGTTCCTGGCGACGCTCTGAGTGCGGGCCCCGGTCAGTCGTCCAGGAACGCGCCGATCAGCCGCGCGGTCTCGCGCGCGGCTTCCGGCGTGCCGACGCCGGGTATCTCCAGCTGCCGGGCGCCGGGCACCAGCCGGCCGAGCTCGTCCAGGTAGCCGAACAGCATGTCGCTGCGCGCACACACCGCCAGCGTCGGGACGCGCAGCTGCGGCAGCCGCGCGCGCTTGTCGAACTCGAAGGCCGCGCGATACGAGGCGCGATAGGTGCCATAGGCCTTGATCACCTCGACGAACTTGGCGTGCAGGGTCTCGGGCGGCGGCAGGCCGACATCGCGCACGCCTGCCCGGTCGTGCCTGAACCAGGGCCAGAACAGATAGGTGTCGCGGCAGAACTGCCACGCCCACAGGACATGCAGCCCCTGGTGGTCGACCGGCACCTCGGGCAGGTAGTCGGCGAGGATCGCGGCCTGTTCCGCGGGCGTGTAGAGCCCGACGCCGTCGAGGACCAGGCGCCGGACGCGCTCGGGCCGCAGCAGGGCGATCGTCGCCGCGATGCTCGCCCCGGTATGCGTGCCGTAGAGATCGAAGCGCTCGAGCCCGAGCCCGTCCAGGGCCTCGAGCGCGCCGGCCGCCAGCTGTTCGATCGTCGGATGCGCCTCGCGCGGCGCCACGGAATCGCCGTTGCCCAGGGTATCCGGGGCGAAGAGGCGCCGCGTCGGCGCGAACGCGGCCATCAGCGGCTCGAGCTGGCGTGAGGAGCCCGGCGAGGCATGGAGCATCACCAGCGGCCTGCCGTCAGCGCCGGCGTGACGGTAATGGACCTGCCCGTACGAGATATCGACGAAGCCGCGCCTGATCATTGCGCTCGTTCCCCTTGGAAGCCTGACCGTGGATGAACGATACTACGCGCCGTTTTCGGCAAGGAGGATCGCAATGGGCGGTGGATACGGCATCGGCAGGCGCGCGGCGCTGGCAGGACTCGGGGCGGCGGGCGGCGCGATGCTGATCCGCGCGCAGGACGCGCGCGCCCAGGGCGTCGCGATGACCTATGTCGCGCCCTTCAGCTTCATCATGGCCTTCGCCGACGTGCTGCATGCCGAGGCGGGCGGTTTCTTCGAGCGCGAAGGGCTGAAGGTCACGATCGAGCAGGCGCGCGGCTCGGCGATGGCGGTACAGCAGGTCATCGGCGGCAACGCGCTGCTCTCGCGTACCGGCGGCGTCGACCACATCAAGGCGGTCGCGGGCCAGAACGCGCCGCTGGTCTCGGTCGGCACCATCGCCCAGGCCTCTCCCTTCTTCGTGATCAGCCACGCCGACAAGCCGATCCGCGGCCCCGGCGACATGAAGGGCAAGACGATCGGCATCCTCAGCCAGGGCGGCGCGACCGACAACCTGCTGGACATCATGCTGGTCCAGGCGGGGCTGAAGCCCGAGGACGTCAAGAAGGAACTGGCGGGCAATTCGCCGGCCGGCTTCGCGCTGATCGAGCGCGGCCGCATCGACGCCTACATCACCTCGGTCGGCCCGGTCGTCGCGCTGCGCGAGCAGGGCGCCAAGGCGATCTTCTGGAACACCGACGACCACGCCCCGGTGCCCGGCCAGTGCTACATCGCCAGCCGCGATCAGGCGGCGAAGAACGGCGACGCCGTGGTCCGCTTCCTGCGCGCGGTGCGCAAATCGGCCGAGGACATGTTCGCCGATGCCGATCTCTCGCGCACCCTCGACCGGCTCGCGAAGTTCGAGATCGCCGAGGCGCGCGACCGCCGCGTCGCCGCGCTGACGCTTCGGGAGGACATGAAGGGCTGGGTCAGCCGCGGGCGCGAGAACATGCTGCGCCACGGGCCGGCGGAGTGGGCCAAGGCGGTCGAACTGATGGCCGGCGTCGGCATCGTGCCCAAGGGCAGCGATGCGACGAAGCTCTACACCAACGAATTCGCCGATCTCGCGCTCAAGGGATGAGCTTCGACTTCTCCATCGGCGACGAACAGCGCGGCTTCCTCGACACGGTCGACCGCTTCATGGCGCGGCACCTGCCGCCGGAGGAAATCCGGCGGCGGGACCGCGAGCATGTTCCGCCCTACGACATCCTGCCGGCGATGGGCGATGCAGGCCTGCTGTCCCTGCCCATTCCGGTCGAGCATGGCGGCCTTGGCCGCGACTGGCGCGACGTGGCGCTGGTCCAACTGCGGCTGGGCGAGCGCGGCTACATGGCCGCGTCGATCTTCAATCGCGTGATCGGCTTCGGGGCGATGTCGCTGCTCACCTATGGCAGCGCCGCCCGGAAGGCGGAGCTGCTGCCGCGCCTGGTCGCCGGCCGGCTGCTCATCGCGCTCGCCCTGACCGAGCCGGAGGCGGGCAGCGACGCCGCCGCGCTGCGCACGCGCGCCGAGCGCGTTTCCGGCGGATGGCGCATCGTCGGCCGCAAGGTCTGGATCAGCGATGCCGCCGGCGCCGACTACCTGCTGGTCGCGGCGCGCAGCCAGCCCGGCAGCACGGGGGCCGAGGGCATCTCGATGTTTCTCGTCCCGCCGCGCACGCCCGGGATCGCGATGACGCAGCTGCCCAAGGTCGGCAACAACGCCATGCCCAGCTGGGACATCGGCTTCGACGACGTGATGGTCGGCGAGGATGCGCTGGTCGGCGAGGAGGGGCGGGGCTTCCGCCACCTGATGTCGACGCTCCACTACAGCCGCGCCTCGATGGCGGCCACCGTGACCGGCTGCGCCCAGGCGGCGCTGGCGGCGGCGCTGGCGCATGCGAAGGAGCGGCGGCAATTCGGCCGGCCGATCGGCGCGTTCCAGGCGATCCGTCACCGTCTCGCCGACATGCAGATGCGGGTCGATCAGGCGAGGCTGACCGTTCTGCACCTCGCCTGGGCGATCGCCGCCGGCGCCGACTGCCGGCGCGAGGCCGCCCAGGCCAAGATCGTCGCGACGGAATGCCTGCAATACGTGACCGATCACGGCATGCAGATCCTCGCCTCCGCCGGATACAGCGCCGACAGCGACATGCAGCGCTACTGGCGCGACGCGCGTCTCTACAGCTTCGGCGAGGGCAGCAACGAGATCCAGCGCGACATCGTCGCGCGCGAACTGGGACTGTAGTGGCGGAAGGAGACGACGTGGCGCACGACATCCAGGCGATCGACATCATCGCCAACATCTGGACCCGCGAGGCGCTCGCCGGGCGCCCGGACCGTACCGCCTTCTTCCGCGGCAAGATCGGCGTCGACCAGACCACCTTCGAGGGCATCTCGCTGGAGGAGATG
>CAIOSQ010000352.1 GCA_903860935.1 uncultured Rhodospirillales bacterium | reverse complement strand
GGATCAGGTCGTCGCCCGATTGCAGCGACAGATGTGCGTAGGGCATCAGCCGCTCCTCGGCGGCGAAGGCCGTGACGAGGTCGTCGTCGATCTCCGCCGGATCGATCGACGACAGGCGCAGCCGCGGCAGCTGCGGCAGGTTGGCAAGCAGGCGTCGCACCGCGCGGCCCAGGCCGGGCCGTCCCGGAAGATCGTGACCGTAGGAGGCAAGGTCGACCCCGGACAGCACGACCTCGCGCGTTCCGGCTGCGCAGAGCGCGGCGATCCGTGCCGCGAGCGCGCCGAGCGGCTCGGAGCGGCTGGGGCCGCGCGTGAAGGGGATGATGCAGAAGGTGCAGCGGTGGTCGCAGCCCTGCTGGGCCTCGACGACCGCGCGCGTCCCGGTTGCCGCCGCGGTCTCCGGCACCGCCGGCGCGTCCGGCGCCGGGCTCATGATGTCGCCGACCACGACGCGGGCATCGCCGGGCGCGGTCCAGGTTTCCGGGCGGAGCTTCTCGCGATTGCCGACGATGCGCGCGACCTCGGGCATCGCCGCGAACTGTGCGGGATCGCGCTGCGCCGCGCATCCCGTCACGACGATGTCGGCGTCCGGGCGCTCGCGCTTCAGCTTGCGCGCCATGCGCCGCGCGTCGCGCTCCGCGGCCGTCGTGACCGCGCAGGTGTTGAGCACGATCGTCGGCCGGTCGTCGGAACGCGCCGCCGCGAGCGCACGCACGCGCTCGGATTCGGCGGCGTTCAGGCGGCAGCCGAAGGTGACGACCTCCACCGGCGCGTTCATTCCAGAGCCAGTTCGCCCGTGAAGCTTGTCGCCACCGGGCCGGTCATCTCGACATGACCGTCCGCGCGCCAGAAGATCGTGAGTTCGCCGCCGTCGAGGACCACCTGCGCGCGGCGGTCGATCAGGCCGCGCCGCGCGGCGTTGACGACGGCCGCGCAGGCGCCGCTGCCGCAAGCCTCGGTGATGCCCGCGCCGCGCTCCCAGACGCGGAAGCGCAACCGGTCCCGCGCCAGCACCTGCACCACGGCGGCGTTGACACGCTGCGGGAACATCGCATGGGTTTCGAGCGCCGGTCCGAGGCTTCGCAGATCGACCGCTTCCGCGTCGGTGACGAAATAGGTCGCGTGGGGATTGCCCATCGAGCAGCAGGCCGGATCGGAGAGCGGCCCCGCACCGGCGGCGACATGCAGCGTGTCGCAAGGTTCGGCGAGCGGCACGTCGCGCCAGCCGATCCGCGCCGGTCCCATGTCGACGGTCACCGATCCATCGGCCGCACGCGTGGCGGGCAGCAACCCGGCGATCGTCTCGATCACGGCACCGGGCCGGCCGGTCTGCGCCATCAGCGTCGCGGCGATGCACCGCGTGGCGTTGCCGCAGGCACCGGCCTCGCTCGCGTCGGGGTTGAGGATACGCATGAATACGTCGGCACCGGTGCTGCGCGGCGGCTCGAGCACGATCAACTGGTCGCAGCCGACGCCGCGGCGGCGATCCGCGATCAGGCGCGCCTGGTCCGGGGCGAGCGTCAGCGGCACCGTGCGCGCGTCGATGACGACGAAATCGTTGCCGAGGCCGTGCATCTTCACGAAGCGCCGGCCCGCGAGGGAGGATCTGGCCATGGCCCGGCTATATAAAAGGAATGCCCGCCGCGCGCCATGCGGGGATGCCGATCCGCTTGACCGCACGCCACGCGCGCTCTAGAACCCAGCCCGTTCGAGGGAAATCCAGATACCCTTGGGCCATCTCGCACGACAGGACCGGACAGGCCGGCCTCGGAGGCGGGGCGGCTACCCCGGTCAGCGCGTCGCGCCCGCCGGGGTCGTCGGCGTTTTGTCGAAGGGAAGAGCGGGACACGGGACCCGGCACGATGTTCGAGAACCTGAGCCAACGCCTCGGTAAGGTCTTTGACCGGCTGCGCGGTCGTGGCGCCCTGTCCGAGGGCGACGTCGACGAGGCGCTGCGCGAGGTCCGGCTGGCGCTGCTCGAGGCGGATGTCGCGTTGTCGGTGGTGAAGACATTCATCGCCGGGGTCCGCCTGCGCGCCATCGGCCAGGAGGTGATCAAGTCGGTCACCCCGGGTCAGATGGTCGTCAAGATCGTCCATGATCACCTTGTCGAGACCCTCGGGTCGACCGCGTCCGAGATCAATCTGCGCGCCGTTCCCCCGGTGCCGATCCTCATGGTCGGCCTGCAGGGCTCGGGCAAGACCACGACCACCGCGAAGCTCGCGCTCCGCCTGACCCAGAAGGACCGCAAGAAGGTCCTGATGGCGTCGCTCGACACGCGGCGCCCCGCGGCGCAGGAGCAGCTGCGCGTCCTCGGCGAGCAGACCGGTGTCGCGACGCTCGAGATCGTCGCCGGTCAGGGCCCGGTCGATATCGCGCACCGCGCCATGGAGCGTGGCCGCGTCGAGGGCTTCGACGTCGTGCTGCTCGACACCGCGGGCCGGCTGTCGATCGACGACGAATTGATGGGCGAGGCAGCCGCGATCCGCGACGCCACGCGACCCGCCGAGACGCTGCTCGTGGTCGACGCGATGACCGGCCAGGACGCCGTCACCGTCGCGACCAATTTCAACGAGAAGATCGGCGTCACGGGCATCGTGATGACCCGCGTCGACGGCGACGCCCGCGGCGGCGCGGCGCTGTCGATGCGTGCGGTGACCGGCCGACCGATCAAGCTGATCGGTCTCGGCGAAAAGGTCGACGCGCTCGACGTCTTCCACCCCGACCGCATCGCGGGCCGGATCCTCGGCATGGGCGACATCGTCGGCCTGGTCGAGAAGGCCGCCGAGACGGTCGAGAAGGAAGAGGCCGAGAAGCTCGCACGCAAGGTCCAGAAGGGCGAATTCGACCTCGACGATATGGCGAGCCAGCTGCGCCAGCTGCGCAAGATGGGCGGTCTGGGCGGCGTCATGGGGATGTTGCCGGGCATCCAGAAGGTCAAGGCGCAACTTGATTCCGCGCGTGTCGACGATCGCGTCATCAAGCGTCAGGAGGCGATCATCGGCTCGATGACCAAGGCCGAGCGCCGCGACGTCAAGCTGCTCAACGCCAACCGCCGTCGCCGGATCGCCGCCGGTTCCGGCACCAGCGTCGAGGACGTCAACCGCCTCGTGAAGCAGTACATGGAGATGGCGCGCATGATGAAGCAGGTCTCGAAGCTCGGCCAGAAGGGGCTGATGCGGACCGGCATCGCCAATCTCTTCCGCCGCTGAGGCCGCCGCGACGCGGCCGCTCCGGCACCCGATTCACCGCCTACCGAACGATTTCCAGACCAATCCAACGCAGAAGGACGACGACGACAGATGGCCCTCAAGATCCGCATGTCCCGCGCCGGGACCAAGCATCGCCCGTTCTACAAGATCGTCGTCGCCGACAGCCGCAAGGCGCGCGACGGATCCTTCGTCGAGCGCATCGGGTCTTACAACCCGATGCTCGAGAAGGGTCACAAGGACCGCGTGCTCATGGACGTCGAGCGCGTGAAGTATTGGCTGTCGAAGGGCGCCATGCCGTCCGACCGCATCGCGATCTTCCTCCACCAGGCCGGGCTCGGCCCCAAGCCGGTCATCCACGAGACGCCGAAGAAGTCTGCGCCCAAGGCGAAGGCCCAGGAGCGCATGAAGGCGGCAGCCGAGGCGGCGGCGAAGGCCGCGGAAGCCGCGGCCCAGGGCTGAGCCGGATCGCGGTCGGAGCGGGCTCTTGAGCGATCGGCGCGTCATGCTCGGTGTGATCACGGGCGCCCATGGCGTTCGGGGCGAGGTGAAGGTCAAGGCCTTCACCGCGGACCCGCGCGCCATCGCGCGCTACGGCACGCTCGCCGACGCGTCGGGTGAGCGCGGTTTCGACCTCAAGCTGCGCGGTGCCGCGCGCGGCCTCGTGATCGCGGAGGTCGCGGGCGTCGGTACGCGCGAAGCGGCCGAAGCGCTCAAGGGCGTCGAACTCTACGTGGCGCGCGCGAAGCTGCCGAAGCCCCGGCGCGGCGAGGTCTACATCGCCGACCTCGTGGGCCTCGCGGCCGTCGCGGCGGACGGCGCCGAGATCGGGCGCGTCGCGCGGGTGCTGAACTATGGCGCCGGCGACGTGCTGGAGATCGAACGACCAGGCCGCGACTCGCTGCTCCTGCCCTTCGCGGAGCCGATGGTCGGCGAGGTCGAACTCGAGCGCGGGCGCGTCTTCGTGGCGCCACCCGACGAGGTCGAGGCGCGCGGCGACGAACCCGAGGATGCCGCGCCATGACCTGGACCGCGCATGTGCTGACTATCCTGCCGGAGATGTTTCCGGGGCCGCTGGGGCATTCGCTCGCCGGCCGCGCGGAGGCCCTTGGCATGTGGCGGCTTACGGTGGGCGACATCCGCGGCTTCGCCACGGACCGCCATCGCAGCGTCGACGACACGCCCTTCGGTGGCGGGCCCGGCATGGTCATGCGCCCCGACGTGGTGGATGCGGCGCTTGCCGCGTCGCCAGCGGGGCTGCCCGCGTATTACCTCAGCCCGCGCGGCCGGACGATCGATCAGGCGCTGGTGCGCGACCTCGCGGCCGGTCCCGGATGCACGTTGCTGTGCGGTCGCTTCGAAGGCGTCGACCAGCGTGTGCTCGATGCCCGCGGACTGACCGAACTCAGCCTCGGCGATTTCGTCCTGTCCGGCGGCGAGCCGGCGGCGATCGCCCTGGTGGATGCCTGCGTGCGGCTGCTGCCCGGCGTCATGGGCGAGGCCGGTTCGGCCGACGAGGAGAGCTTCGCCGACGATCTCCTTGAATACCCACACTACACGCGCCCGGCGGTCTGGGCCGGGCGCGCCGTGCCGGAGGTCCTTGCCTCCGGCCATCACGCGAAGATCCGCGCCTGGCGGCGCGCAGAAGCGGAGCGGCTGACGCGCGAGCGCCGGCCAGATCTCTGGAACCGATATGTCGCGCGCGCCGCAAGCGGCGGTCGTGCGATCTGAACTCGAGCAGGAAAGGACGAGTCCCCATGAACATGCTGCAGACTTTCGAGAAGGAAGAGATCGCGAAGCTGGGCCGCGCGGTGCCCGAATTCGGCCCCGGCGACACGCTGCGGGTCAACGTGAAGGTCATCGAGGGCACGCGCGAGCGCGTCCAGGCCTATGAAGGCGTGTGCATCGCGCGCAAGAGCGCGGGGCTGTCGTCCAATTTCACCGTGCGCAAGATCTCGTTCGGCGAGGGCGTGGAGCGCGTCTTCCCGCTCTACAGCCCGCGTATCGACTCGATCGAGGTGATCCGTCGCGGCGACGTGCGCCGCGCCAAGCTCTATTACCTGCGCGGTCGCCGCGGGAAGAGCGCGCGCATCGTCGAGAAGACCACCCCGACGCAGTCCGCCGCGGCCGAAAAGGCCTGATCGTGTCGCGGCGTCAGCCTGCGGGCGGGCGCCGCAACGCTTCGAGCTCGGCGCGCAGCGCGTCAACCTCCGCGCGCAGCGCGTCGATCTTCTCGTCGACGGGGTCGCAGGGGCGGATCGGCAGGCCGTAGCCGGCGCTGCCGCCGCTCTCGCCCCGGGCGACCGGATGGGCCGGGATCCCGATCGCCGTCGCCCCGTCCGGGACATCCGAGACCACCACTGCGTTGGCGCCGACCTTTGCGCCCGCACCGATCGTGATCGGGCCCAGGACCTGCGCCCCGGCGCCGATCACCGCACCGTCACAGATGTCCGGATGACGCTTGCCGGGCTTGCCGGACAATCCGCCCAGCGTCACCCCGTGGTAGATCGTCACGTCGTCGCCGACCGTCGCAGTCTCGCCGATGACGACGCCCATGCCATGGTCGATGAACAGGCGCCGACCCAGTCGGGCGCCGGGATGGATCTCGATCCCCGTGGCGAAGCGCCCGAGATGCGAGACGAAACGCGCCAACCCACGCCAGCCGAACCCCCAGATCCGATGCGCGAGGCGGTGGATGAGGACGGCGTGCAGGCCCGGGTAGGAGAACAGCGTCTCGGCCCAGCCTGGGCGCGCCGGGTCGCGGGCGCGGATCGCGCGCGCGATCTCGATCGCCTCGATCGCGCGGCCAGGGGTGGACGACGGGACTGGGTCGGTGGCGTCGGCGGGTGGCATGCGGCATCTCCCTCGAACACGCGGCGAGGATAGATGGGCATGCCTGGCCTGCGGGGCCAGGAGTTCTGGCGTCGCCCCTAGTTTTTCTTGGGGTACGCCGCGTCCGCCTTGGTCTCGCGCAGGATCCAGTCGCGGAACTGCGCGACCTTGCGCTGTGCGGCCTTGGCCGGCGGGCAGACGAAGTAATAGCCGAAGGCGACCGGCTGGCTGACATCGAACAGGCGGACGAGCCGTCCGCTGCGCAGGTCTTCCCCGGCCAGCTGGACCTTGGCGAGGGCGGCCCCGCGGCCGGCGATCGCCGCTTCCAGCACCAGGCTCGCCTGATTGAAATGCAGGCCGCGGCCCGCGTCGACCCCGTCGATCCCGGCGGCCTTGAGCCACATCCGCCAGGTCGGGCAGCTGGCGTCCTGCTCCGGGCTGTCGTCATGGAGCAGCGTCACGTCGCGCAGCAGATCCGGCGGCGCGCCCGCGCCGCGCAGGGCCGGGCTGCAGACCGGGACCACGCTCTCGTCGAGCAGCTTGTCGACGACCAGCCCGGGATACTGGCCGAGACCGTAGCGGATCGCGCAATCCACACCGTCATCCGCGAAAGCCACGAGGTTCATCGACGCCGTCACCCGCACGTCGATGTCCGGGTGCAGCGACTGGAAACTCTCCAGCCGGGGCACCAGCCATTTCGCGGCGAAGGATGGCGCCATGGAGACGGTCAGAACCCCCGTGTCGTCGAGGGTTTCCAGGCTCGCCAGCGCGTGGTGCATCAGCGCGAAGGCCTCGGCGAGGCCTGGCAGCAGCGCCTGGCCCTCGTCGGTGAGCAGCAGGGCGCGGTTGGTCCGCCGGAACAGCACATGGCCGAGATGATCCTCCAGCAGCTTGACCTGCTGGCTCACGGCGGCCGGGGTCACGAAGAGCTCTTCGGCGGCACGCGAGAAGCTCAAATGGCGCGCGGCGGCGACGAAGGCGCGAAGCGCGTTGAGCGGGGGCAGGCGGCCGAGGGGACGGGTCATGGGAAGAGTCTATGAGCGAGGCTGCGGCGGATTTCAAACCGCTCGCGGCGGCGAAATTGTGATCCGCGCCGGCTTTCCCTATTCTCCGGCCAGTTTTCACTGACCCCCCTCGAAGGCGCATCCTCATGACCAAGCCGCGCACGCTGTTCGACAAGATCTGGGCCGCCCACCTCGTCCATACCCAGGAGGACGGCACCTGCCTCATCTACATCGATCGTCATCTTGTCCACGAGGTCACCAGCCCGCAGGCCTTCGAGGGGCTGCGTGTTTCGGGCCGCAAGGTCCGGCGCCCCGATCTCACCATCGCCGTCGCCGACCACAACGTGCCGACGACCGACCGCTCGAAGGGGATCGCCGACCCTGAAAGCCGCACGCAGATCGAGACGCTGGAACAGAACGTGCGCGATTTCGGCGTGCCGTACTACGCCATGGACGACGTGCGTCAGGGCATCGTCCACATCATCGGTCCGGAACAGGGCATGACCCTGCCTGGCATGACGATCGTCTGCGGCGACAGCCACACCTCGACGCATGGCGCCTTCGGCGCGCTGGCCTTCGGCATCGGTACGTCCGAGGTCGAGCATGTCCTCGCCACCCAGACGCTGATCCAGAAGCCGGCCAAGAACATGCGCATCACCGTCGACGGCGATCTGCCGCCCGGCGTGACCGCGAAGGACATCGTGCTCGCGATCATCGGTCGCATCGGCACCGCCGGGGGCACCGGCCACGTGATCGAATACGCGGGGTCGGCCATCAGGAGCCTGTCGATGGAAGGCCGCATGACGGTCTGCAACATGTCGATCGAGGCCGGCGCGCGCGCGGGTCTGATCGCGCCGGACGAAACCACCTATGCCTACGCGAAGGGGCGGCCGCACGCGCCGAAGGCCGGGCAGTGGGAGGCGGCGCTTGCCTATTGGCGTTCCCTGCCGAGCGACCCTGGCGCGGTCTACGACAAGGAGATCGTGATCGATGCCGCGACCCTGGTGCCGCACGTGACCTGGGGGACATCGCCGCAGGACGTGGCGCCGGTCACCGGACATGTGCCCGATCCCGCCCGCGAGGCCGATCCTGCCCGCCGTTCCGCGCTCGAACGCGCGCTCGCCTATATGGGGCTGACGCCGGGGACGAAGCTGACCGACGTGCGAATCGACAAGGTATTCATCGGCAGTTGCACGAACGGTCGCATCGAGGATCTGCGCGCCGCCGCCGGCATCGCCAGGGGCCGCAAGGTCGCCGGCCATGTCCAGGCCCTGGTGGTCCCGGGGTCCGGGCTGGTCAAGGAGCAGGCCGAGCGCGAGGGGCTGGATCGCATCTTCCTGGACGCGGGCTTCGAATGGCGGGAGCCGGGCTGCTCCATGTGCCTCGCGATGAACGCCGATCGGCTCGAGCCCGGCGAGCGCTGCGGCTCGACATCCAACCGCAATTTCGAGGGGCGCCAGGGACGCGGCGGCCGTACCCACCTGATGAGCCCGGAGATGGCTGCCGCCTCGGCCATCGCCGGCACCATCGCCGATCCGCGCGCGGCCTGAGACCCGGGAGACCGACCATGCAGAAATTCGACAAGCTGACCGGCGTCGCCGCGCCGCTGGCGATGATCAACGTCGACACCGACATGATCATCCCCAAGCAGCATCTCAAGACGATCAAGCGTACCGGCCTCGGCAAGGCGCTGTTCGACGAGATGCGCTACGAGGCGGACGGCTCCGAGAAGCCCGATTTCGTCCTCAACCAGCCCGCCTACCGCAAGGCGCAGATCCTGGTCGCGGGGGCGAATTTCGGCTGTGGGTCCAGCCGCGAGCATGCGCCCTGGGCGCTGCTCGATTTCGGGATTCGCTGCATCCTCGCGCCGAGCTTCGCGGATATCTTCCACAACAACTGCTTCAAGAACGGGATCCTGCCGATCCCCCTGCCGCAGGAGACCATCGACAAGCTGATGGACGACGCGCGCAAGGGTGCGAACGCGCAGCTGACCATCGATCTCGAGACGCAGGAGATCGTCCGTCCGGACGGCGAGGTGATCAAGTTCCGCATCGACGATTTCCGCCGCCATTGCCTGCTGAACGGCCTCGACGACATCGGGCTGACGATGCAGAAGGGCGGCGACGTCGACAGCTATGAGGCGCGGCAGAAGACCGCCCAGCCCTGGCTCGCGATGGCCCAGGACTGATGACGCCGCGTCCGCCCGCGACGCGATCCCACGAGCACAGCACAGGAAAGACCGACATGGCCGCCAACAAGACGATGCTTTTCCTTCCCGGCGACGGGATCGGCCCCGAGGCGATGCGCGAGGTGCGTCGCGTGATCGGGTGGTTCGACCGCCGCCGCGCCGTCCGCTTCGACATCAAGGAGGGGCTGGTCGGCGGTGCGAGCATCGACGCCAAGGGGACGCCGCTCACCGACGAGACGATGGCCGACGCGATGTCGGTCGACGCGGTCCTGTTCGGCGCCGTCGGTGGTCCGAAATGGGACACCGGTTCGTTCGACATGAAGCCGGAGCGCGCGATCTTGCGTCTGCGCAAGGAGATGGGGCTCTACGCCAATCTCCGCCCGGCGACGGTGTTCCCGGAACTCGCCGAGGCTTCGACCCTCAAGCCCGAGATCATCGCCGGGCTCGACATCATGATCCTGCGCGAGCTCACGGGTGGCGTCTATTTCGGCGAGCCGCGCGGCATCGAGACCCTGCCCGACGGCACGAAGCGCGCCGTCGATACGCAGGTCTACACGACGCCGGAGATCGAGCGCATCGCGCGCGTCGCCTTCGAGCTCGCGCGCAAGCGCCGCAACAAGGTCTGCTCGGTCGAGAAGGCCAACGTCATGCACACGGGCGTGCTGTGGCGCGAGACGGTGACCGCTCTCCACGCGCGCTCCTACCGGGACGTCGAACTGGTCCACATGTATGCCGACAACTGCGCGATGCAGCTGGTGCGCAACCCCAAGCAGTTCGACGTCATCGTTACCGACAACCTGTTCGGCGACATGCTGTCCGACCTTGCCTCGATGCTCACCGGCTCGCTCGGGATGCTGCCCTCGGCGTCGCTGGGCGATGCCGACGCGACCGGGCGGCGCAAGGCGCTCTACGAGCCCATCCACGGTTCGGCGCCGGACATCGCCGGCAAGGATCTCGCCAATCCGCTCGCGACGATGCTCAGCTTCGCGATGCTGCTGCGCTACTCGTTCGACCTGCCTGACGATGCGGCGCTGATCGAGAACGCGGCGCGCGACGTGCTCTCCAAGGGTATCCGCACGGCCGACATCATGCAGGCGGGCTGCACCAAGGTCTCCACCACCGGCATGGGTGACGCGGTTCTCGCCGCGCTCGAGCGGCTCGGCGCCTGATTGGCGCGCGGCGTGCGCGGCGTCAGGCCGCGTGCGCCGCCGCGTCGGTCCGCTCGTAGCTCCACACCCAGGCGGGCGGGATGTTGCGCATGACGATGCCGCAGCGCCGCCCGCGCAGTCCCAGCCGGGCCTCGGGCAGCGGCGAAACCAGCGAATAGGTGTACTGGAGCATCCGTCCGCCGGGCGCCATCACGTCGAACCACGCGTCGACCATACGCCGTTGCAGGGGCATCGGCAGCGTGACCATCGGGATGCCCGAGATCACGGTCCGCACCTTCCCGGCGACGTTGGCCGGAAGCAGCGCGCGCAGCTGGGTCGCGTCGCCCTGGATGACCTGCGCGGCCGGGATCTCGCGCCGCAGGAAGGCGCAGAGATCCGGGTCTATCTCGACCACGAAAAGACGATCGGCCGGGATGCCCGAACCCAGCAGGGCGCGGGTGACCGTGCCGGTGCCTGCGCCAAGCTCCACGACGTATTCGTCAGGGCCCAGCGCGACATTCCGCGCGACGAGCCGACCGAGCCAAGGTGAAGACGGCAGCACGGCGCCGACCTTGAGCGGATGGGCGAGCCAGCGGCGCAGGAATAGCAGTTCTTCGCCGCCCCGCGCGGGGCGTGCGGCGTCGTGACGTGGGCTTGGCATCGATTCCTGTTCCCTTGTTGCCGCCAGTCCCGTAGTGACGCGGGGCTGACGGAAGCGACGCGACAGGATAGGCGGGGCGTTGGCCCGGCCGGCGTTTCGCTTGGATGATAAAATTATGAACGCGCGGAGACGGCTTGCGGTTCCGCGGCAAGGACGAGGACAGCCATGGGCTATCGGATCGCCGTCGCGGGCGCGACGGGCAATGTCGGACGCGAGATCCTGCAGGTGCTCGACGAGCGGCGCTTTCCGGCCGATGACGTCGTGGCGCTGGCATCCGACAGGTCGGCGGGCGGCGAGGTGAGCTTCGGCGAGATCGACCTGCGCGTTCAGGATCTGGCCAGCTTCGATTTCACCGGGATCGACTTCGTCCTGTCGGCAGTGTCCGCCGAGGCCGCGTCGCGTCACATGCCGCGCGCGGCAGAGGCCGGTGCGATCGTCATCGACGACAGCGACGCCTTCCGCATGGAGCCGGACGTCCCGCTTGTCGTGCCCGAGGTCAACGCCGCGGCGCTGGCGCGGCATGCGCGGCGGCGCATTGTCGCCAGCCCCTCCGCGACCGCCGCGATCTGTGCCACCGCCCTCAAGCCGCTGCATGATCTCGCGACGCTCAAGCGGGTCGTATTGTCCAGCTTCGAGGCGGTGTCGACCGGGGGGCGGCCCGCCATGGACGAACTCTTTACCCAGACCCGGGCCGTCTACGTCAATCAGCCGATCGAGCGCGAGGAGTTCACGAAGCAGATCGCGTTCAACCTGATCCCGCATGTCGACGCCTTCATGCCCGACGGCTTCACCCGCGCCGAGTGGCGGCTCGCGGTCGAGACGCGCAAGCTGCTGGGGCCCGACATCAAGGTCGTCGCCACGTGCGTCCAGGCACCGGTCTTCGTCGGCAACGGGGCCTGCGTCTTCGCCGAGTTCGAGCGCGGCATCGACGAAGCGACGGCGCGCCGCGCGTGGCGCGGCTGGCGCGATGGCGAGATCGTCGGCCTCGTCGATCACCGTGCCGACGAAGGCTATGTCACGCCGGTCGAGGTGGTCGGCGAGGACAAGGTCTATGTCAGCCGCCTGCGCGCCGATCCCAGCGTCGCGCATGGCCTCGCCTTCTGGTGCGTCGGCGACAATCTGCGCAAGGGGTCGGCGCTCAACATGGTCCAGATCGCCGAGGCGCTGGTCGCGGCGCGCGGATGAGCCGCCCGCCGTCCGGCGCGCTCAGGCAAGCGCCTGGACGAGCAGTGCGGCGGCGAAGCCAAGGATCGTGAGCCCGGCGATGCGGTTGGCCCAGGCCAGGCCCGTGTCGGAAAACCGTGCGCGCAGCAGGCTGGCTGCTGTGGCGATGGTGAACCACCATGCGCTCGCGCCCAGGAAGATGCCGACGAGCAGGGCGGCATCGCGCCGGTCGATGGTCGCGTCGGCCTCGATCCCGAAGGCGACATAGACGCCGAGAAACGAGAACACGGTGATCGGATTGGCGAGGGTTAGCGCGAAGGCGGAGAGCGCGTCCGCGGCCGCGCCGCGCGCGTCGTCGCGGTCAGCCGATGCATGGCCGCGCGCCGGCGGCGCGGCCAGCACGCGCCAGCCATAGACGACCAGGAAAAAGGCACCGAGCAGCGACAGCGCGGCGCGATGCGCAACCAGGGCTTCGGCGACGAAGCCGAGCCCGAGCGCCGCGATTGCGCCGAATGCGGTATCCGCCGCGGCGGCTCCGAGCCCGGAGAACATGCCGGCGCGCCAGCCGCGCGTCAGGCTGCGTGCGGCGCAGAGCAGATTGACGGGCCCGACCGGCGCCGCGATCAGCAATCCGATGACGAGGCCCTTGGCGAAGATCCAGTCCGCGACGAGCGCGGTCATGCGATGCGGCGCGCCGCGAAGGCCGGCATGGGGGATGCGAGGACGTCCTGGGCGTCGACCAGCAGCAATTCGCGCGCGCCTGCCGCCGCTGTCCGCTCGAGCAGCGCGTACACGGCCGACGCCGCATGGGCGAGCGACGCGGCGATGTCGCGCGTGGTCAGGAGCCGGGCGAGGAACAGCGCCGCGAAACTGTCGCCGGTGCCGTTCACGGCGACGTCGACGCGCGGCGTCGTGACGAGGTCGACGCCCGCCTCGTGGAGGCAGAGCGTGGCGATGCCGCCCGCGGCGTCCGGGATGCCCGTCACGACCACGGTGCGGGGGCCGGTCGCGCGCAGCCTGCGGGCGGCGGAAATCGCATCGGTGATGCCGTCCGACGACATGCCCGTGAGCCAGCTCAGTTCGAAGACGTTCGGCGTCACGATATCGGCCAGCGGCACCGCCGCGTCGCGCATGAATTCAGGGATGCCCGGCTTCACGAAGACGCGGCCATGGTCGCCGATCACCGGATCGAGCAGCCACAGCGCGTCCGTGTTGGCGGCCTTGACGCGTCGCGCCGCTTCCAGCACGGCGGGGCCCTGGTCGGCCGCGCCGAGATAACCCGACAGCAGCGCCGCGCAGGACCCCAGCCAGCCGCGCGCATCGAGGGCAGCGACCAGGCGGTCGATCTCCCCTGCCGTCGCGACCTCGCCCGCAAAGCCGCCATGGCCGGGATGGTTCGAGAAGCGGACCGTGTCGATGCGCCAGGCCGCGTGGCCGAGCCGCTGCAGGCAGAATTGGGCGGCGGCGTTCCCGACATGGCCGTAGACGACGCCGGACTGGATCGACAGGACGTTCATGGAGCCTGCACCGTGATGGGCTGGACGGCGGCGAGCCTAGAACATGATCCGTGCCGACAGAAGCACGGATCATGCGCTAGATCTCTGTTCTGTCGTGTGATTCACGTCTGCGACGATTGTGCCTCCGAAGATCACGCTCCAGCGCCCCGTCCGTCGCCATGGTACCTCGCCGGCCACGCTGACACGGCCGCGTTTCTGCGCTATCGCTAGGTGATCATGAGCAGGCATCCCGACATCCGTCCGCGCCGCAGCGCGCTCTACGTTCCCGGCTCCAATGCGCGGGCGCTCGAAAAAGCCCGCACCCTGGATGCCGACGTGCTGATCTTCGACATCGAGGACGGCGTCGCGCCTGACCGCAAGGAGGAGGCGCGCGCCCAGATAATCGCGGCGCTTGCCCAGGGCGGCTACGACGCCGAACTCGTCATCCGCATCAACCACCCGGCCTCGCGGCTCGGCGCCGCCGACATCAAGGCCGCGGCGCGCTCCGGCGCCCATGCGATCCTTCTGCCCAAGACCGAGGGGGCTCAGGAGGTCCGCGACGCGGCGCTGCGCCTTGCCTCGGCCGGGGCGCCGCCGACCATGGCGCTCTGGGCCATGATCGAGACGCCGATGGGCGTCATGCGCGTGGAGGAGATCGCCTTCTCGAGCCCGCATCTGGCGTGCCTGGTGATGGGCACCTCGGATCTCGCCAAGGATCTGCGCGCGCGCCACACGCATGACCGGCTGCCGGTCCTGACCGCGCTCAGCCTGTCTGTCATGGCGGCGCGTGCGGCCGGGCTCTTCATCCTGGATGGCGTGCATCTCGATCTCGACGACGATGGCGGGTTCCTCGCCGCGTGCCGCCAGGGCTCGGAACTCGGTTTCGACGGCAAGACGCTGATCCATCCGCGCACGATCGGCGGCGCCAACGCGGCCTTCGGCCCGACGGAGGGCGAGGTCGCCTGGGCCCGTCGGATCATCGCCGCCCATGCCGACGCGCTGAAGGATGGGCGCGGCGTGGCGGTCGTGGACGGCAAGCTGATCGAGAACCTGCATGTCGAATCGGCACGCCGCACCGTCGCGATGGCCGAGGCGATCGCCGTGCGGGCCGCCCGGCGCCGTTGACGCTGCGGCCCGACAGGTCTAAGTCCTCGACGAAGCGCGGAAAACCGGAAGCGCGACCGAGAGATTTTTCAGCCCGCATCGTCGTCCGAGAGGCCCGGTTCAGACATGGCGTCACAGACATCGCCGGGGGCGGCCAAGCGCCCTCGCCCTCTTTCGCCCCACCTCCAGATCTACAGGCCGCAGATCACCTCCGTTCTGTCGATCACCCACCGTGCGACCGGGGTCGCGCTGGCGGCGGGGACGTTGCTGCTCGCGGCATGGATCGTCGCTGCGGCGATCGGGCCCGGGGCCTATGCGCGGGTCGCCGGCTTCGCCGGCAGCTGGTTCGGGCAACTGCTCCTGTTCGGATGGAGCGTCGCGCTGTTCTATCATCTGCTCAACGGCATCCGGC
>CAIOSQ010000351.1 GCA_903860935.1 uncultured Rhodospirillales bacterium | reverse complement strand
GACCGGGCGCGCGAGGAGCTTGCGCGGGTCGGGCTCGCCGACAAGGAGGCGCAGTATCCCGCGCATCTTTCCGGCGGACAGAAGCAGCGCGTCGCCATCGCGCGCGCGCTTGCCATGGACCCGGAGATCCTGCTGTTCGACGAACCTACCTCCGCGCTCGATCCCGAGCTGGTGGGAGAGGTCCTGGGCACGATCCGCGAGCTCGCGCGCGAGGGGCGCACGATGCTGCTCGTGACGCATGAGCTCGGGTTCGCCTATCACGTCGCGACGCGTGTGCTGTTCCTCGCGGACGGGCGGATCCTGGAATCGGGCACGCCCGACGAGGTGCTCAAGGCACCGCGGGAGGAACGCACCCGCGCTTTCATCGCGCGCCACAACGAATTCCGTCTCTAGGGAGCGACAGGCCGAGCCATGGACCAACCGCAGGCGAAGAGCGCGCAGGGCTATCTGCCCGATCCGCGCAACGACAGCGTTCTCGTCTACGTCAACGGCACTTTCGTGCCACGCGGCGAGGCACGGGTCTCCGTGTTCGACAGCGGCTTCGTGCTCGGTGACGGCGTCTGGGAGGGGCTGCGGCTGGTGCGTGGCCGGATCATCAGTCTGGAGGCGCATCTCGACCGTCTGTTCGAGGGCGCGAAATCGATCGCGATCGACATCGGCATGTCGCGCGACGGTCTGAAGGCGGCGATCGCGGAGACGCTGGCGCGCAACGGAATGACCGACGGCGCGCATCTGCGGCTGATGGTCACGCGCGGGCTCAAGCGCACGCCCAACCAGGATCCGCGTTTCGTGGTCGGGTCGGCGACCATCGTCATCGTCGCCGAGTACAAGACCCCGGTGCCGGAGGCGAAGGCGCGCGGCTATACGCTGTTCACATCGACCTTCAGGACGACCGGGCCGGACGCCTTCGACCTCCGGCTCAATTCGCATAGCCGCCTCAACCTGATCCAGGCCCTGATCCAGGCGATCAACGCGGGCGCGGACGAGGCGTTGATGCTCGATCCTCGCGGCTTCGTGGCGAGCTGCAACTCCACCAATTTCTTCATCGTCCGTGGTCGCGAGATCTGGACCTCGACCGGCGCGTTCAGCTTCAAGGGCATCACGCAGGGCAGCGTCGTCGCCGCGTGGCGCGCGGCCGGACATGTGGCGCGCGAATGCGATTTCACGCTCGCCCAGGTCTATTCGGCGGACGAGGCCTTCGTCACCGGGACGCTCGGTGGCGTGACGCCGGTGACACGGGTCGATGGGCGGGTCATCGGAGACGGTGGTCCCGGACCTGTCACCCGCGAAGCCAGCGATCTTTATCTCGCCTCGGTCTGAGCCGCACCCCATCGAGGCAACGGAGACAAGCGATGTCCGAACTTCCCAGCAAGGTCCGCGCGGTGGTGATCGGCGGCGGTGCCGTCGGCTGCTCGGTCGCCTATCATCTCGCCAAGCTCGGCTGGACCGACGTCATCCTGCTCGAGCGCAAGCGTCTGACCTCGGGCACGACTTGGCATGCCGCAGGGCTCATCGGTCAGCTGCGCGCGACGCTGAACCTGACGAAGCTGGCGAAATACTCCGCGGAGCTCTACGACGGTCTCGAGGCGGAGACCGGCATCGGGATCGGCTATCGGCGCAACGGGTCGCTTGGCCTCGCGCTGTCCGAACACCGGCTGGAGGAATTCGCGCGCGGTGCGTCGATGGCCAAGACCTTCGGTCTAGAGGCGCAGATGCTGACGCCGGCGGAGTGTGCTGCGCGTCATCCGCTGGCCGAGATGCACGGCGTCCACGGCGGCGTGTTCCTGCCCACGGACGGGCATGCGGATCCGGCGAATATCGCGCTCGCGCTGGCCAAGGGCGCGCAAAAGCGCGGGGTTCGGATCTTCGAGGGCATCGGGGTCACCGGGATCACACGCGACAAGGGCCGGGTGACGGGCGTCGTGACCGATCGCGGAACGATCGCCGCCGACTACGTCGTCAACTGCGCCGGCATGTGGGGACGCGAGGTCGGGCGGATGGCGGGCGTCAACGTGCCGCTGCACGCCTGCGAACATTTCTACGTGGTGACCGAGCCGCACCCCGAAATCCCGCGCAATCTTCCCGTGCTTCGGGTTCCGGACGAGTGCGCCTATTACAAGGAGGACGCCGGCAAGTTGCTGGTCGGTTTCTTCGAGCCGAAGGCCAAGCCCTGGGGCATGGACGGAATACCGGCCGACAGCGAGTACATACAGCTCCCCGACGATTGGGATCATGTCGCGCCGGAGCTCGAGAAGGCCATGGCCCGGGTCAAGCTGCTCGGCAAGGCCGGTATCCGCCTCTTCTTCAACGGTCCCGAAAGCTTCACGCCGGATGACCGCTATTTGCTCGGAGAGGCACCCGAACTGCGCAATTTCTACGTCGCGGCGGGGTTCAATTCGATTGGGATCCAGTCGGCCGGCGGCGCCGGCAAGGCGTTGTCGGAGTGGATGGATGCGGGCGAGCCGCCCTTCGATCTCGGCGATGTCGATATCCGGCGGATGTTCCCCTTCCAGGGCAACCGCACCTATCTGCGCGCGCGCGTCCAGGAGACGCTGGGGCTGCTCTACGCCGATCACTTTCCGCACCGCCACTACGACAGCGCGCGCGGCGTCCGGCATACGCCGCTCCACGAGCGGCTGGCGGAGCGGGGCGCCTGCTTCGGCGAGAGCGCCGGCTGGGAGCGCGCCTTCTGGTTCCTGCCCAAGGCGGCCGCCGCGCGCGGCGAAACGCCGACCTATCGCTATGGCTGGAAGCGGCAGAACTGGTTCGACTACGCGGCCGCGGAACACCGGGCCGTGCGCGAAGGCGTCGGCCTGTTCGATCTCTCGCCCTTCGGCAAGATCCGTGTCGAGGGCGCCGATGCAGAGGCCGTTCTGCAACGTGTCTGCGCGAACGACGTCGCCGTGGAACCCGGTCGTATCGTGTACACGCAATGGCTGAACCGCCACGGCGGGATCGAGGCGGATCTGACGGTCACGCGGCTTTCGGAGACCGTGTTCCTCGTGGTCACGGGGTCCGCGACCCTGCCACGCGACCTCGACTGGCTGCGCCGCGCGATCCCGGAAGAGGCGCGCTGCGTCGCGACCGACGTGACGTCCGCCGAGGCCTGCATCGCGGTGATGGGGCCGCGGTCGCGCGAGCTTCTGGCGCCGCTGGTCGACGCCGATCTCTCCAATGCGGCCTTCCCCTTCGCGACGGCACGGACGATCGAACTGGGAATGGCGCTCGCGCGGGCCCATCGGATCACCTATGTCGGCGAACTCGGATGGGAGATCTACGTGCCAACCGACATGGCGCGTCATGTCTTCGACACGTTGGTCGCAAAAGGCGAGGGGATGCAACTCGCCTTGTGCGGCATGCATGCCTTCGACAGCTGCCGGATGGAAAAGGCGTATCGGCATTACGGCCACGACATCAGCTGCGAGGACCATGTCCTCGAAGCCGGGCTTGGCTTCGCGGTCAAGCCCGACAAGCGGCCAGGCCGCTTCGGGTCTTTCGTCGGTCGCGAGGCGGTCCTCGAGCGCCAGGCGTCGGGGCTGCGACGTCAGCTCGTGCAGTTCCAACTCCACGACCCTGAGCCGCTGCTGTTCCACAACGAGCCGATCCTGCGGAGCGGTCGGATCGTCGGGCGGATCACGTCCGGCGCCTATGGCCACCATCTGGGTGCGGCGATCGGCCTCGGTTACGTTCCGGTTGAGCCCGGCGAAAGCGCCGAGGCGCTGCTGGGGTCGGGTTGGGAGATCGAGATCGCCGGTACGCGCGTCGCGGCGCGGGCGAGCGTCAAGCCGTTTCACGATCCGAAATCCCTGCGCCCGAAATCCTGACCGGCGGGCGCATGTCGCGCGAGGTGTCGCGGGCTCGATCACGTGGGTTGCGAGCATGCGCGATGACGCGCGCTGGGTGCCGCGCGCGCGTCTTTCTGGCAGTATCCAGCGCATGATCCGAGACAGATCGATCCCGCGTCTGGCCGGGCGTCGCGATGCGCGCACGGCCGGGGGACCGGGGCCATGACCGGGACCGTCGAGGCGAGCGACGGCGAACAGCGTTTTCCGGAATGGCGACGTACGCTCGCCGCGATGGTGGTCGTCCAGGCGATCATGAGCCTGTCGTTTTCGTTCCTGACGCCGGTTCTCCCGTTATTCCTGCCCGAACTCGGTGTGGTGGCAGAGGCGCAGATCTATCTGTGGTCAGGGGCGCTGGCCGCCATCACATCCTTCATGGCGGCGATCTTCTCGCCGCTCTGGGGCCGGATCGCGGATCGTCGCGGGCGCAAGCAGATGGTGATCCGCTCCACGCTCGCGATCGGTCTCTGCACGTTGCTCATGGGCTTCACGCAGGACATCTGGCAGATGCTCGGCGCGCGCACCCTGATGGGGATCTTCGCGGGCTTCTCTTCGGGTTCGGTGATCCTCATCTCGACCCAGATGCCGGTATCGAAGCTGAACCTCGCGCTTGGCCTGATGAGCAGTGCCCAGTTGGCGGGATCGCTGATCGGTCCCGTGCTCGGTGGCGGCCTGGCGGACCTCAGCGGTAGCTACCGCTTGCCATTCTTCGCCGCGGGCGTGCTCGCGCTGGGGTCGACGCTCGTGTGTCTCGTCACGGTGCGGGAGGTGTTCACGGCGCCGGAGCCGGGCGCGGAACGCCCTGGTTTTCGAGAGTCGGCGCGCCGGGTATTGCAACGGCCCGAACTCGTCGCGCTGGTGGCGGTGCTGATGCTGACGCAGTTCGCGACGCTCGCGGTGCAACCGGTGATCGCGCTCTACGTCCAGGACATCGTCGGCGCGCAGGCGAATCTCGCGACGCTATGCGGCGTGGCGCTGTCGGCGACGGGGCTCGCGGGGATGGCGGCGGTACCGTTGCTCAGTCGCGCCAGCGACCGCTTCGGCGAGAAACGTATTCTGATGGTGGCGCTCGCGGGTGCCGCATTGGCGACCGCCCCGCAGGCGCTGGTCGGTTCCTATCAGGGCTTCGTGGTGGAGCGCTTCTGCCTGGGGTTGTTCGTCGGCAGCATCGTGCCAGTGGCCAACGCGCTGATCGCGAAGACGACGCCAGCGGCCGAGCGCGGAATGGTCTTCGGCATATCGTCGTCCGCGTATTTTCTTGGCAATTCCCTGGGGCCGGCTACGGGCGGTGTCGTCGCCGCCTATGCTGGCCTGCCCTGGGTGTTCGTCGTGACGACGGTGCTGCTCGCCACCGGCCTGGTCGCGGTCGCCATCGCGGTCGCGGAGCGTCCTGCTACGCGCGCCTGATCCCCCGGACTGGCGCTCCGGGTGCGCCACGCTAGCTTGCCGGTCATGAGACACGTGTCGCGCCGTCTGATCGTTGCGGGATTGCTCGGCATCCCCGTCGCCGCGTCGCGCGTCGAATCGGCTGCGGCGGCGCAGGCGGGCTGGACGGCGTTGCGCGCGGGCGCCATCGCGCTCGTCCGTCATGCCAACGCCCCCGGCGTCGGCGATCCTGCCACGATGCGGTTGGACGATTGCGCGACCCAGCGCAATCTCGACGAGGCGGGGCGCGTCCATGCGCGACGAATCGGTGCTGCCTTTCGCGACGCGG
>CAIOSQ010000350.1 GCA_903860935.1 uncultured Rhodospirillales bacterium | reverse complement strand
TCTCGTCATGGGACCGGAGATCGCGTCACCACCCCGAAACTGAGGCTTCGACGGGGTTTGGCCGCGCCAGCCTGACCCCACGCGGCGGCATCACGGCGGCGGCATCACGGCGACGGGATCGCGGTGAACGGGATCGCGAAGATGCGTCCTCGCGATCCCGCGGCACGCGCCGTCAGGAACCGGCCTGCTGCTTCGCCAGGATCTCGCGGATGCGCTGGTTGGTGCCGTTGAGGTCCGGAAGCTTGGCGCCGGCCTTCACCTCCGCGAGGCGGATCTTCTCGTCCTCCTGCATCTTGATCGCGCGGTTGGCCGCGGCCTCGATCTGCGCGGGCTTGAGCACGAGTACGCCGTTCTCGTCGGCGAGGATCGCGTCGCCCGGCATGACCGGAACGCCACCGCAGCTGATCGGAACGCAGAACTCGCCCTGCTGGAAATAGCGCTTCGTGGTGACGGTCGAGAGCCCGCGCGCCCAGACCGGCATGTTGTAGTCGCGCAGCTCGGCGACGTCGGTGGCGACGCCGTCGATGATGATGCCGCGGCATCCCGCCTCGCGCGCGGCGAAGGCGACGCCGCCGCCGCAGCCGGCATGGCGCGTGTCGCCCGCGCGGTCCATCACCAGCACGTCACCCGGGCGCAGCTGGCCGAGCGCGTAGTGCACGATCGTCGAATCGTCGCCGGTGAAGCGCACGGTCACCGCCGTGCCCGCGATGCGCCGGTCGGGCAGCAGCGCGTGGATCGCCGGATCGACGAAGCCGAAATTGAGAAAATGGCCGATCGTGGCCGGCTCTGCCCGCACGAGAAGATCGATCAGCGCGGGATCGATCTGCGGCGGCAACGGATTGATGACGAACATGGCTTGTCCCCCTGATGGTGCCGCCCGCATGCCAGCAGAGCCAGCGCCCGCTTGCAAGCCTCAGAGCACGCGGCCGCCATCGACGACCAGAACCTGCCCGGTCACCATGGCCGCGCCGGCGACGAAAAAGAGCACCGCCTCGGCGATGTCCTCGGGCGTGCAGTTGCGCTTGAGCAACGCCGCCTCGGCGCTGCCCGATTTGCGCGTCTCGGGCCACGGTGCCGTCCAGGGCGTCAACACGAGGCCGGGCGCGATTGCGTTGACGCGCACATCGGGCGCCAGCGACCGCGCGAGGTTGCGCGTCAGGCTGATCACGCCGGCCTTGCTCGCGCCATAGGCCATCGAACTGCCGGGCTGCGACAGGCCGGCGACGGAGGCGATGGAGGTGATTCCGCCCTTCGCCGCCTTGAGCGCGGTTGCCGCCGCGCGCGAACACGCGAAGGTGCCGCGCAGATTGGTGGCGAGTACCGCGTCCCAGAGCTCGTCCGTCACCGCGTCGAGATCGCGGATGTCGACGGGTTCTTTCACATGCGCCGTGCCGGCGTTGTTGACGAGATGGTCGAGGCGTCCGAGCGTTTCGATCGCCGTCGTCACCATGCGCTCGGCCTCGGCGCGGCTGGATACATCGCCGGGCGCGGCGACGACATCGAGGCCCTCGGCGCGCAGCGCCGCGACCTGCGCCGGGCCGCGCGGATCGTCGGGAAGATGGTTGAGCGCGACGCGCGCGCCGCAGCCGGCGAGCAGGCGGACGCTCGCGAGCCCGATGCCGGAGGATGCGCCGGTGACGAGGATCGCCCGTCCCGCGAGTTCGGCTTTGATCATGTCTGGTCTCCGCGTCTCAGATGTCGCCGATGCGCCGCAGATGCTGTTTGAGAGACAGCAGTCTCTCGTCGCGCGCGCGGAAGAGCTCGTCCGCAGAGCGTCCGCCATACTCGAAGAACCCCGCGCCGGTCATCACGCCGCCACGCCCCGCGGCCAGCAGCGTCTCCAGGGTCTCGCAGCGCGTCCGATCGGGCGCCGGAACCACCGTCGCGTTGGCGAGCGCGCGACGCGTCATGTCGAGGCCGGTGAAGTCGGCCTTCTTGAGATGGCCGAGCACGGGCATGCGCAGCGCGAGCCCGTGGATCACGGCGTCGTCGATGTCCTGTGGCGTCGCATAGCCCTCGTCGAGCAGCCAGTTGACCTCGCGCGACAACGCCGCCTGCAGCCGGTTGGCGACATAGCCGGGGATGAAGCGCCTGAGCACGACCGGCTTCTTTCCCCAGGCCGCGTAGAGATCGCGCAGCGTCGCGATGGCGGCAGGATCCGTTCCGTCGCTGCCGACCAGGTCAACGAGATCGACGAGATAGGGCGGCGTGTACCAGTGCGCGATCAGCGTCGTCGCGGCGCGCGATGGCGGCACCATCGGGAAGATGTCCAGATAGCTCGTGTTGCTTGCGATCAACGCATCGCGCGGTGCGAGCGCATCGATCCGCGCGAAGAGCGCGCGCTTGACCGTCGGGTCCTCCACGACCGCCTCGACCACGAGATCGGCATCGGCCAGCGCCGTGGCGAGATCCTCGGTGATGGCGATCCGCGCGCGCGCAGCCGCAGCCGCGGCCTCCGTCACCTCGCCGCCGGCGGCGAGCGTCGCCAGCGCGGCCGCGATCAGCCGCGGCGCCTTGTCGCGTGCCGCGGGCGAGACGTCCTGCAGCGTCACGCGACAGCCACCCAGCGCGTGCACGAGCGCCAGCGCGTGGCCCATGAGGCCCGCGCCGAGCACCGCGACGCGATCGATCGTCCTGGTCATTCCGTTCCCCTTTCGCGCCGCCGCGGGCGCACCAGACGCGGCGCCGGCGGGGCCGGCGCGCGCGTGGAAATGGCGGCGATCATCTCCGCCATCATGTCATCGTCGAGCCGCGCGATCGACGCGGCGAGCAGATTGGCGAGTTCGGTGGCGCGCGGCGACAGCCCCGAGGTGTCGACCACGACGCGCGGATGCGACAGCGCCGCGAGGCGATGCATCTCTTCGTAATCGTCCCAGATCAGGTTGAAATATTCGCAGATCTGGACGACCAGGGCCGGGGTCGGCCGGCCGCGATGCCCGTGCTCGAGCGCCGACAGATAGGCTGGCGACAATTGCAGATCGGCAGCCATGCGCTTGAGCGCGATCGATCGCACCCGGCGGAGCGCGCGCAGCTTGGTGCCGAACGGCGTCACGGCGTCGTTCCGCCGCGTGGGCGGCGCAGCTGGACATACCAGGCACCGTCGCCGCCATGGCGTGCATGCGCGGGCTCGACGCCGAGGACGCGTGCGCGATGCGGCCCGGCCTGGATCCAGCGCGGCAACATGCGCCGCAGGATACCGTCACCACCGCTGCCCTTGCCGGTGATCACGAGGACAAACCGCGCGCCACGCCGGACGGCGCGGTCGAGAAAGGCGTCGAGTTCGGCATGCGCATGCGCCTGGGTCATGCCGTGAAGATCAAGCCGGGC
>CAIOSQ010000349.1 GCA_903860935.1 uncultured Rhodospirillales bacterium | reverse complement strand
CCCTTCCAGGTGCAGACATGGCGCGCGGTGTCGAGCAGCAATTCGCCGCGCGCCAGCGGCGGCTCGGCCGCGGTCGCGCCGGTGGCGCGGTCGCGCACGATATCCTGGCGACGCAGGATGGCACGGATGCGCTCGACCAGCAGGCGCTGCGAGAAGGGCTTGGTGATGTAGTCGTCCGCGCCCATGCGCAGGCCCAGCGCCTCGTCGAGTTCGTCGTCCTTGGAGGTCAGGAAGATGACCGGCATCTGGCTCTGGCGCCGCAGCTTGCCGAGCAGTTCCATGCCGTCCATGCGCGGCATCTTGATGTCGAGCACCGCGAGATCGGGCGGGCGGGCCGAGATGTCGCGCAGCGCCTCGACGGAATCGGCGTAGCTGCGCACCGCGAAGCCCTCGGCCTCCAGCGCCATCGCGACTGAGGTCAGGATGTTGCGGTCGTCGTCCACCAGGGCGATGGTCTGCGGCACGGCTGTCGTCCTCCGTTCGGGATGCCGCCGCGATCTGGCTCCGGGATTATGGCGTGGGCGCGGCACGACCAGGGCGGCGGCGCGGAATATAGGGCCCCGCCGCCGCGCGGCGCCACGCTGACAGACGCCGCGGACCGTCCTATGGTCGCTGTCATTCCGTCGCGTCGGCCCGGCCGCGCGCGGCCGCAGAACGGGAGGAACGTCGCGATGGTCGCCTTCAAGCTCAATGGCAGTTCCGTGCGCGCCGACGCGCCGGACACGGCGCCGCTTCTTTATGTCCTGGCCACGATCTCGGCATGGCGGGCGTCAAGTATGGCTGCGGCCGCTCGCAATGCGGCGCCTGCACGGTGATGATCGACGGCGAGGCGGCGCGCGCCTGCCAGGTTCCGGCTTCGGCCGCCGCGGGCCGGTCGGTCACGACGGTGGAGGGGCTGCGCGAGGCCGACGGGACGCCGGGCCGGCTGCAGCGGGCCTTCATCGCCGAGCAGGCCGCGCAATGCGGCTATTGCGCGCCCGGCATCCTGATGCAGGCGCAGGCGCTGCTCGAGCGAAACCCCGACCCCAGCGACGCCGAAATCCGCGCCGCTCTCAACGGCAATCTCTGCCGCTGCGGCAGCCATAACCGCATCGTGCGCGCCGTGCTGCGCGCCGCCAAGGAGGGCTGAGCCATGACCCCCGTCCAAGCTTCCGGCCGCCGCGGGTTCCTCAAGGCCGCCGGTTTCATCGGCCTGTCCTTCGCGATCCCGCTCGACGACGCATCCGGTCAGGCCGCACCCGCGCCGCAGCGCCCGCCGCTGCCGGGCGATCTCAACGCCAATCGCCGGCTCGCCGCCTGGATCCGCATCGAGGCCGATCGGCGCGTGACGCTTCTGGTCGGCAAGGTCGAGCTGGGCCAGGGCATCCTGACCGCGCTTGTCCAGATCTGCGCCGACGAGCTCGACGTCGACATCGCCCGCGTCGCGGTGATCTCCGGCGACACCGCGCAGGTGCCGAACCAGGGCGTCACCGCCGGGTCCTTTTCGATGCCCAATGGCGGCACCGCGGTGCGCCATGCCGCCGCCGAAGCGCGCCAGGTCATGCTCGAACTCGCCGCCGCGAAGCTCGGTCAGCCGACTGACGGGCTGAAGGTCGAGGACGGCGTGGTGAGTGCCGCGAACGGACAGCGCACCAGCTACTGGGATCTCGCCGCCGGTCAGGCGCTGGAACGCGAAGCGACCGGGCAGACCAAGTTCCGCGACCCCGCCGGCTATCGCTACATCGGGAAATCCGTGGCGCGGCTCGACATCCCCGCGAAGATGACCGGCGCGCCGATCTTCGTGCATGACCTGAGGCCCGAGGGCATGCTCTACGGTCAGGTGACGCGCCCCCCGACCTATCGCGCACGGCTGATCGAGGCCGACACCGCGGCGATCGAAAAGATGCCGGGCGTGGTCAAGGTGGTGCGCGACGGCAGCTTCCTCGCCGTCATCGCGCGGCGAGAGGAACAGGCCAACGCCGCAGCCCAGGCCCTGTTCGCGGCCGCGCGCTGGGAGGTCGAGAAGGGTCTGCCCGGCCATGACGGCATCCATGACTGGCTGCTGAAGACCAAGCCGGCGCGCGACATCGAGATCAAGAACGATGTCCGCAGCGGCGGCGAGGCGCCGGCGCGCGTGCTCGAGGCGACGTATCTGCGGCCCTATCACATGCACGGCTCGATCGGCCCGTCGGCGGCGATCGCGACGCTGGGCACCGATGGCGTGCTGACCGTCCAGACCCATAGCCAGTCGGTCTTCGAGACGCGGCTCGCGATCGCGCGCATGCTCGGCATGGAGCCGGCGAAGGTGCGGCTCCAGCATGTCCAGGGCGCGGGATGCTACGGCCACAACCTCGCCGACGACGCCGCGGCGGATGCCGCGCTGATGGCGGTGGCGATGCCCGGACGGCCGATCCGGCTGCAATACACCCGCGAGCAGGAGCATCGCTGGGAGCCCTATGGCTCGGCGATGGCGGTCAAGACGCGCGCCGGTCTCGACAAGGACGGCAACATCCTCGACTGGACGCTCGAACTCTGGTCGACGCCGCATGGCACGCGCCCCGGCGGCCAGCCGGGCAACCTGCTCTCGGCGAAATATCTCGCCAAGCCATTCGAGCAGCCGGTGCCCGTCAATGGCGGTCCGCCCAACTACGCCGCCGACCGCAACGCGATCGCGCTCTATGACTTTCCCGGCCATCGCGTGGTGACGCATTTCATCACCGAGATGCCGCTGCGCGTGTCCTCGACGCGCGGGCTGGGCGCCTATGGCAACATCTTCGCCATCGAGCAGTTCATCGACGAGCTCGCTCACGCGGCGAACGCCGATCCCGTCGCCTACCGCCTTCGCTTCCTCAAGGATCCCCGCGCGCGCGACGTGGTGACGGCGGCGGCGGAAAAATTCGGCTGGAACGCCTGGCGCAAGCGCGACGGCCGCGGCCGCGGAATCGCCTTCGCGAAATACAAGAATATCGCGGGCTATTGCGCGGTGGCGCTCGAGGTCGAGGTGACGCGGCGCAACGGCCGCATCCGCGTCCTGCGCGCGGTCGCCGCCGCCGACAGCGGCCATGCGGTCAATCCCGACGGCATCGTCAACCAGATCGAAGGCGGCCTCATCCAGGGCCTGTCCTGGGCGCTCAAGGAAGAGGTCCGCTTCGACGACACGCGGGTCCTGTCCGAGGACTGGGTCGGCTACCCGATCCTGACCTTCTCGGAGGTGCCGCCGGTCGAGGTCGTGGTCATCGACCGGCCCGGCGCGCCCTTCCTCGGCACCGGCGAAGCCTCCCAGGGCCCGGCCGGCGCCGCGCTCGCCAACGCGCTCTTCGACGCCACCGGCACCCGCTTCCGCCGCGGCCCCTTCACCCCGGACCGCATCCGCGCCGGCCTCGCCGGCTGACACGCGCCACGCCAGCAGCGCGGCGGCCGCCGCCGTGAAGCACCGTCCTCCTGGCCGCGCGGCAGCGCGGCCGGGAGGACGATCGGGCGGGTGGCGGCTTCAATGTGGCGGCGGTGGCTTGTATGGTCGCGGCCATGACAGACGCCGACCAACGCCCCCAGGATCCCGGCTCCATCGCGCGCGCCGTGCTGCGTCGCGCCGATCGCGCCGCGCTCGCGACATCCGGCGCCGCCGGCGGGTCCGCCGCGGGCGAGCCCTATGCCTCGCTCGTGCTGGTCGCCTGCCTGCCCGACGCAAGCCCCGTGCTGCTGATCTCGCGGCTGGCCGACCATACGCGCAATATCGAGGCCGATCCGCGCGTGTCGCTGCTGTTCGACGGCACCGCCGGCCTCGACGAGCCGCTGACCGGCGCGCGCGTCTCGGTCCAGGGAATCGCGCGGCGCAGCGAGGCGCCCGCCTGCCGCGCGCGCTTCCTGGCGCGGCATCCCGGCGCGGCGCGCTATGCCGGTTTCGCGGATTTCGGGTTCTTCGCGATCGAGATGCGCGCGGCGCATCTCGTCGCCGGCTTCGGCCGCATCCACTGGATGGATGCCGCCGCGCTGCGCCATGACGTGGCCGACGCGGCCGAACTCGTCGCGGCCGAGGCGGAGATCGTCGCCCACATGAACGCCGATCATGCGGACGCGGTGCAGCTCTATGCCACGCGGCTGCTGGGCCGCTCCGGCGACGGATGGCTCATGACCGGCGTCGATCCCGAGGGCGCGGATCTGCGCCGCGGCGGCGAGGTCGCGCGACTCGATTTCGACCGCCGCGCCACGACCGCCGAGGCGGCGCGCGTCGAACTCGTGCGTCTCGTCAAGCGGGCGCGCGCCGCGTGAACGACGGCCGCGCGCGGCGCAGGACAAGACCCGAGGTTTCGCGCAATATCGCACCGGCCACGACAGCGGATCCCGATCGCCGATGACGCCCTTCGACCTGCAGCGCGCCGCCGATGCGCTGATCGCCGCGCGCACCGAGGCGCGTCTGCTCGCCGCGCTGCCGCCCGACGCGTGTCCCACGACGATGGACGAGGCCTACCGCGTGCAGGCCGAGATCGCGCGGCGCACCGGCGGATATCGCGGCTGGAAGGCCGGCTCGCTGACGCCCGAGGCGCGGGCGGCGGCCGGGATCGACCGCCCCACGGGGGCGCGGCTGCTGACCCCGTTCGTGCACGACGCGCCGACGCGGCTGTCGCATGCGCGCTTCGTCGTGCCGACGCTGGAATGCGAGATCGCCTTCGAGATGGCGCGCGATCTGCCGCCGCGCGATGCGCCCTATGGGCTCGACGAGGTGATCGCCGCGATCGGCGCGATGCGCCTCGCGATCGAAGTCGCGGATTCGCGCCTGCCGCCGAAGCCGCCGACGCCGCTCAACGTCGCCGATGCCGGCGCCAATGGCGCCTTCGTGATCGGCCCGGCCGTCCTCAGCTGGCGGTCGATGGATCGTGGCGCGATCGAGGCGGTGCTCCTGGTGAACGGACAGGAGGCCGCGCGCGGCGCCGGCGCCAAGGTTCTGGGCGACCCGCTGCGCGCCGTCGTCCTCTTCGCGAACAATCCGCCGCCCCATGGCCCCGGGCTGCGCGCGGGCGACATCGTCACGACCGGATCGCTGACCGGCATGACCCCCGTCGCGCCCGGCGACCACGCGGTCGCGACATTCGGTTTCCTTGGACAGGTCGAGGTGAGTTTCACGTCATGAAAAAAGCGACGATCGAAGAAGCCGCGCAGTTGCTGGCGGCGGCCTGGCGGGCGGGCAAGGCGCTCGACGCCCTGCCCGTGTCCTGCCGTCCGAAGACGGCCGCGGAGGCCTATGCCATTCAGGAGGCCGCGGCATCCGCGCTCGGCGAAAAGGTCGCCGGCTGGAAGGTCGGCGCGACCGGCAAGATGGCGCGCAAGCTTCTCAAGACCCGCCTGCCCTTCGCTGGCCGGGTCTATGCCAGCCGCGTGCTCAAGACCGGCGCGACGATCCCCTCGGACTCCCATCCGATGCGCGGGCTGGAGGCGGAGATCGCCTTCCGCCTGGGCAAGGATCTGCCGCCGCGCGCGAAGCCCTACACCCTCGCCGAGGTGAAGCGCGCCATCGCCTCGGTCCACCCGGCGGTCGAGATCGTCTCATCGCGCTGGACCGACTGGCTGGCGGTCGGCCTGCCGTCAGTGATCGCCGATCACGGCGCCAATGGCGCGCTGGTCATCGGCCGTCCGCTGGCCGAGGGCGCGGTGCGCGCCCTGGACACGCTCGCGGTCGAGATGCGGGTGAACGACACGGTCGTCGGCAAGGGCACGGCCGCCGACGTCATCGGCGGGCCGCATGGCTCGCTGCTCTGGCTCGCCAATCTGCTGCGCCGCCGCGGCGGGCTGAAGGCCGGCCAGTATGTCAGCACCGGAACCTGCACCGGCCTCGTCAAGGCCGCGCCGGGCAGCAAGGTCGCCGCCGTCTATGGCGGCAAGGTCCGCGTCGCCTTCGATTTCGCCTGACCGCGGCCGCGCGCCTCATTCCACCCAGGCGAGGCGCAGCACGTTCGTCGCCCCGGGCGTTCCGAAAGGGACGCCCGCGGTGATGACCACGCGGTCGCCGCTGCGCGCAAAGCCCTGCGCCTTGGCGAAATGGCAGGCCTTGCTGACCATCTCCTCGAAGCTCCGGACATCGGCGGTGACCACGGGATGGACGCCCCAGGCGAGCATCAGCCGCCGCGCCGTGGCGAGCCGCTCGGTCAGGCACAGGATCGGCACATCGGGCCGTTCGCGCGCGGCGCGCAGCGTCGTCGACCCGGAGGTCGTATAGGTCACGATCGCGCTCGCGCCGACGGTATGCGCGACCTGGCGCGCAGCGGCGGTGATCGCGTCGGCGGCGGTGCGCTCGGGCTCGGCCTCGACCGCATCCATGATCGGCCGGTAATGCGGATCGTGCTCCACCGATTCGATGATCCGCTCCATGATCGTCACCGCCTCCACCGGATAGCGGCCCGACGCGGTCTCGGCCGAGAGCATCACGGCGTCGGCGCCGTCGTAGACGGCCGTCGCGACATCGGAGGCCTCGGCGCGGGTCGGCGTCGGCGAGGAGATCATCGTCTCCAGCATCTGCGTCGCCACGATCACCGGCTTGCCGGCGCGGCGCGACAGCCGCACGATGCGCTTCTGCGTGCCGGGCACCGTTTCCGGCGGCATCTCCACGCCAAGATCGCCGCGCGCCACCATCACCGCGTCGGCGAGTTCGATGATCTCCTCCAGGCGCTGGATCGCGGACGGCTTCTCCAGCTTGGCGAGCACGCCCGCGCGGCCCTGGACGAGGCGCCGCGCCTCGGCGATGTCCTCCGGCCGCTGCACGAAGCTGAGCGCGACCCAGTCGACGCCGAGCTCGAGGCCGAAGGAGAGGTCGCGGCGGTCCTTCTCGGTCAGCGGCGAGATCGGCAGCACGACGCCGGGTACGTTGACGCCCTTGCGGTCGGAGATCGTGCCGCCGGTGACGACGCGGCACGCCGCGAAATCCGGACCGTGGCTCTCGACGCGCAGGCGCAGCTTGCCGTCGTCGACGAGCAGATCCGCGCCATCGGCGAGCGCGGCGAAGATCTCGGGATGCGGAAGATTGGCGCGCTCCGCCGAGCCCGGCGCCGGGTCGAGATCGAGGCGGAACATGGCGCCCGTCTCGAGCGTCGCGCGGCCGCCCGCGAAGGTGCCGACGCGCAGCTTCGGGCCCTGCAGATCCATGAGGATGCCGATCGGATGCCCGATCTCTGTCTCGACGGCGCGCAGCGCGGCATGGCGGGCACGATGGTCTTCGTGGCTGCCATGGCTGAAATTGAGGCGGAACACGTCGGCGCCGGCTTCATAGAGCTGGCGGATCGTCGCGGGATCGGACGTCGCCGGTCCGAGCGTGGCGACGATCTTGGTCGAACACAGGCGCGGCATGGCAAATCCCTTCAGGCGATCAGGATGGCGCGGAAATCGTTGACGTTGGTCAGGGTCGGACCGGTGACGACGAGATCGCCCAGCCGGTCGAACACCGTCCAGGCGTCGTTGTCGTCCAGCCGGGCGCGTGCGTCGAGGCCGGCGGCGGCAAGGCGGGAGAGCGAGTCCGGGGCGGCATAGGCGCCGGCGCTGGATTCGACGCCGTCGATGCCGTCGGTGTCGCCGGCCAGGGCATGGATGCCGGGCGCGCCGCCCAGTTCGATCATGGCCGCGAGCAGGAATTCCGCATTGCGTCCGCCGCGCCCGCGTCCACGCACGGTGACGGTCGTCTCGCCACCCGAGATGACCACGCAAGGGACGGCGACCGGCCCCGTGCCCGCGCGGATGCCGCGCGCGAGCCGCGCCTGGTCGCGCCCGACCACCCGCGCCTCGCCCTCGACCGCGTCGCCCAGCGAATGCACCGCATAACCGGCGTCACGCGCCGCGGCGATCGCATGGGCGAGCGCCTGGGCGGGGCTCGCGGTCATCGCGAAGCGCGTCGCCGCGAAGACCGGATCGCCCGGCTTGGGCGTCTCGTTGGCGGGATCGGCCAGCCGCGCGGCGATCGCCGCCGACGGCTCGATCGCGTATTTCGCGAGCACCGCGCGCGCCTGCGCCAGGGTGGTCGGATCGGGAACCGTCGGGCCGGAGCCGATGGTCGAGGGATCGTCGCCCGGCACGTCTGAGATCGCGAGCGTCAGCAGCGGCGCCGGCGCCGCCGCGGCGGCCAGCCGGCCGCCGGCGATGCGCGAGAGATGCTTGCGCACCGTGTTCATCTCGCCGATGGCGGCACCCGAGCGCAGCAGCGCGCCGGTGAGGGCGCGGAATTCATCGAGGCCGACGGGCTCCTGCGGCAGCGCCAGCAGCGCCGAGCCTCCGCCCGACATCAGGACCAGGACCAGATCGTCGCGCGTCGCCCCGGCGGCCAGCGCCAGCATCCGCGCCGCGGCCTGTGGCGCGCGCGCGTCGGGCACGGGATGCGCGGCCTCGACGATCTCGATACGCCGGCACGGCACGCCATGACCGTCGCGGGTGACGACGAGACCGCCTATGTCGCCGGCGTCGCCGTAATGCGCCTCCACCGCCGCGGCCATCGCCGCCGATGCCTTGCCCGCGCCGAGCACGATCAGCCGTCCGCGCGGCAGCGGCGGCAGATGCGGCGGCACGCAGAGCCGCGGCTGCGCGGCGGCGACGGTGGAGCGGAACAGGCCTTCGAGGAAGGCGCGAGGCGTATCGGTCATGGCAGGACCGTAGCGAAGCGGCGGCGCGCGCGAAACCCTCGCGACGCACCGAAGGCGCCCGGGGCGAGGACGCACGGGGCGATGTGGCAGCCCGGGCCGCGGGAATGGTAGTCTCGCGCCCGCGCCGCGATCCGCGGCCTCCACCTGCTCCGAAGCCAGGGATGACCAGCAGCGATACCGTCACTCCAGCGCGCCGCGACACCTGGCTGCGGCTGCTCCGCGAGCATGTGCATCCGCATCTGCGCCAGATCCTGCTGGCCGTGGTGGCGATGATCGTCGCCGCCCTGGCGACCGCGGCCAATGCGTGGCTGATGGAGCCGGTGCTCGACAAGGTGTTCCTGGAGCGCCGGGCAGACCTGCTCTGGCTGATCCCCGGCGCGGTGGTCGCGGCGGCCCTGGTCAAGAGCGCCGCGACCTACACCCAGTCGACGATCATGAACCGGGTCGGCCAGCAGATCATCGCGGGGCTGCAGGGCGCCCTGTTCGCGCGCCTGATGGCCGCCGACCTGCAATTCTTCCACGACCATCCGTCGGGCCAGCTCATCGCCCGCTTCACCAACGACGTGCAGATGCTGCGCGGTGCCGTCACCCAGGCGACCACCGGCCTCGCCAAGGACGCGATCACCGCGATCTGCCTCGTCGGCCTGCTGTTCTGGCAGGATTGGCGGCTGGCGCTGGTCACGTTCTTCGTCTTCCCGCTGGCGCTGATCCCGGCGCGGGTGCTCGGACGCCGCATGCGCCGCGTCTCGACCGGCATCCAGGAGCGCACCGGCGCCTTCGCGACGCTGCTCGACGAGACCTTCCAGGGCGCCCGCCAGGTGAAGGCCTATGGGGCCGAGGCGACCGAGACCACGCGCGTGCGCCGCGCCATCGACGAGATCTCGCGGCTCGCGATCAAGGCGGCGGCGACGCGCGCCGCCTCGCACCCGATCACCGAGGCGCTTTCCAGCTTCGCGATCGCAGCCGTCATCCTCTATGGCGGTCATCAGGTGATCGCGGGCCAGACCACGCCGGGATCGTTCTTCTCGTTCATCACGGCGCTGCTGCTCGCCTACCAGCCGATCCGCTCGCTGTCGGGGCTCAACGTCACGGTCCAGGAAGGCCTGTCCGCGGCGGTCCGCGTCTTCGCGCTGCTCGACATGGAGCCGACGATCCGCGACCGCCCGGGCGCCGTGGCCCTGCCCGCGCCGCGCGGCGACATCGTCTTCGAGGGTGTCGGTTTCGCCTATCCCGGCGGCATGCCGGTGTTCGAGGGGCTCGACCTGCGCGTCGCGGCGGGCAGCACCGTCGCCTTCGTCGGCGCGTCCGGCGGCGGCAAGTCGACGCTGCTCAACCTGCTCGCGCGCTTTTTCGACGTCGACGCCGGCCGCATCGCCGTCGGCGGCACCGACGTGCGCGACGCGACCCTCGTCTCGCTGCGTGGCGCGATCGCGCTGGTCAGCCAGGACACCGCGCTGTTCCACGACACGATCCGCGCCAACATCGCCTATGGCCGGCCGGACGCCGACGACGCGGCCATCGCGCGCGCCGCGGCGGTCGCCGGCGCCGCCGGCTTCATCGCCGAACTGCCGCAGGGCTATGACACGGTCGTCGGCGCGCGCGGCGCGAAACTGTCGGGTGGCCAGCGCCAGCGCAGCGCCATCGCCCGCGCGGTGCTCAAGGACGCGCCGATCCTGCTGCTCGACGAAGCGACCTCGGCGCTCGACGTCGAGACCGAGCGCCAGGTGCAGGCGGCGCTGGCCGAGCTCAAGCGCGACCGCACGACACTGGTCGTCGCGCATCGCCTCTCGACGATCGTCGACGCCGACACGATCTGCGTGCTCGACCAGGGCCGCATCGTGGAGCGCGGACGCCATGGCGAGCTGCTGGCGCGCGGCGGCCTCTATGCGCGGCTGCACGCGGCGCAGGCCGAGGGCGGCGCGGCGCCGGCATGACCACGCCCTACGCCGCGCTGGCCGGTCTCGTCGCGCCCGCGCTCGGCCTCTGGCTCCGGCGTCGCGCGCGCCGCGGCAAGGAGGATCCGGCGCGGCTCGGCGAGCGGCGCGGCGAGAGCGCGCTGGCACGGCCGGACGGACGCCTGATCTGGATCCATGGCGCCTCGGTCGGCGAGGCGCGCTCCGTCCTGCCGCTCCTCGATCGTATCCTCGCCGCGCATCCCGCGGCCGAGGCGCTGGTCACCACCGGGACCTTGACCTCGGCGCGGATGCTGGCACAGGCCCTGCCGCCACGCGCGCGCCACCAGTTCGTGCCGCTGGACGTGCCGGCCTGGACGGCGCGCTTTCTCGACCATTGGCGGCCCGATGCCGCGCTGTGGGTCGAGAGCGAGTTGTGGCCCAACATGCTCGCGGCGATGGCCGCGCGGGACATTCCCGCCGCGCTGGTCAACGCGCGGCTCTCGGCACGGTCCTTCGCGCGCTGGCGGCGGCTCGGGGCCGCGCTGCGTCCGCCGCTCGGCGCCTTCACGCGCATCCTGGCGCAGAGCGACGCCGACGCCGCGCGCTTCGCCGCGCTCGGCGCGCGCGGCGTCGCCATGCCCGGCAACCTCAAATTCGACGCCGCGATCCTG
>CAIOSQ010000348.1 GCA_903860935.1 uncultured Rhodospirillales bacterium | reverse complement strand
TGGCGCGTGCCGTCATAGCTGATCGCGAGGGACAGGAAATGGAACTGGATGTCGGGATGGCGGATACCGGCGCGGCTGCGAATGAAGCCACCGACCTCGAAATGGTTGGTCGCGCCGAGCCCGTCCTTGGCCAGGAGCCAGCGCAGCCCGATACGCAGCTTCGCCATCGGACCGAGCGCGGAATAGAGCGTGATCGGCTTCGTGCATGCCATCTGGAAGTAGAATTCGAGATGGTCCTGGAGGTTCTCGCCGACGCCGTTCAGCGCATGCCTGACCGGGACCCCATGACGGCCGAGTTCATCCGGCCGGCCGATGCCGGACAATTCGAGCAGTTGCGGCGAGTTGATCGGGCCACCCGCCAGGATGACCTCGCGCCGGGCGTGGACGATCGTCTCCCGACCACCGCGCAGATAGGCGACACCGGTCGCGCGGCCCTTCTCGAGCAGGATGCGCGTGACGAGACACTGCGACCGCAATTCGAGATTCGCCCGGCGCAGCGCCGGCCGCAGATGGGCGTTCGCGGCCGACCATCTCCGGCCGCGATGCACGGTCATGTCGAACCGGCCGAAACCCTCCTGCCGGAACCCGTTGAGATCCTCGCTCTCGGCATAGCCGGCCTGGCGTCCGGCATCGATGAAGCATCGGTAGAGGGGGTTCGCGAGCCGACCGTAGCTTGTGTTGAGCGGTCCGGACTCGCCACGATACGGGTCGCCGCCCTCCGCGCGCGTTTCGGCGCGGCGGAAATAGGGCAGGACATCGCGATAGGACCATCCGCGCGCCCCCTCGTCCGCCCAGCGCTCGAAGTCGAGCGCATGGCCGCGCACATAGACCATGCCGTTGATCGACGACGATCCGCCGATCACCTTGCCGCGCGGACAATGCAGGCTGCGGCCGCCCAGATGCGGCTCGGGCTCGGTATGGTAGCCCCAATCGTAGCGCGGCGAGTTCATCGGGATCGCCAACGCACTCGGCATCTGGATGAAGACCGACCGGTCGCTGCCGCCATGCTCGAGGACCAGGACCCGGTGCCGGCCATCCTCGCTGAGACGATTGGCGAGCACCGACCCCGCGGAACCGGAGCCCACGACGATGTAATCGACTTCCTCGGCGGTTCTGCTCTTGGCGACCATCACTCTCCCCTAGCCAATGGCGCGAGGCTGCGGCAAGAGGCATTGTTGCAGTAAGATGACAACAACGCGCGTCAAATCATGAGAGGACCGCATGGACGACAACGAACCGCGTAGCACCGGGCGCGAATCGCGGCGCGGGCGCGAGGCTCGCCGCACGCAGCGTCTACAGGCGCGCGCGGCATCGGTTCCCTACATCCGGCGCAGCATCCCGACGACCGAGATGATCTCGACCGAGGGGCTCGCGCTGATCGAGGCGAATGCCGACCGCCTCCTGGAAGAGGTCGGCATCGAGTTCCGTGACCATCCGCGCGCCCTGTCGCTGCTCGCCGGCGCAGGATGCGACGTCAAGGGAACCCGGGTTCGTTTTCCACGCGGCCTCGCGCGCAGCCTTGCCGCGACCGCACCGCGGGACTTCGTGCAGGTCGCCCGAAACCGCGCGCGCAGCGTCCATATCGGCGGCGACAGCCTGGTCTTCGCGCCGGTCTACGGCTCGCCCTTCGTCCATGACATCGAGCGCGGGCGGCGCTACGGAACGATCGAGGATTTCCGCAATTTCGTGAAGCTCGCCTATGCGAGCCCGCACATGCACCATTCCGGCGGCACGGTCTGCGAGCCCGTCGACCTGCCGATCAACAAGCGGCACCTCGACATGGTCTATGCGCATATGCGCTGGTCGGACAAACCGTTCATGGGCTCGGTCACTCATCCCGACCGGGCGCGCGACACCGTGGAGATGTGCCGGATCCTCTTCGGCCCGGAGTTCCTCGAGACGAACACCGTCTGCACCAGCCTCATCAACGCCAACTCGCCGATGGTCTGGGACGGCACGATGCTCGGCGCCGCCGAGGTCTACGCCGCCGCAAACCAGGCGACGATCATCACGCCTTTCATCCTGTCCGGCGCGATGAGCCCGGTGACCGTCGCGGGCACGCTGACCCAGGCGCTGGCCGAGATCCTCGCCGGCGTCGCCTTCACGCAGCTGGTGCGCCCAGGCGCGCCGGTCATCTTCGGCACCTTCGTCTCGACCCTGTCGATGCAGTCCGGAGCGCCCACTTTCGGTACGCCGGAGGCCGCGCTCGCGATCTACGGCGCGGGGCAGTTGGCCCGCCGTCTCGGTCTGCCGTTCCGCACCGGCGGATCGCTCTGCGCGTCCAAGATACCGGACGCCCAGGCCGCCTATGAAAGCGCGCAGACCCTGCTGCCGACGCTGTTCGCGGGAACCAATTTCGTCCTCCACGCCGCCGGCTGGATGGAAGGCGGCCTCGCCTCGTCCTACGAGAAATTCGTCATGGATCTCGACCAGCTGGGGATGATGCACGTGCTGGCGCGCGGCGTCGATCTGTCGGAGAACGCCCAGGCCTTCGAGGCCTTCCACGAGGTCGAGCCGGGCGGACATTTCCTGGGCTGCGCCCATACCCAGGCGAATTTCGAGACGGCGTTCTTCCGCTCGGAGATCGCCGACAACAATTCGGTCGAGCAATGGGAGGCCGAGGGACGCCTCGACGCGCCGCAGCGCGCCAACCGCCTGTGGAAGCGCATGCTCGATACCTACGAGGCGCCGCCCCTCGACCCGGCGATCGACGAGGCGCTGAACGACTTCATCGCGCGCCGCAAGGCGGCGATGCCCGACGCCACACATTGATATCGGACGACGGAGAGCGAGCATGAGAAGCCAGGCGCGGGCGGTGGTGATCGGCGGCGGCGCGGTCGGCGTGTCGACGCTCTACCATCTGGCGAAGAAGGGCTGGACCGACAGCGTGCTGCTGGAGCGTCGCGAACTCACCTCCGGATCGACATGGCATGCGGCCGGATTACTGCCACTGTTCAATCTCAGCTACTCGGTCGGCCAGATCCACAAATACTCGGTCGCCCTCTACAAGACGCTGGAAGCGGAGACCGGACAGAATGTCGGGCTGCGCCAGGTCTCCAACATCCGGCTCGCGCGAACGCGCGACCGGTGGGACGAGTACATGTTCTACGCCGGCGTCGCGGAGACGATCGGGATCAAGGTCGAGATCCTCACGCCGTCGCAGGTCAAGGAACTCTGGCCGCTCTGCGAGACTGACGGCATCCTGGGCGCGATCCGCCACCCCGAGGATGGCTATATCCAGCCGGCCGACCTGACCCAGGCCCTCGCCAAGGGCGCGCGGGCGCGCGGCGCCGAGATCAGCCGCAACACCACCGTGATCGCGATCGAACGGCGGCACGACGGCGACTGGATCGTGCGGACCGATCGCGGCGACATCGTCTGCGAACATATCGTCGCGGCGACGGGCAGCTTCGCCCGCCGGACCGGCGCGATGGTCGGGCTCGACGTGCCCGTCATGCCGGTCGAGCACCAGTACATCGTCACGGAGCCGCACCCCGCGATCCTCGAACGCCAGCGCCGCGGCCTCCCGGAGATGGGCGTGCTCCGGGAATCCGATTCCTCCTGGTACATGCGCGAAGAAAATGGCGGCCTGATCCTCGGACCCTACGAGACCGGCGCTCCGGCCTGCTATGTCGACGGTCCGGGTACGGACAGCGAATACGAACTCTTCCA
>CAIOSQ010000347.1 GCA_903860935.1 uncultured Rhodospirillales bacterium | reverse complement strand
GCCCGCGCGAACGGGCACCGCTCCGGGCTTCTTCGTTTCTGGACCGCTTGGTTTCCGGGCCCGGCCCGCCGGTCGCTACGGGGCAGGACGGACCCGGCAAGAACCGCCGGTCAAAGCTGCCGGGAGGGTCGTAAATACCCCCCGAAATGATCGCCATAAACCAAATAAAGCATTGTAATAAAACAAAAAAAACGGATGGCACGGCAGGTGCATAGGGAGACGCGAAACAGCCGGCCGCGGACTTCCCCCGACCGGCTCCCGATAGAAGAAAGGGACCTCGCGTCATGTTGAACAATTCCGTGAACACCAATGCCGGCGCATTGATCGGACAGCGCTTCCTGCGGGCGAATTCGAACGAGATCGTCGGTGTCCAGAACCGGGTGTCGAGCGGATTGCGCGTGAACTCGGTGACGGACGACGCCTCGACCTATGCGGTCGCAGCCGGTCTGCGCGCCGACATCAAGAGCTACACGGCGATCAGCGCGTCGCTGCAAGCCGCCAAGGTCCTCGGGACCGTGGCCGTGCAGGCCGGCGAGACGGTCAGCAAGCGCCTCGAGGACATCAAGGCCAAGATCGTGCAGCTGGCGGATGAGTCGCTGAGCAGCGCGAGCCGTGCCACCTACGGCGCCGACTTGGCCTCGATGGTCACCGAGGTCAACAACTACCTGCAGAGCGGCGCGCTGTATAACGGCTCCAACCTGCTCGGTACCGGTTCGGCGTCGGCGAACGTGCTCGTCGTCGCCAACATCGACGCCTCGGCCTTCACGCTGCGCGCGCAGAGCGTGTCCGATCTCGTGGTCACTTCGATCACCAGCGCGTCGGACGCGCAGTCTCGCCTCGGGGACCTGGCGACATTCAAGGCGGCGCTCGACACGGGGCTTGCCAATCTCGGGGCCGATCTCAAGCGCCTCGACTCCCAGGTCGAGTTCATCAAGCAGACCGAAGAGACGGTCCGCATCGGCCTCGGCGCCCTCGTCGATGCCGACATGGCCAAGGAAACCGCCGAACTCCAGTCGCTGCAGGTCCGCCAGCAGCTCGGTGTGCAGGCGATGGGCATCGCCAACCAGGCGCCGCAGACCCTGGTGAGCCTGCTGCGCGGTTGATGGCGTCACCGCCTTCGTCGTAAACGAATCATAAACCAAACGGGAAGAAGATCCCGCCATGCCCCTGAAGATCGAACTCAAGCCCGGCGAGAAGTTCATCGTGAACGGCGCCGTCATGGTCGCCGGAAAGAGCGGTGCCTCGCTCGCGCTGCGCAATCAGGCCGTGCTGCTCCGCGGCCGCGACGTGATGCAGGAATCCGAGGCGACCACGCCGGCGCGGCGCCTCTATTTCACGCTCATGCTCATGTATATCGACCCGGACAACCGGGCGGCGCATGCGCAGGTGTTCGCCCGTTACCTGACCGAGTATCTCGACGCGACGACGCTCGCGAGCACGCGGGTCAAGCTCGAGCGCATCGGCGGCCTCGCGGTCGCGGACGAGTATTACGCCGGGCTCAAGCTCTGCCGCGAGCTCATCGCGCTCGAGGACAGCATCCTGCAGGTCGCCGGCCCATCGGCACCGGCACCGGGGGCGCGGCCCAGGCCGGCGAGCAAGCCATGAGCTACGTCGCATATGGCCGGACGCAGAACCGGGTCGAGAGCCAGAGGCAGGTCGAATATCGATTGCTCGCCCAGGTGACCGGAGCATTGATCGCCGCGCGCGACGAGCCGGGCGACAAGCGCAAGATCTTCGATGCGATCCTCTGGAACCAGAGGGTATGGGATGCCTTCCTTCACGACCTGTCGGGCGACGATAACCGTCTGCCGATCGATCTTCGCAAGCGGTTGATCGGGATCTGTCTCTCGGTCCGGCGGGAGACCGCGGCGATCATCGACGGGAAGGGCAATATCGAAGCCCTGATCGTCGTGAACCGCAACATCATGGAAGGCCTGCGCTGATCCGCCCGCGTCGCCTGACGTCGTCCTGCGGTTCGGCCGCGACATGATGGGCACGCGCGGAATGGCGACCCTGGAGGGGATCCTGCGTGCCGGGCTCGCGGCTCAGGGCGCGGGCCAACTCGAGGCTGCGGCGGCGAGCTATCTCCAGGCCCTGGCACTCATGCCCCGCTGCGCGGATGCGCTTCATCTGCTCGGGCAGGTGCGCCACCAGCAGGACCGGAACGACGAAGCCCTCGATCTCGTCCGCCGTGCGATTCGCGCGGCCCCGCCGACGGCGATGTATTTCAACACCCAGGGCGTCGTCCTGCGCGCGCTCGAGCGGGGACGCGAGGCACTGATTGCGTTTCGGCGGGCCCTGTCGATCGATCCGCGCCATGCCGGCGCGCGCAAGAACGCAGCCGTCGAACTGGCGCGCGCGGACGCGCCTGCTGCGGAACTCGTCGACGCCTTCATGGCGGCAGTCGCCCTGCAGAACGGTGATGCCGAGTGCTGGCTGGGCCTTGCGCAGGCGCTGCTGCGGGCCGAGCGCGCGTCCGAGGCGATCGCGGCCGTCGAGCGCGCCCATGGTCTCGATCCGTCGGCCGGCGCCGCGATCGACACCTGGTACGCCGCCGCGCGCGACGCGAAGCGCCTGCCTGACTTCGTCGACAGGATGGCCGGTCTCGCCGGGGTCTCGCGGCTCGAGGAGGTGGCCCTGCGCCGGATCGACGCGTTGCTCGAACTCGACCGGTATCCGGAAGCTACGACGATCGCACGAGCTCTCGTCGCGGATGCGCCGGATAATCCGGTCCGCTGGGAGAAACTCGCCGCGGCGCAGCAGGCGGGCGGAGATTTCGCAACGGCGGCAGAGAATTTCCGTCATGCGCTCGTCCTCGCGGGCGACAGTTCATTCGCACGGATCGGTCTTGCGCAATGCGTCGCGGGCCTCGGTCGTCTCGCCGAGGCTCTCGCGATGTACGACGAGATTCTCGCGGGCGATCCGGGATCGCGGCAGGCGCTCAACAACCGCGGGGTCACGCTGGGCGGACTCGACCGTGACCGCGAGGCGATCGTGGATTTCGATCGCGCTGTCGCGCTGTCCCCGGGGGATGTGATGCCGCGCGCCAATCGCGGCATGTGCCTGCTGCGGCTCGGGCGGCTGCGCGAGGCCTGGGACGATTATCTTTGGCGCGAGAGCGCGACCGGAGCACGCCCGACGGAGCGCTGGCCCGCGTCGCTCGCAGGGCGCCGGATCCATATCCGCTGCGAACAGGGGATCGGCGATCATCTGTTCTTCCTGCGCTTCGTCCCGCTGATCCATGCGCGCGGCGCCGATGTGACCATCGATGTCGATGATCGCCTGGCGGCGATGATCGAGCGGGCGGGTTTCGCCTTCGCCTATCCGCCACCGCCGGGCCGCGAAATCGCGAGCCTCGGTAATCTCCCCTGGCTGCTCGGCTGCGGCGACGCGGATCTGCCGTCGCCGGTGCCGTTGCCGGTCCTTGACGATCGGGCCGCGCGGGTGGCCGATATTCTGCACGCGTTGCCGCGGCCGATCATATGCGCCACCTGGCGTGCGGGCGGCAAGAAGGGCCGGAAGGACACCGTCAAGAGCGTCCCCCCCGAGGCCCTGGGCGCGGCGCTGAGCGATGTTCCCGGTACGATCGTGTCGGTCCAACGCCTCGCGACGGAGGGCGAGCATGCGGCCTTCGAGGCGGGGCTTGGCCGGCCCGCACCGGATCTCGGCCCCATCAACGATGATCTGGAGACGATGCTGGCCTTGATGGCCGAACTGGACGGCTATGCCGGCGTTAGCAGCGCCAACGTGCATCTGCGCTATGGTGCCAGCCGCGCGTCCGACGTTCTTGCCACGTTTCCGATCGACTGGCGCTGGCGGGTCGCCGAGGACGGGGCTACGCCCTGGTATCCTGGAAGCACGGCCCACCATCAGGGCCAGGGCGGAGATTGGTCCGCCGCTCTCCGCTCCCTGACACGGACGCTGCGCGCCCGTTTCGGTTGAGGGCGGACGACCGCGCGGCGTGCGGCCATCCGCCTTCCTCTCTCAGTGGACCAGCTTGGCTGGCAGCGTCAGATCGAAGCGCAGGATGTCGCGCGTCGCCACGTCGTCCTCGAGGGCCTCGAAGCCCACGAAGCTCGCGTCCGTCTTGGGGACGACGACCAGGGTGTTCGGCTTGTAGGGCAGGGTGGTGACCAGGTCGAAGGCATCACGGTCATGGGCCCGCCCGCCATTGCAGCGCAGCGCAGGGTCCTTGGGCGCATAGAGGCTGAGGCCGGCCTCGCGGCGGTTGGCGTTGCGCGGCAGCTGGAAGAACGCTGTGACCACGGAGCTCGGATCCATAACGTGCGGCGTCTCGGCGCGCAGCCCGCGCTCGCGGACCAGCGTCGCCGTCCCACGCAGTTCGCGGCCCGTCGCCGGATCGGCCAGGCTGAGGCGCTCGGCGAGCACCTCGTAGAACTTGGCGATCATCCAGGCGCCGGTGTCGGGATGGTCGAAGGCGTCGAAGGCGTCGCTCCAAAAGGCGCGCTGCGCCGCGTCGAGCCTTTCGCCGCGCACCTGGCGTGCAGAGAGGGTGAAGCGGTCGGGCCGTCCTGCCTTGTCGAGGCCGGTCACCGAATAGGCCTCGTCGGACGGCAGCGCAGCCTGGATGCGCGAATAGAAGCTCTGCGGGAACGCGTCCTCGACCAAGACATGCGGAAAGGGATAGGCGCGCGTGATGGTGTGGGCGATCTGGTAGATCGCGTGGCGCCGCGCGTCGGCAAAGCTCCGGGCCGTCGCGGCCGCGCTGTCCAGGCTCTGGGAGAGGGACGGTGTCGAAAGGAGATCCATGTCGCGATGCCTCGTGTTCAGCCGGCCTTGGGGAGTTCGAGCATGCGCTGCTCGGCGTTCAGCATGCTGTCGCGCTCCGCACGCCACAGCGGCGCGTAGGAGCAGTTTGCGTAGGCGTCGAAATACGGCCCGCCGATCGTGAAATGGAGATTCGAGATCTCGCTCTCCGGGCGATCGGCGTCGTAGTCGACCAGATGGTTCCAGCGATGCGGCAGGTCGCCGATCTCGTGATCGCCGTCGAGCCATTTGAACTGGTGCAACTCGAGACCGCTGGCGCCGTTGACGTAGTCGGGCGTCAGGGCGCGGCAGCGCGCATTGTTGAACAGAATGGCGCTCGACCAGTTCTTTTTCGCGTAGCGGGTCTGCGTCGCGCCGAGGAACTTCACGGACTCGCTCGGCACATGGCTGTGCTTCACGACCTGGACCGCGTGCCGGTCGTCGCGCAGAGACCAGAGCTTCGCGATATCGTCGAGCATCAGCATGTCGCAGTCGAAGAACAGCGACCAGCCCTCGTAGCCGCTGAGATAGGGAACCAGAAAGCGGGTGAACGAGAAATCGGTCGACTGCAGCGCGTGGCGCGGCCGCGTGTGGATCGCGTTCAACTGCGTCAGCATCAGCGGCGCGATGGTCACCGGTTGCGACGCACGGGCGAGGATCGAATGCGCGAAGACGTGGTAGGCGACCGTCTCGCGCGGGTCGAAGCCGATGAAGATCCTGATCATACTCCGTCTCCTTGGTCGCTCAGGGGTTCTGGCGACGAGCGGCCAGGCGCCCGGCGCAATCGTTGATGACGTCGTCCCAGTTTTCCGGCGCGCGCTGGCGCAGCAGTGTGAGGGACGGGTACCAGGGGGTGTCGGGCCTGTCGGTCATCCAGTGCCATTTGAGGCCGCGGCCAGCCGGCAGCAGAACCGTGCCTGGACGTCCGAGGGCCCCCGCGACATGGGCCGCGGTGCTGCTCACCGTGACCACATGGTCCATGGCGGCGACCTGCGCGGCGAAGCCGTCGACGTCGCGCAGTTGATCGATTGCCGGGTCTTCGAGGATCGTGACGCCGAGTTCGCGCGTGGCGGCCGAGATCTGCTGTCCGACGGTCCCGTATTGAAGCGACACGAATGTCACGCCGGGCACGCGCAGGATCGGCGCCCAGCTGCGCAGATCGGTGCTCTTGAAGACGGCGTCGCGCCGCGCGCCGCTCATCCAGCTGATGCCGACGATCATGTTGTCGCCATCGCCCGCGTAGCGTTGCCGCAGCGCCGCGGTGCGCGCGCGATCCGCGCGGAGATAGCCGGCGTGGCGGGGGAAGCTGGCGATCGACGGGCGAAGATGCTGCGCGAGGCTGCCCAGCGGCAGCGCGGCATCGAAGGGGCCGGCGGTTTCCGGCGCCGGTGGCGTCGTGCTCGGCACGAAGCGCCAGCCCTTGAAGGACCGCTCGAACAGCGGGACGAGGCGATGATCGCATTCGACGACGCCACCTGCGCCGCGCGCAGACAGTTCCGCCAGCATCGCCCCGAACATCATCTCCTCGCCGATGCCTTGCTCGCCCCAGAGCAGCAGGCGTCGCGCCGAGGACGTGTAGGGCAGCACGGCGCGTGCGCGCGCCGGTCCGCGGTAGTCGCGATGCCCGATGCCGTGTTCGAAGAGCTTCCAGCCGCCGGTGAAATCGCCGAGCCGCAGCAGCGTGTCGGAGAGGTTCCACAGAGCCCGTGTGTCGCCCGGGGCGACCAGCAGCAGGCTGCCGAGCGTATCGACGGCCTGGTTCCACGCGGCCCGCTTGAGTTGCGACGCGGCGAGGTTGTGGCGCGCCTCGACATAGGCGGGGTTGCGAACGATCGCCTCGTTGAACCAGGTCTCCGCGGCCGCCCAGTCGCCTGCCATGTCGAACACGGTCCCGAGATTGTTGCACGCCATCGCGTAGCCGGGATTGGCGTCGATCGCGCGAATGAAGGCGTCGGCGGCGGCCTGCAGACGTCCTTGCTCGAGCAGGACGAGGCCGAGATTGTTGCAGGCTTGGGGATGACGGGGATCGCAGGCCACGGCCCGCGTAAAGGCCTCCTGCGCGCCGCCGCGATCGGATTGCGCGTAGCGAATCATCCCAAGGGTCATCCAAGTGCCGATATCGCCGGGCGCGAGATCGGCGGCGGTGCCCGCGCTCGCCGCGGCTTCCTCGAGATGGCCGAGCGACATCAGCGCGCCGGCGAGCTCGACATGGATCGCCGGATGGTCTGGGCGCATGCTCACCGCGTCGCGAAGGCGCTCGACGGCCTCGATGTCCTTGCCGGCCTGCCGGTCGAGCCGCGCATGGCGGAGCAGGATTTCGGGATCCCGGCTTTCGGGGGTGAACTCGCGCAGCGCGGATCCGGAGGTCTCGATCATCTGCGTCCTCACAGGTATTTGGTGATCGACAATTCGCGCATGAGCGCCAGCATCCGGTAGGACGCCTCGAGCTCCGTCTGCGTCGCGCCGAGCTTGCTGAGCGCCTCGCTCATGTCGACGTCCTCGACCGAGCCGATCTGCAGGTCGAGCGTGGTGATGAAGTCCTGCTGGCGGACCGTGACTTCCTTGAGCTGGGTCTGGACCACGCCGAGCGCACCGATCTGTTCGACGATGCCCTGGAAACCGGCTTCGAGGTCTTCGACCGCGCGGCGGGCGAGCTGGCGGTAGCCCATCTCGTTGGTCGCATCGAGCACGCCGACGGACAGGGCGTAGAGCGCCTGCGTGACCTTGTTCAGCGACGCGTCCCGGCCGGTCACGCCGTAGGTGACATCGGTGCTGGTGTCGATCCGCGACACCAGGTGGGAACCGGTCGTCGCACTGAATTCGCCGACGTAGTAGCGGACGGGGACAGCGCCGGGCACCGCGCCGACGGTAGTGCCGTCGAGATGATCGGCGATGTCCTCGTAGAGCGCATCGCCCGGTCCCGGCGTGTTGCCGAGGGGATTGGCCGCGGCGAGGGCCGCCGCGCTGCCCAGCGGCGTACCTGGCGTGCCGATCGCGCCGGGATCGAGCATCGGGGGCGCGTCCGTGCTGCGGCCGGCGAACAGGTAGTAGCCGTCGACCTGCGAGTTGAGCAACTGGACGATCTCCGCGAGCGTGCCGCGCGCGGCCGTGCGGATCGTGAAATTTCCCTGGCCGGCCGGCGTCGAGGCGGAGCTCACGCCGGAGTAGGCGGTGATCTTCATGTCGTTGGTCAGGTCCTTGATGCGGTCCATAACGGTCTGCATCTGCTGCATGCGGACATCGGTCGCCGCGTTGGACCGGATGAATGTCTCGGTGCTCATCTTGGTCTGGCGCAGGCTGAGCGAGAGCCGCGCGCCCTCGCCGAGCCCGCTGTAGCTGTCGGATTTCTTGCCCGACGAGACCTGGACCTGTAGCGCGTTGAATTCGGCCTGCGTCTCCCGCATCCGGCTGCGAAGGATTTCGTTCTGGGCAAAGGTTCCGACGGTCGCGACCATGGCTCAGTTCCTCACCTGACGACCTGGAGCAGTTCGTCCATCAATTGGCGCGTCGCCTGCAGCACTTTCGCCGAGGCGGCGTACGAGGTCTGGATCTCGACCATCAGCGCCAGTTCGCTATCGACGTTCACGCCGCTGTCGGCGCTGAAGCGCTGGTCGAACTGCTCGTTGAGCGCCTCGCGTGCCGACAGCGCGTCCTTCGCGCCGGCCCGCGCCGTCGACTGGGACACGATCAGGGAACCGACATAGGCGGTGAGCGTCAGGCCGCTGTTGGACGTGAAGGGCTGGACGCGTTCGAAGCTGTCGATGACTGCGCGTGGGATCTGGCTGGCCTGGGGGAGGGATCCGATCGCTGCGACGCTGGTGCCGTCGCGCAGGCGCCAGGGTTGCGCCGTCACGGCCGGGTTCACCTTCACCGTGCGCGCGTAACCGACGGCCGCAGTGTCGGGTTGCGCCGCGAACACCATCTTGGTTCCCGAGGGGACCTCGACCTCGGCACCGGTCGCGGCACCCGTGGCCTGCGCGATCGTGACCGTGGTGCCGGAAATAGCCGAAACGACATAGGTGGTCGGGTGGTTCGCAAAGCGAAGATTCATGCCGACGGAGAGCCCGGCGGCGGACGACACCTGAAGCGTGGTGCCACTCTTGGCCATCGTCGCGGTAGCGGTCGCCGAGGTCACGACGGGCCTCAGGGAACCGTAGGAATAGAGGTCGAGATCGCAGAGCGCGAAGTTCTGGGCGACCCGGGCGGTCAGTTCGTCGAGCTGGTCCTGGGCCGACGCCATGATCGTGTCGCGCACGTCGAGCAGACCGCGCAACCGGCCGCCGGTCAGTTCGCTGGAGATGTCGATGCCGTCCAGGATGATGCCGGACAGGTCGCCGTCGGAATAGTCCATGTCCGGAGAGATGGCCGGATTTGGGTTAAAACTCAGTTGACCGATTTCGGCGTCGAGCAGTTCGCGTCCCGTCCTGGTCGTCACGACGATCTCGCCGGTGCCCCGTTCGAAGGTCCGGATGTCGATCAGGTCGGCGAGTTTCTTGAGAAGCGTGTCGCGGCGGTCCTCGAGATCTGCCGAGCCCTTGCCGATCCCGCGCAGCTGCGTGATCGAGCGGTTGATCCCGTCGATCTCGCGCAGCATCGCGTTGGCCGAGGTGATCGCATTGCTCATCGACGTATCGGCGTCGACGCGAAAGGCCTGGATCGTGTCCGAGAGGGCATTGACGCCCGTCGCGAAGTTCCCGGCACGCAACATGGTCTGCTGCTGCAAGGTCGCGGAACTGGGTTCGGTCACCAGGGCACGGAACGAGTCGCCGAGTTTTCCCAGCGTGACGGCGATCGACGCTCCGTCGCCGGGCGAGCCGAAAGCCAGTTCAAGTCGGCCGAGATAGTCCTCGGTCGTCCGCAGCGCCGAGGCGATCGAGGTGCCGGTGCGGATTTCCTGGACGAGGCTCTGGCTGACGCTGCGCCGCACCTCGCCGGTCGTGACGCCATAGGCCGACGTGTCGCCGACGAGCGTCTGGAGCGGCGCTTCCTTGCGGGTGTAGCCCTCGGTGTTCGCGTTCGAGACGTTGCGCGAGACGATGTCCAGCTGCACCTGGGCGGCGCGCATGCCAGACGTCGAGCTGGTCATGATGGCGCTGAGGAGGGCGAGGGACATGAGGGAATACCGGAGTTTGCTATGGGGTCGGCGCGGGTGCGGTGCGGCGGATCAGAGGCGCCGGTCGATGGCCACCGGGACCATCTTGGGGGTGCTGGACTTGGCTGGTGCGGGTGCGAGGCCAGTGCGGCCATAACCTTGTGCGCGCGGACGCTGCGCCTCGGCGGCTGAGACCACCGCCCGCAGCACGCGCTCGTTGGCGTCGCGTGCCGCCAGCAGCGCCTTTTCGTTCTCGCGGACCGTCTCCTCGAAGATGGCGAATGCCTCCTCGAGTTCGCCACGTAGCGCTTCGGTCACCGCGGCGATGGTTTCCGGATCGTGACGGAAATTGCGGCTGAGCTTGGTGAAGGCATCCATAAGAGAGGCCTTCTCCGCGACGAGCGCGGGCAGGGTCGCCATCGAGACCGACCGCAGCGCGCTGGTCTCGCGGCGCATGATCCCGACGAGACGACCGGCCACCGAAATCAGTTCGCGGATGCTCGTCGCCGGTTGCGCCGCACGCGCGGCGTTGGACTTGGTTTCAGCCATTGGACTTCTCCTGCATGCGAAGGATTTCGGAGGCGATGTTCGGCGCGAGGCCGATGCCGCCGCGGCGCGAGATCGCCTGGGCGTAGGCGTCGATCTGGAAGGAGCGCATCATCTGTTCGCCGTGCCCGCCGCCGAACGGCCCCTCGGTCTCGATGGTCTCGAAGACGGGGGCGAGCATCTGCGACAGGAACATCTGCTCGAACTGGCGGCCGACACGCATCGCGTCCTCGGTCCTCGGCGCGGATCCGCCGGGCAGGCGTGGTGGCGTGGTCCCGGCCATCAGGGCGTTCTGCGCCGTGCCCACAAGAGCGCTGGCTCCGTTCATGGCGCTCATCACAGCACCTCGACATCGGCCTGGAGGGCGCCGGCGGCCTTGATCGCCTGCAGGATCGTGATCATGTCGCGCGGACCGAAGCCCAGCGCGTTGAGCCCGTTGACCAGTTCCTGCAACGTGACGCCGGAGGGGAGTATCGCGAGGCGCCGGTCGTTTTCTTCCTGGATGTCGACCTGTGTGCGCGGCACGACGACCGTTGCGCCGCCGGGCGCTATCGCACCGCCGGTGATCTGGCCTGGGATCGTCGGACCGCCGGTACCCTGGGGCGCGAAGGGGTTGGGCTGCGAGACCTGAGGCGCTTCGGTGATCCGGATCGTCAGGTTGCCATGGGCGATCGCCACGGTGGAGATCCGGACCGCGTCGCCCATGACGACCGTGCCGGTCTTCTCGTCGATCACGACGCGCGCGATCTGATCGGGCTCGACTGGCAGCTGCTCGATGTCGGTGAGCAGGTTGACCAGGTCTCCGCGGCGATTTTCCGGCACGAGCAGGAGGACCGTGCCGGGGTCGAGTGGGCGGGCGCTGGGTACGCGCAGGAAATTGTTGATCGCCTGCGCGATACGCCGCGCGGTCGTCAGGTCGGGGTTGCGCAGCGCGATGCGTGTCCGGTCCATCGTCGCCAGTTGGAACCCGAGCTCGCGCTCCACGATCCCGCCGCCGGCGATCTTGCCGTTGGTCGGAATGTTGCGGGTCACCTGGGCGCCCTGGCCCTGAGCCGTGAAGCCGCCGGTCGTCACGCCGCCCTGGGCCACGGCGTAGACCTCGCCATCGGCGCCGAGCAACGGCGTGACGAGCAGCGTGCCACCCTGCAGCGACGTCGCGTCGCCGAACGTGCCCACGGCGACGTCGATGCGCGAGCCCTGGCGTGCGAAGGCCGGCAGGGTCGCGGTCACCATCACCGCGGCGACGTTGCGGGTGCGCAGGCTGCCGGCGATGTCGCGCGTGTTGACCCCCAGCCGTTCGAGCATCGCGATGATGCTCTGCTGCGTGAAGGGCGAGTTGTTGAGGGTGTCGCCGGTGCCGTTCAGGCCGATGATCAGGCCATAGCCGATCAGCTTGTTCTGACGGATCCCCTCGAAATCGGCGATGTCCTTGATCCGCGAGCGGGTCTGGGCATCGGCGGGCGCCGACAACGCGCCGCCGAGGGCGATCGCGATGGCGGCGGAAAAGGCGAGGAGGCGATTTCGAAGACGCATGGGAGCCTGCATTCTGCGGGTTACTCCCGCATCCCATTGCGAGCGCCGTGCCAACCGCACGGGTCTCTTAAGTAACTGATTTAGCGATAATATTTTTGCAGTGTGATGGGTGGGCGATGCTCGGCACCCGGCAGACTCCGCCTCCGATCGGCAGAAACTGCCTGGGGTCGTCGGCTTGCGCTGCCCGGCGGATCTGTCCTAACCAAGCCCTGGCGTGGGGG
>CAIOSQ010000346.1 GCA_903860935.1 uncultured Rhodospirillales bacterium | reverse complement strand
GCTGGTGATCCATGCGCTGGAGCATGCCGAGCAGCTGCGCCCGATGCTGCGCGAGATCTGGCGGACGCTGTCCGGATCAGGCCGCGCGATCTTCGTGGTGCCCAACCGGCGCGGGATCTGGGCCCATGTCGACAGCACGCCATTCGGTCACGGCCAGCCCTATTCGGCGGGGCAGCTCTCGCGGCTCCTGCGTGACAATCTGTTCACGCCGACCGCGATGACGGCGGCGCTGTTCACCCTGCCGGTGGAATCGCGGCTGCTCCTCGGTTCCGCGCGCGCATGGGAGCGCATCGGCCGGCGCGCCTTCGAGCGTTTCGCCGGTGTCGTGATCGTGGAGGCCACCAAGAGCCTCACCATGCCCGATGCGCTGCGGCAACGCAGGGTCCTCGTCGCCCGGCGACCCGCGCTGGCCACCGGGTGGCGCGTCACCCCGTCCGGGTAAGGACGAAGAGCCCCTGCTCGCCGAGCAGATTGGCGAGGAAACCCGGTGCGCGCAGGGCACGCGGACGGCCGCCGGCATCGAGCACCATGCCGCGCTCGATCGCGATCCCGACATCGGCGCAGAGTTCGGCGAAATCGTCGATCGTGCAGAGATGGATGTTCGGCGTCTCGTACCAGGCGACGTCGTAGGAATCCGTGACCGGCATCTTGCCCGACCACAGCAGCTTGAGCCGGACATGCCAGGCGCCGAAATTGGGGAAGCTCACGATCGCGCGCTTCCCGATCCGCACCAGCTGGCGCAGCACCTCGCGCGGATCGTAGGTCGCCTGGAGCGTCTGCGACAGGATCACGTAGTCGAAGGCGTCCGACGGATAATCCTTGAGGTCGGTGTCGGCGTCGCCCTGAATCACCGACAGGCCATGGGCGACGCAGTTGTTGACGCCCGCCTGGCTGATCTCCATCCCGCGCCCGTCGACCTGGCGGAAATGCACGAGGTAGTCGAGCAGCTCGCCGTCGCCGCAGCCGATGTCGAGGACGCGGCTGCCAGGCGGGATCATGCCCGCGATGACCTGCAGGTCGACGCGGATATTCGCGCGCGGATGGGCGCCGATCGATTGCAGCTGGGTCGCCATCAGCGCTTCAGCCCGCGCCGTTCGGCGCAGCCCTCCACGAAGCCGCCGAGGACCTTGAACAGCTCGGGTTCGTCGAGCAGGAACGCGTCGTGCCCCTTGTCGGTCGGGATCTCGACGAAGCTGACATTGGCCGCGGCGGCGTTGAGGGCATGGACCAGTGCGCGGCTCTCCGATGTCGGGAAGAGCCAGTCGGAGGTGAAGCTGACGACGCAGAACCGTGCCTTGCTGCCGCGGAAGGCATGGGCGAGCTGGCCGCCGAAATCCCGCGCGAGATCGAAATAATCCATCGCCCGGGTGATGTAGAGATAGGAATTCGCGTCGAAGCGCTCGATGAAGGTCGAGCCCTGGTGGCGCAGATAGCTCTCGACCTGGAATTCGGCGTCGAAGCCATAGGACAGCGCCTCGCGATCCTGCAGGTTGCGCCCGAACTTGCGGTGCAGCGCGGTCTCGGAGAGATAGGTGATATGCGCGGCCATGCGCGCCACTGACAGGCCACGCCCGGGCCGCGTGCCCTCGGTCAGGTAGGCGCCGCCGCGCCAGTCCGGATCGGCCATGATCGCCTGGCGGCCGACCTCGTGGAAGGCGATGTTCTGCGCCGAATGCCGCGCGGCCGTGGCGATCGGCATCGCCGCGAAGACCTTATCGGGATAGGCCGCCGCCCATTGCAGCACCTGCATCCCGCCCATCGAGCCGCCGACGACGCAGAACAGGCTGTCGATGCCGAGGGAGTCGATCAGGTGTTTCTGCGCGCGGACCATGTCGCCGATGGTGATCACGGGAAAGGACAGCCCGTAGGGCTGGCCGGTCGCGGGATCGATCTCCTTCGGGCCTGTGGTCCCCATGCAGCCGCCGACGACGTTCGCGCAGATGATGAAGAACCGATCGGTGTCGAGCACGCGACCGGGTCCGACCAGCGTCTCCCACCATCCCGGCTTGCCGGTGATCGGGTGGGTCTCGGCGACGTACTGGTCGCCGGTCAGGGCGTGGCACACCAGCACCGCGTTGGCCCGCCGCTCGTCGAGGCGGCCATAGGTCTGGTAGGCGATGGTCACGGGGCCGAGCGTGCCGCCATTGTCGAGCGGCAGCGGATCGTCGGCCGGTATGACCAGGCGCTTGCCCGGCAGGAGCGGAGACGCCGCGGACAGCCCCGGCGAGGAGTTCGTCATGCGCGTTGCCAGAACCCGGGCGGTGGAATGGAAGGGGCGGGGAAGATCGCATCGCCAACCCCCGGGTTCAAGGCCGATGGCGTGCGAGCAATTGCTTTCCCCGGCTTCAACGGATATCTCGGTGCGTCTTCACTTCAGGCCAGGAAATGGACACGCCACCGACATCGCTGGACGAGATCCGGCGCCAGATCGATGCCCTCGACGAGCGGATCCACGATGCCCTGGTCGCGCGCGCGCGCCTCGCCGCACAGGTGCGCGCGGCAAAGGGCTCCGACGGCCCCACTTTCAGGCCGGGCCGTGAGGCAAATGTCGTGCGTCGTCTCGTCGCGCGCCATGACGGCCCGATGCCGGCGACTGTCGTCGTGCGGGTCTGGCGCGAGATCATGACCGCCAACAGCCGTCTGCAGGGGCCGTTCTCGGTCGCGGTGGCGACCGATGCCGCTGCCGGCCAGGGGATCGAACTCGCACGCGACCATTTCGGAACGCTCACGACGCTCCAGCCCGTCGCCTCGGTGGCGCGCGCCTTGAACGCGCTGACCGAAGGGCGCGCGCAGATCGCCCTCGTGCCCATGCCCGCGGATACGCCGGACGAGCCCTGGTGGCGCGGCCTCGGCGCCGGCGCCGCCCCGCAGCTCAACATCGTCGCGCGTGTGCCCTTCGCGCCCGACCAGCGCGCCGGCTCGGCGCTGCTGGTCGGACGTCAGGCCTTCGACCCGTCGGGCGAGGATCACGGCTTCGCGATCGTCGAGAGCCGCGCGGAGTTGAGCCAGACCCGCGTGCGTGCGCTGCTCGAGAAGGCGGGGATCGGCGTCGTCGGTTTCCCGGCGGCGATCGACGATCCGGCCGGCGGTTCGCTTCAGCTGGTCGAACTCTCCGCCTATCTGGGCGCGGGTGACGCCCGGCTCGCCCAGGTCGCCGCGGCGATCGGCGAGGGCGGCCATGTCCGTCCGATCGGCGGCTATGCCGTGCCGCTCGACCTGGCGCGCGGCTGATCCGCCGCGCTGTCTGCCCTTCCGCTCACCGTTTCCGGCGAGGCTGCCATGACGAATCCGACCCCCCGCCCCGGCGTGATGGAGATCGAGCCCTATGTCGCCGGCAAATCCGCACTTGCCGGGCAGCAGCGCGTCATCAAGCTCTCCTCGAACGAGGGCGCGCTCGGGCCCAGCCCGCGCGCCATGGCCGCGCTCGCGGCCCAGGCGCAGACGCTGCACCGCTATCCCGATGGCGGTGCCGGCGACCTGCGCGCCGCGATCGCGCGGCGCTTCGGCATCGACGCCGCGCGCATCGTCTGCGGCGCCGGGTCCGACGAACTGATCGCGCTGCTGACCAAGGCCTATGCGGGGCCGGGCGACGAGGTGCTCTACAGCCAGTACGGCTTCGTCATGTATCCGATCTCCACCCATGCGGCCGGCGCGACGCCGGTCATGGCGCCGGAGACCGGGTTTCGCACGGATGTCGATGCGCTGCTCGCGAAGGCCGGACCGCGCACGCGCATCTGCTTCGTCGCCAATCCCAACAATCCCACCGGCAGCTACATCTCCGCCGCCGAGCTGCGCCGTCTGCGCGACGGGTTGCCGGCGCATGTGCTGCTGGTGGTCGACGCGGCCTACGCGGAATACGTCTCGCGCAACGACTACAGCGCCGGCGTCGAACTCGCCGAGACCTGCGACAACGTGATCATGCTGCGGACCTTCTCGAAGATCTTCGCCCTCGGTGGCCTGCGTCTGGGCTGGGGCTATGCCGCGCCGGGGATCGTCGATGTCCTCAATCGCGTGCGCGGGCCCTTCAACGTGTCGTCGGTGGCCCAGACCGTGGGCGTCGCCGCGCTCGCGGATCTCGCCTTCACCGACGCGGCGCGCGTGCACAACGACGTCTGGATGCCGTGGTTCGCGGCCCGCGTCGCGGAACTCGGACTTGAGCCGCTGCCTTCGGTCGGAAATTTCGTCCTCGTGCGCTTTCCCGCCGGACCGCGCGACGCGGCGGCCGCGAACGCGCATCTGGCGCGCGACGGGATCATCCCGCGCATGGTCGGCAGCTATGGCCTGCCCGATTTCATCCGCTTCACCATCGGCACCGAAGAGGAGATGCGCGCGGTCGTCGCCAGCCTCTCCGCCTTCATGAAGGGCTGAACACGATGGCGCGCGCCAGGCCGCTTTTCCGTCGCGTCGTCATCGTCGGCCTCGGGCTGATCGGCTCGTCGCTCGCGCGTGTGATCCGTCGCGATGGGCTCGCCGGCGAACTCGTCGCGTGCGACGCGTCGGCCGCCGTGCGCGAGAAGGTCCTCGAACTCGGCCTTGCCGATCGCGCGCTCGCCGATCCCGTCAAGGCGGTGCGCGGCGCCGATCTCGTGATGCTCTGCACGCCGGTGCTGAGCTTCGGCGCGCTGGCCGCCGCGATCGGCCCGAAACTCGCCCGCGGCGCGATCCTGTCGGATGTGGGATCGGTCAAGGGCGCGGTGGTCGAGGCCCTCGCGCCGCATGTCCGGCGCGGCGTCCATCTCGTGCCCGGCCATCCGATCGCGGGCACCGAAAACTCCGGTCCCGAGGCAGGTTTCGCCGATCTCTTCGCCGGGCGCTGGTGCATCCTGACGCCGCCGCCGGGCACCGATGCGCGCGCCGTCGACCGCGTCGCCGCGCTGTGGCGCAAGGCGGGCATGGAGATCGCGGTGATGCCGCCCGCCCATCATGACCGCGTGCTGGCGATCACCAGCCATGTGCCGCATCTCATCGCCTATACCATCGTCAACATGGTGAGCGACCTCGAGAGCACGATGCGCGCCGAGGTCATCAAATTCGCGGCCTCCGGCTTCCGCGATTTCACGCGCGTCGCCGGCTCCGACCCGACGATGTGGCGGGACATCTTCCTGTCCAACAAGGACGCCGTCCTCGAGATGACCGGACGCCTCTACGAGGACATCGCGCTGCTGCAGAAATCGATCCGCCACGACGACGGCGAAACGCTGCACAAGGTCTTTTCGCGCGCGCGCCAGGTCCGCCGCGGCATCGTGCAGGCGCGCCAGGCCTGAGTCGTCGCCCCGGTCAGGGCGATGGCAGCGGTATCGGCGGCAGCGGGGCCACGGGGAAACCGGCGATCGACAGCCGGCCATCCTGCGCCGTGACCGGCAGCACGATCTCGGTTCGGCCCGTAGCGGGGTCGGGGCGCGCCATGCCCGCGGCGAGGGTCCGGAAGATCGCGGCCTGCGGGGCCGGTAACCGGCGCGTCCTGACCAGGATGTCGATCAGTTCCTGATGTCCGGCGATGCGCAGCGCGAGGGCGGCCTGCGGCCGGTTGCGCGCGTCGAGCGCCGCCGTGCCGTCGCCGCTGACGCGCAGCGGCGCCCAGTCGAGGTCCAGGCGCAGCAATTCGAGAACGCCGCCGGATTCGCGCCAGACGGCGACGCGCTCGGCGGGCGTGCCACGCGTCGCGCGCTCGCCGCGCAGCGCCAGTTCGAGCCGCACCGCGCGGATCGTCGGTTCGAGGGGCAGGGCGACGGCGTGCGGCAGGACCAGGTCTTCGGCGTCGAAGGCGAGCGTCAGGAATTCGCGCGTGCGTGGATCCGGCGGATCGGTCTCCGCCACGGCGACGCGCAAGCGGGCGGCGGTGACGAGGAACGGGGTCTTCGGGACGCTGGCTGTGACCCCGCCGAAATCGAGGTCGATCGCGCGCGCGCGCCCGTCCGGCGCGAGGCGCAGCACGGCGTCGGGACGCTCCGCCTCGATGCGCAGCGCGTAGTCCTGGGCGCCGCCCGCGCCGCGCCGCTCCAGACGCTGCGGCCCGGGAAGACGCAGCGGCACCGTGGCGAGATCCCAGGGCACGATCAGCGCCTCGAAGCGCGCTCCGCGCAGGACATGTGGCGCCGGACCCTCGCGCGCGATCTCGTAGTCGGTGGCGACCAGTCGCCAGCGCATGGGAAAGCCGTCGACGGCGAGGCCGCCGAAGGCGACGCGCGTGCCCTGCGCGCGCTGGGCCTCGGCCCAACCGCCTACGCGCGTCTCGATCATCCCGGCGACGAGGAACCAGGCGCCGCTCCACGCCGCCGCGAGCGCGACGACGACGATCGCGAGGAGGCGCAGGATCCGGGACATCAGGCGGCGCCTACCCCGTCCAGCGCCTGGCGGATGCATTGGCGCGTGCGCGCCAGCACGAGTTCGCGCCAGGTGTCGGTATCGGGGAAGAAGGCGCGGCGCGAGGCGGCGCGGATGCGGGCCTGGACCGGATCGTTCCAGTCGAGACCGCGGCGTCGCGCCCAGCAATCGCCCCGTAGCGCGTCGATCACCTCGTCGATCGTGAACGTGCCGAATTCGAAGGTGACGAAGACGCAGGCCTCGCCGACGCGATCGCGCCAGCCGAAGGCGGAAAGGCCGCGCCGGATGGTCGAGACCGAATTGCCGCGCGCCGGCTCGGTGACCGATTCGCCCCAGAGCCGCATCACCCGCGCACGCGCCTCGCTGCCCTGCGGCATGTGCGAGATCGGCTCGCCATAGCCGTACTGGCCAAGGCCCGTGTGCATGTCGAGCACGGTGACGCTGCGCCGCTGCGCGAGGCGGTGGCGGTCGATGATCGCCTCTTCCGTGCGCCGCGCCCAGGTGGGCCCGCTGCCGCCATAGAACAACCCGTCGGGATGATCGTACTGGCCGGACGACACCGCGCGCAGCCAATGCTGCAGCGTCCTGTCCTTGCGCCACGCGGCGAGCGCGGCATCGGCCGTGGCGCGACCCGGGCCTTCGATCTCCTCCGGAACCAGATGCGGCGCGAGATCGTCGTAGCCCTCGTTGCGCGGCAGGGGGTCGGCGAAATCGACCCAGTTGCGGTTGAGGTCGACATTCTCCTCGGTGGTGCGGCTGAGCCAGGCCCAGCCGAAGGGATTGACCGCATGGATCAGCAGCATCGCCGTGTCGCGCGGCAGACAGGCGGACCCGCCGCCAAGCAGCCAGTCGACCTGTGCGCCACCGCCGCAGAACCCTTCGACGCCATGCGTCCCGGAGATCACCACGACGACATGCGCCGCGTCGTCGGGGCCGATCCAGGCGGTGTCGGTGGCGAGCTCCTCGCCCCTGGGCCCGGGCAGCGGATTGACATGGCTTTCGGTCGCGATGCCGAAGACGCGGCAGGCGTTGCGGAATTTGGCGCGCGCCGTGGCGTAGTCGGCGGCGAAGCACAGCCTTGCGGCGCGATCGATGTCCATGGCGCTGTCCCCGGATCTGACGTCGCGTCAGCATACTCCGGTGCGCGAGGATTGCATGCCCCGCGCGACCGGCTATGGTCGGCCTTCACCGCCCGGCCATCAGCCCTCGCCCTCGCTCCGCCGACATGACCGACGACCGTTCGACACCGCCGCCGCCCGATGGCCGGGATCTCTGGGTCTTCGCCTATGGCTCGCTGATCTGGGATCCGGGCTTCGAATTCGCCGAGGCGCGGCCGGCCCTGCTGCGCGGCTATCACCGCGCCTTTTGTCTCTATTCGAAGCGCTATCGCGGCACGCCCGAACAGCCCGGTCTGGTGCTCGGCCTCGATCGCGGCGGCGCGTGCCGCGGCCTCGCCTATCGCATCGCCGCACAGCTCGTCCCGGCGACCTGGGCCTATCTGTGGGAGCGGGAGATGAGCAACCGCTCCTATGAATGCCGTCTTCTGCCGCTCGAGACAGCGGCCGGACCGATCACGGCGCGCGGCTTCGTCGTCGATCGCCACCATCCCAACTATGCCGGCAAGCTCGACCCGGCGCGCGTCGCGGCGACGATCTGCGCCGCCGCGGGTCAGCGCGGGCCATGCCTCGCCTATCTCGAGAACACCGTGCGCCAGCTCGACGACCTCGGCATCCCCGACCGCCGCCTGCACGCCCTGCTCGATCTGGTCCGCGCCTCAAAACCTCCCCCAAAACCTCCCCAGCTTTGATTTCCGCGCGGCACAGCGTTTGGCTGAGGTGCCGAGAGCTGTGCGGAAATCAAAGCTGGGGAGGTTTTGGGGACCTGGTGGCGGGTGCGGCTGGAG
>CAIOSQ010000345.1 GCA_903860935.1 uncultured Rhodospirillales bacterium | reverse complement strand
GTCTGCGCGCCGCCCTGGCGAACGGCGTCGCCGGATAGGCGCCCGGGCCGCTCAGGCTTCGCGCGCGCGCCGCAGATGGGCGAGCAGCCCCGCGGTGCTGGCGTCGCGCGCGGGGCCGGGATCGGCACCGGTGACCAGCGGGAGCAGAGCCGTCGCCATCTCCTTGCCCAGTTCGACGCCCCATTGGTCGAAGGCGTTGATGCCGAGGATCGCCGCCTCGACGAAGACGCGATGCTCGTAGAGCGCGACGATGCGGCCGAGCGTCGCCGGATCGAGGCGGCGATAGGCAAGCGTCACCGAGGGGCGGTTGCCGGGAAAGCGGCGATGCGGCGGCAGGGCGGGATCGTCGCGCCCGCGCATCAGCGCCTCGGCCTGGGCGAGGCAATTGGCCACCAGTAGGCCGTGGTGATGCGCGTAATCCGGCTCATGGCCCTCGGCGGCGATCATGAACTCGCAGGGCACGATGTCCGTACCCTGATGCAGCAGCTGGAAGAAGGCGTGCTGGCCGTTGGTGCCGGGCTCGCCCCAGACCACCGGGCCGCTGGGATGCGCGAGCGCGGCACCCTCGGCGGTCACGCGCTTGCCGTTCGATTCCATGTCGAGCTGCTGCAGATAGGCGGGCAGTCGCGCGAGACGTTGGTCGTAGGGCAGGACCGCGCGCGTCGGATAGCCGCAGATCGCGCGGTGCCAGATGCCGATCAGGCCCAGCATCAGCGGCATGTTCGCCGCGGCGGGAGCGGTCAGGAAATGCCGGTCCATGGCGCGCGCACCGGCGAGGAAATCGGCGAAGCCGCGCGGGCCGATCGCGATCATCAGCGGCAGGCCGATCGCCGACCAGACCGAATAGCGTCCGCCCACCCAGTCGCGGAAGCCGAAGCTGCGCTCTGGCCGGATGCCGAATGCGGCGACGCGCGCGGCGGCGGTCGAGACCGCCGCGAAATGTCGCGCGACGGCGCCCTCGCCCAGGGCGTCGGCGATCCAGCGCCGCGCCGAGGCGGCATTCGTCATCGTCTCGACGGTCGTGAAGGTCTTGGAGGCGATGATGAACAGCGTCGTCGCCGGGGTGAGCCCGGCCAGCGTGTCGTGCAGATGCGCGCCGTCCACATTCGAGACGAAATGCACCCGCGGGCCGTCGTGATAGGGGCCGAGCGCGCGCGTCGCCATCGCCGGGCCGAGATCGGAGCCGCCGATGCCGATATTCACGACGTCCTTGAACAGCCCGTAGCGGATCTCCTCGGCGAAGGTGGCGAGGCGCGCGCGCGTCTCCAGGATCTCGGGCATGACATCCTGCCCGTCGGTCGCGAAGACGTCGCCGGGCGCGGCGCGCAGGGCCATGTGGAGGACCGCCCGGTCCTCGCTGCGGTTGATGCGCGCACCGGCGGCCATCGCGTCGCGCTGCGCGGCGACGCCGCGCGCATCGGCGAGCCGCAGCAGCGCCGCGCGCGTGTCGTGCGTGAGCGCCGTGCGCGAATAATCGAGCAGCAGATCGTCCTGCACGGCGCCGAACTCGGCGAAGCGCCGCGGGTCGCCGTCGACGAGATCGGCGATACGGAGTGTCTCCGTCACGCCGCGCAGCGCGCGCAGCTCGTCCCAGGTCGCCAACGCGTCGGCCCCGCCGCTCACGACGCGTCCTCGTTCCAGGTGCGGCCATCGCGTTCGATCAGCGCGACGGCGGCGGAGGGGCCCCAACTGCCCGCGGTATAGGGCTTCGGCGTCTCGCCCGAGCGCGCCCAGGCCCCGAGGATGGGATCGATCCAGGCCCAGGCGGCCTCGACTTCGTCGCGGCGCATGAACAGCGTCTGGTTGCCGCGCACGACATCCATCAGCAGGCGTTCGTAGGCGTCGGGGTGACGGATGTCGAAGGCCTCGGCGAAGCTCATGTCGAGCGGCACGTGGCGCAGACGCATGCCGCCCGGCCCGGGATCCTTGATCATCAGCCAGAGCTTCACGCCTTCGTCGGGCTGCAGCCGGATCACCAGCCGGTTCGCGGCGATCGGTCCGGCCTGGCCGTCGAAGACCGAATGCGGGATGGGGCGGAAGGCGACGACGATCTCGGAGACGCGCGCGGCCAGCCGCTTGCCCGTGCGCAGATAGAAAGGCCGTCCGGCCCAGCGCCAATTGGCGATCTGCGCCTTGAGCGCGACGAAGGTCTCCGTCGCACTGTCGCCGCGGCCGAGTTCCTCGGCATAGCCGCGCACTGCCGCGCCGTTCGACGCCCCGGCGCGGTACTGGCCGCGCACGGTCGTCGTCGCGATCTCGGTCTCGCCGATCGGCACCAGCGCCTTCAGGACCTTGAGCTTCTCGTCGCGCACGGCGTCGGCGTCGAGCGAGGTCGGCGGCTCCATCGCCACGAGGCAGAGCAGCTGGAGCAGGTGGTTCTGCACCATGTCGCGCAGCGCGCCGGCGGTATCGTAATAGCCGGCCCGGTCCTCGACGCCGAGCGTCTCCGCCGCCGTGATCTGCACGTGGTCGATATGGGCGGCGTTCCAGAGCGGCTCGAGCAGCGTGTTGGCGAAGCGCAGCGCCATCAGGTTCTGCACCGTCTCCTTGCCGAGGTAATGATCGATGCGAAAGACCTGATGCTCGGCGAAGACCGCGCCGATCGCGTCGTTGACGGCACGCGCGCTGGCGCCGTCCTTGCCCAGCGGCTTTTCGAGGACCACGCGCGCGGTCGGCGTCGCGAGGCCATGGCGGGCGATGCGCGCGCAGATCGGCGCGAAGAGCTCCGGCCCGACCGCCAGATAGAAGGCACGCACGCGGCCCGGATCGCCGGCAAGCTTCGCGGCGAGCTCGTCCCAGCCGCTCTCTCCGGTGGCGTCGAGGGCCACGAAATCGGTGCGCGCGACGAAGCGGTCGACCGTCCCCGCATCGAGATCCTGGGTGCGGACATGGCGCGCGAGGGCGTCGCGCACGAAGGCGGCATAGTCGGGTTGCGGCCGGCGCGAGACCGCGACGATCCGCGCCTCGGCCGGGATCTGACCCGCGTGGTCGCGGTGATACAGGGCCGGCAGCAGCTTGCGCGCGGCGAGATCGCCGGTCCCGCCGAAGACGACGAGATCGAACGGGGAGACTTCGACGACGCGAACGGCCAAGATCGTCCCTCCGGGATCTGCGCGCGCGGAGCATTGCGCCCGCTTCCCGCGCGAGGCAGGTATAGCCGGTCCGTGTCCGCGCTTGAAGCCGGCCGGGAAGGAGTACGCATGGAGCAGCAGCGCAACGATCGGCGTCGCGACGACGCGCAGGATGACGACAGGCCGGGCGACGTCATGTCGGGACCGCGGCCCCGCTTCGCCGCCTGGACCCGTACGACGAACGCCATCACGCGGCACATGGTCGGCGTGCAACCGCCGGGCAGCATCAACCTCGCCGGTGGCCTGCCGGCGCCGGAGATCTATCCGCTCGACGCGGTGCGCGCGGCGACGCAGCGCGCCCTCGACCGTTTCGGCCAGCGGGCGCTCGCCTACAGCCCGGTCGCCGGCATTCCGGAGCTGCGCGCGCTGATCGCCGCGCGCTATTCCTGTCCGGGTCGACGGCTGGGGCCGGAAAACGTCCTGATCACCTCGGGCGGCCTCCAGGCGCTGGATTTCATCGGTCGCGTGCTGGTCGAGGCGGGGGACACGATTCTCGCCCAGTTCCCGACCTATCTCGGCGCGATCGATGCCTGGCGACCGCTTGGCGCGCGCTATGCGCATCTCGACTGGGCCGCGCCGCATGCGGTCCAGAGCGCCGCCGCGGCGGCGGCGAAATTCATCTACAGCGTGCCCAATTTCTCCAACCCGACCGGCGCGCTGGTGCCGTTGGAGCGGCGCCGCGCCCTGCTCGCCGCGTGCCGCGAGGCCGGCGCGGTTCTGGTCGAGGACGACCCCTATGGCGCGCTGTTCTATGACGGGCCGCCGGTGCCGACGATGTTCGATCTCGAGGCCGAGCGGGGCGACGAGGGGCCGTATCGCGGCAATGTCGTCTATCTCGGCACCTTGTCGAAATCGATCGGGCCTGGCTTGCGGATCGGCTGGGCGGTCGGCGAGGCGGGTCTGATCCAGGGCATCTCGCTGGGCAAGCAGGGCTCCGACATCGGCACCGCGGCCTTCACCCAGGCCGTCGCCGTGGAATTGCTGGAGGCCGGCGTCGATCGCGACGTCCATGACCGGATGATCGCCACCTATCGCCGCCGGCGCGACGCGCTGGTCGCCGCGGCGCGCGCCCATCTGTCGCTGCGCTTCGATTTCGAGGCGCCGGTCGGGGGCATGTTCCTCTGGCTGACCGCCAAGGATCCCGCCTTCGACACCGACGGCCTGTGGCAGGTCGCCTTCGACGAGGGCGTGTCCTATGCGCCGAGCAGCGTCTTCGATTCCGCGGGCCGGCTGAAGAACGCCCTGCGGCTCAATTTCACCCTCAATCGCGAGGCGGATCTGGAAGAAGGCGCCCGGCGCCTTGGCCGTGCCGTCGAGCGCCATCTGCAGCGGCCCCGCGACGCCGGCGCCGCATCCAGGGAGACCACGCCATGAGCTTTCTTCCCGTATCTGCCGCGCGCCAGGACGAGACGCGCTTCCCGCGGCGTGCCTATCTCGGCCGCCACGCGGTCGCGCGCGCCGAGTCGATCGGCGATCTTCGCGCCATCGCGATGCGGCGCCTGCCGCGGTTCAGCGCCGAGTATCTCGAAGGCGGCGCCGACGAGGAAAAGGCGCTCGAGCGAAACCGCACGGCCTTCGACCGCTGGATCTTCAAACCGCGCGTGCTGCGCGACCAGACGCGGCGCGATCTCGGCCGGACGATCTTCGGGCGGCGCAGCGCCTTGCCCTTCGCGATCGCGCCGACGGGTTTCAACGGCATGCTCTGGCATCAGGGCGATCTCTGTCTTGCGCGCGCCGCCGCGGCGGCCGGGATCCCGTTCGGGCAGAGCACGGTGTCGAATGTGCGGGTGTCCGAGGCCGGCGCGATCGCCGATCTCAGGCACTGGTTCCAGCTCTACGTCTTCGGGCCGGACGAGGTCTGGCAGACCCTGGTGCGGCGCGCCGACGAGGCGGGGTGCGAGGCCCTGGTGTTCACGGTCGACTCCCATGTGCTGGGTAACCGCGAATGGGATCGGCGCAACTATGCGCGGCCGCTGGAATTGTCCTGGCGCTCGAAGCTCGACGCCCTGGCCCATCCGCGCTGGTTCGCCCAGGTGCTGAGCCCGGGCATCCCGAAATTCGCGAACCTCGCGGATTTCGTGCCGGCCGCGGAGCGCGATGCGATGGGGATCGCGCGCTGGGTCGGCGCCAACCAGCGCATGGACCTCGACTGGGGGCTCGTCGCGCGGCTGCGGGCCGCCTGGCCGCGCAAGCTCGTCCTCAAGGGCATCCAGCACGAGGAGGATGTGCGCCGCGCGGTCGCCGCCGGCGTCGACGGCATCGTCCTGTCCAATCATGGCGGGCGGCAGATGGACCGCGCCGTCGCGCCGATCGAACTCGTCGCCGCGGCCCGCGCGATCGCCGGGCCGGATTTCTGCATCCTCGTCGATTCCGGCTTCCGCCGCGGGTCGGAGATCATGCAGGCGATCGCGCTGGGCGCCGACGCCGTGCTGCTCGGCCGCGCGACGCTCTACGGCCTCGCCGCCGGCGGCGAGGCGGGCGTGGCGCGCGCGATCGAAATCCTGCGCACGGAGATCGACCGCAACCTCGCCCTGCTCGGCATCAACGCCGTCGACGAACTCAACCCCGATCTGCTCTTCCCCGCCTGACCCGCCCAGAATTCGGATCCAGAGAATTCGGATCCAGACAACTATTTCCCTGAGGATCCCAGCCGCCGCCCGTCGGGGGCGTCGGGGGCAGGGCCCCAGGGATCAAATGGTTGTCTGGATCCGAATTTCTTTGGATCCGAATTTCTCAGCCGGTGAAAAGGAAGAGCGTCGGGGCGACCGGGTAGCGTCCGAGCCGGTCGCCGTAGAGGGCGAAGCCGCCGGGATGGGTGTTCCTGCCCGACACGGTGAACCGGATCCTGAGCGGCGCGCGTCCCTTGAGCGCGGCCTCGAGCAGCGTCTTGTCGATCGCGATCTCGGTCAGGAAGCCGTAGGCGCCGGGATCGACGCCATGATGGTGGCTGAGCACGCCGCGCGCATCGGCCGGGTCGTCCGCCAGGCGTATTTCACCCACGTTGACGCCGGTGATCGACACGACGATGTCGCTCGGGATCTTCCGGTCCGACTCCGTCTGGGGATAGTTGAAGCCGTAGGTCCGCTGCGGCCAGTCGATGCGCTGGGTGGCGGTGCGGGCGGCGGCCTCGAAGCGCAGACGCGCGCCCTGCACGGCGTTCATGTCGATCTCCGGCGGGAGCGCGATCTCGTACTCGATCCAGCCTGCGCCGGGCGCGGAGAACTTGCCGCCATCCGGCGCGACGAAGGGCTGGGGCCAGGACGTCTCGCGCAGATCGCCCGGCGCGAAGCGCAGGGCCCAGCCATGGGGTGCGCGCTCCACGCGCGGCGAAGCCTCGCCGCGGACCTCGACATGTACGTAGTTGCGGCAGCGGATCCTGCCAGTCTCGTCGACCAGCCAGAGCGCCAGCGTGGCGAGGCCGTTTTCGGCGGGCAGGTCGCAGCGCACCGCGCCGAGATCGGTCACGGCGAAGCGCTCGGGCGTGGTCGCGACCGTGCCTTCGGCCGTGCTGCGCCGCTCGCCGAACCGGTCGATGAAGTCCAGGCGCCAGCGCACCTCGCTCGCCCCCATCGGCGTGCCCCAATGGCTGACGAAGAGCGGCGCGGTGAACGCGCTGCCCGCCGGCAGCGTCTGACAGGGCGGCGCGTCCAGCCCGACGAAATCGGCGGCGTTGAGGTCGGCGACGGTCATGCCGTCGACGAATTCGTCGTAGCCGAATTCCTTGGCGCTGCGGTCGTAGTTGACGAAGCCGTTATGTTCCCACTCGATGTCGTCGAGCTCGGTATAGACATAGCCGCAGATCTTCGCGTGCCGGCGCAGCTCGGTCGTCTGGTACTTGAAGCACCAGGCGATGTCCTGGTCGCCATGGCGCGCGGCGATGCCGCCATATTCGCTGTTCATCAGCGGCGCGGTGCCCTGGACGAAATTGTCGCCCGCGTCGTTCGGCCCGACATAGTTGAAGCTGGAGCCCGGATGGGTCCGGTCGACCACGCTTTGCACGTGCCGGCGTACGCGATGGTAGTCGTTGATGTAGAAATGCCAGGAGTTGATGTCGCTCTCGACGTGGTTGTAGTGGCAGGGCGAGTTGTCCTCGACCAGCCGCGTGGGATCGAGCGTGCGCATCAGCTGCGTCATGTCGCGGACCCAGCGCTGGCCATCCGCCGTGTCGTGCTTCGTCAGGCCCCAGGTCTCGTTGAAGATCACCCAGGCGAAGATGGACGGCGAATTGAAATCGCGCTCCAGCGCCCGCGACAGCGTCGCCTCGAAGATGCGCCGCATGGACGGCGAGTCGAGATCGGGGCTGGGGAAGTCGTACATCATCAGCACGCCCAGCCGGTCCGCCCAGTAATAGTAGCGCGGATCGTTGAGTTTGATGTGGCAACGCAGCATGTTGAGGCCGAGATCCTTGGCGAGCTGGATGTCGCCGCGGATCGCGTCGTCGTCGGGATAGGCGTGCAGCCCATCTGGATGGAAGGCCTGATCGAGTGCGCCGCGCAGATAGACTGGTTCGCCGTTGAGCAGGATGTATTCGTAGTCTTTTCCATTCCATGCGGCGCGGGTGACGCTACGCATCCCGAAATAGGTCGCGACGCTGTCCCGCGCGCCGCCGGTGGCCGGTTCGAGTTCGACATCGATCTCGTAGAGATGCGGCGTCTCGGGCGACCAGAGGCGTGGCTGCGGTACCGGCAGTACGAGATCGACCTGCTGCTCTCCGGCCGTGAGGTCGCGCACGGTGTCGATGGTCGCGAAGCTCCCGTCGCGGGAGCGGATACGCACGGCGCACGGCCCGGCCTGGGCCGCGCGCAGCTAGAGCTTCACGCTCGCGTCCTGCCGCTCGACCCGCGGCTCGATGCGGATCGCGGTCACATGCGTCGGCGCGCGGCCCTCCAGCCAGACGCTCTG
>CAIOSQ010000344.1 GCA_903860935.1 uncultured Rhodospirillales bacterium | reverse complement strand
CCGGCGATCGCCGCCCAGGTCGTGTGGTTGTGAGGCGGCTGCGCCTTCCCCGGCCTGCCGACCGAGGCATAGAGGGCGAAACGGCGATCCGCGTCCTCGGACAGGCGATAGATCTCTCCATGCTTGCCCGCGGGAACCGGGAAATGCGCGAAGGGAAAGAGCCCAGCGCGCCGCCCCAGGGCGATCAGTTCGCTCTTGATCCGGTCGAGCGCCGCGCGGGTCACGCCGTCGCGGCGTTCGATCTCGCGCACCCGGGCGACCGTCTCGGCGACGGCTGCGGCACGAAGCTGTGAAATCGTCATCGCGGATCCTCCTGTCGGCCGGCGCAATCTCGGCCAGGAGCCGCCACGGTTCAACAGCGACGCGCGCGGGGTGGCGATCCGCGTCGCGGCTGTCATAGACTGGTGGCGCCGCGCGGCGCCGCGCACAGGCATGACAGGACCCAAGGCATGACGAAACCGGTCGTCGGCGTGATCGCCAACGCGCACCGCATCGAGAACCGCTTCGACGTGCAGGCCGTCGGACAGCGCAATCTGCGCGCCGTGGCCGAGGTGGCGGGCGCCCTGCCGCTCGTCTTCCCTGGCCTGCCCGACGTCACGGAGATCGACGCGCTGCTCGACGCGGTGGACGGGATCCTTCTCACCGGTGCCCGGGCGAATGTCCACCCGACGCATTTCGGCGTCGAGCCGCATCCGCGCCACGAGCCCTATGACCTCGATCGCGACGCCGTCGCCCTGCCGCTGGTGCGTGCCTGCGTCGCGCGCGGCGTGCCGGTGCTCGGCATCTGCCGCGGCTTCCAGGAGATGAACGTCGCCTTCGGTGGCTCGCTGCACCCGGAGATCCGCGAATTACCGGGGCGCATGAACCATCGCATGCCGCGGCTCGAGACCGGCGAGATCCATCCCGATCCCGAGATCATCTTCGCCGACCGTCACGATGTCCGGCTCGTCGCCGGTGGCGTCTTCGCCGGATTGTTCGGCCGCGAGACGATCCGCGTCAACTCGCTCCATGGCCAGGGCATCCTGGAGCCGGCGCGCCGCGTGGTCGTCGAAGGCGTCGCCGAGGACGGAACCATCGAGGCGATCCGCATCGACGGCGCGCCGGGCTTCGCGCTCGGCGTGCAGTGGCACGCCGAATACGACCCGCACTGCAATTTCGTGAACCAGGCCCTGTTCGAGGCGTTCGGGGCCGCGCTGCGCGACGCGCGCTAGACGGCGCCCGGCTTGCGCGCACGGCCCTCGGCGTCGACCACGCCTTTGGTCAGGATGATGTTGCCGAAGAAACGGCGCTCGCCGCTGCGGACGATCGCATAGGCACGCTTCGCCTCCTCGTAGAAGGCATGACGCTCCACCGGATGCGGCCTATGATCCTGGCCGAGCGCGCGGCCGATGACGACACGGAATTCCGCGACCACCGGCGGGACGGCGTCCGGATCGCCGACCACGGCCATCACGCGCGCCGGATGCGGGACGGCGTGATCGAGCGGCATGACGCTCAAGATCGCCTCGAGAATGGCGGGCGCGGCGATGCCGTCGAGCGCGATCAACCGGCGCGCGCAGGCCGCCGCCGGAAAATTGGCGTCGACCACGACGATCTCGTCGCCATGCCCCATGGCGGCGAGGGCGTGCAGCAGATCAGGCGAGAGCAGCGGGTTGAGTCCGATGAGCATGGGCGGCGTCTCCTTTGCATCGGACGGTGCCACCGCAACCATGGCGGCGGCAATCGCGATTGCGCGTCCGGCGGCGAGGTCTTAGAGATTCGTCCCCCGGAACCGCCCGCCAAGAGCGAGGATAACGATGCGTACCGAAAAACTCCGCGGCCTGTGGGTCGCCGCCCTGACCCCGCTCGCCGCCGACGGGCGCATCGACACGGGACTGCTCGCCAGCCATTGCCGCTGGCTCTTCGCGCGCGGCGTCGATGGCGTCGCGGTGTT
>CAIOSQ010000343.1 GCA_903860935.1 uncultured Rhodospirillales bacterium | reverse complement strand
CCTGCAGCTCGCCACCGCGCTGCCGAATGTCGATCTCGTCGAGTTCATCGGCGGCAGCCCCTATGTCGACGGCATCACGGCCGAGCCGTTCCGCCTCGACGCCGAGGGCTGGCTCGAGATCCCGGACAAGCCCGGGCTGGGCGTCGAGATCGATCGCGCCCGGCTCGCCCGCTACACCGACGATCCGTCGCCGCTCTTCGCCTGAGCGCCGTGGCGGATACGCTCGTCCTCAGCGAAAGACTGCCGGAGGCGGGGATGCGCGTCCTCGCCGCGGCGGCGGGGCTGCGCGTGTCGATCCTCGCGGCGCCGACGCAAGACGCGCTCGCCGCCGCCCTGCCCGGCGCCGACGGTCTCGTCCTGGCCATGGAAAGGCCAGCGCTCACCGCGGCGCTGGTCGCGGCCGCGCCGCGGCTGCGCATCGCGTGCCGCCTCGGTGCCGGCTACGACAATTTCGACGTCGCCGCGCTGACCGGCCGGGGCATACCGCTCGCCACCACCGGCGGGACCAACGCGCCGACCGTGGCGGAGCAGGCGCTCTATCTGATGCTGTCGCTGGCCAAGCGCGGGCCGGTCCTCGATCGCGCCGTGAAGGCCGGGCGCTGGCCGCGCGAATTCGGCGGCGTCGAATTGATCGACAAGACCTGCGCCCTGATCGGCTATGGCTTCGTCGGCCGCGCGATCGCGACGCGCGCCGCGGCCTTCGGCATGCGCATCGTGGTCGTCGATCCGCATGTCGCGCCGGATCCCGCGACCGGGTTCGTTCACGAGACCGACGCGCTACGCGCCCTGGCCCAGGCCGATTTCGCGGTCCTTGCCTGCGCGCTCACGGCGGCGACGCGCGGCCTGATCGGCGATGCATCGCTGGCGGTCATGAAGCCCACGGCCTTCGTGATCAACGTCGCGCGCGGCGCCGTGGTCGACGAGGCCGCGCTGGCGCGGGCGCTCGCCGAACGGCGCATTGCCGGCGCCGGCCTCGACGTGCTGCAGCGCGAGCCGCCGGAGCCCGCCAATCCGCTGCTCGCGCGCGACGACGTCGTGCTGACGCCGCATACGGCGTCCTACATCGCCGAGACCTATGACCGCATGGCGGAGATCTGCGCGCGCAACGCGCTGGCAGGTCTCGCTGGCCGTCCCGATCCCGCCTTCGTCGTCAACCGCGCGGCGCTCAGCGATCGCGCGCCGGCAGGAAGCTGACGAACAGCGTCGTGCAGGCCGCCACCGCGGCCAGCACCGCAAGCATCGCGGAGAACCCCGCCGCCTTGACCACCGGGCCGAGCATCCAGATCGCCGCCGACGCGGCGGTGAAGGAGACGGCGAGGCGCATGCCGGTGACGCGCGAGCGCATGCGGTCGTCGACATAGCGCAGCACGATCGCGTCGGTGAACGGGATCGCACCGAACACCGCCGCCATGTAGGCGATCGCCACGACGAGCAGCAGCCAACCCTCCGACACCGCCGCGACGAGGAAGAGCGGGATCTGCATCGCCACGATCGGCAGGTAGATCCGCTTGAGCGGGAAGCGGTCGATCAGCGTCCCGACCGCGACCTGCGCCAGCGAGGCGAGCGCGAAGACCATGGCGAGGAGCATGCCGAGCGTCGCCGGATCCTCCACCACGCCGCGGAATCGCTCCGCCAGCAAGTGGCCGGTTCCGTTGGTGGTGAAGTGGAAGATCATGCTGCCGGAGACCGCGGTCAGCGTCATCACCAGGAAGACCCGCGCCATGGTCGCCGCGGGGATGTCGAGGCTCTTGGCCTTGCGCTGCGCCGGCGCCTCGGCCTCGCGCGGCACCAGCACGGCGAAGAGAATGCCGCATCCCAGCGCCACCAGCGAGGGCACCACGAAAGCGGCGCGCCAGCCGACATGCTTGACCAGGAATCCCGAGAGCAGCGCCGCCACGGCGATGCCGAGATTGCCCGCAAGACCGTTGAGCCCGATGGTGAAGCCTGGACGTGATGCCTTCTGCACCAGCATCGGAATTCCGACGGGATGGTAGATGGCGGCGAAGCTGCCCATCAGGGTGAGGGCGGCGGCCATCTGCCACGGCGTCTGCGTCGCCGCGACCAGCAGCCCGGACGCGCCGAGGCCGAGGAAGAAGACGATCATCATCGCGCGGCGTCCCCATTGGTCGCCGAGCTTTCCAGCGGGCACCGAGCCGAGGCCGAACATCACGAAGGCCCCCATCGTGTAGGGCATGAGGTCGTTCCACCCCATCCCCCATTCCGCCGCGATGGCCACGACGGCGGTCGCGAAGATCAGCAAGAACAGGTGATCGAGCGCGTGGCCGGCGTTGAGCAGCAAGGCGGTCGGCGACGTGTTGGTCATGCGCGGGCGCTCCCCATCCCTGTCTCCACCCGCCAACGACCATAGACCGCGCGGCGCGGATTTGGCACTGCGTCCTGGGCGGGCGCCGCCTATCATGCGCCGGCACGCGCCGCCCCGCGCGGCAAGGAGACATCATGACGATCGCCACCGCCGAAGACGAACTCAGCCTCGCCGAGCGTCTCTTCCTCGATTTCGTGGATGCGGAGGAACTGCCGGTCGCGGCGATGGTGGAGGCGTCGGGCGCCTGGGAGGAATGCCGTGCCTTCTTCCTCGAGACGCTGCGCGGCTATGCGGCCGGCGACATCGACCCCACCGGCGACGGCGATGCGCCGCTGATCCTGATCCACCTGCTCGGACAGCAGCGCGAGCGGCTTGCCTGGCTGCCCCTGATCGCGCTGCTGCGCCAGGATATCGACACCCTCGAGGCCGCGCTCGGCGATGCGCTCACGGACACCCTGCCCCGCATCCTGGTCGGCGTGTTCGATGGCGACCCCACGCCGCTCGAGGACCTGCTCGTCGACCCGTCCGTGGACGGGTCATGCCGCTGGAGTGCCTTCGACGCCTATATCGGGCTCCATGTCCGCGGCGCGTTCGGGGCCGAGCGGATGGAGCGCCTCCTGACGCGCGTCGCGGAGACGGAGATCCCCGCCGACGACATGGCCTGGATCGCGTGGCTGAAGGGCTGCGCCCTGCTGGCCGACACGACGCTGCGCGACCGCGCGGCGGCTCTCTGCGCCGCGGGCCGGATCGCGCCCGCCGGGTTCGAGCCGGGCGACATGGAGGAGGAGCTCGAGCGCTGGCGCGACGGACAACAGCAGGTCCTGGACGAGACGGCGCCGATCGAGGATGCGGCGGCCCTGCTCGCCACCTGGCACGGCTACAGCGAAGCCGGCATCGCCGAACGCCGCAAGGCGAGCCTTCTGGGCGGCTCGATCGGCCGCGACACGCATGTCAATCCGTATCGCGGGATCGGCCGCAACGACCCCTGCCCCTGCGGCAGCGGCAAGAAATTCAAGCGCTGCCACGACGCATCGGCCTGAGCCGCCGCGCCGCAGCGGGGCTCAGCGCAGGAGGCCAAGCAGCGCCGAGGGCGCTTGGTTGGCGATGCCGATCGACCGGTTGCTGAGTTGCTGGCGCACCTGTAGCGAAGCGAGCGACGCCGACTCACGGGCCAGATCCGCATCGACCAGGGCGCCAAGTCCGATCTGGGTCGCTTCGCCGGCCTGAACCGCGACTTCCGATTGCGCGCGCAGCCGCGACACGTCGCTGCCCAACCCGCTCAAGGCGCCGTCCAGCGAACGACGGAAAGCGTCGATGTCCTGCAGCGCGGTCGCCGCGTCGGCCACCCCGCCCACCGATCCGAGGACCAGCGGCTGGACATTGTTGTCGCGCAGCGTCGTGGCGCCTCCGTCCGGCCCGGTCGGCACGGACTGGTCGGTGCCTGCCCCCGCCAGCAGGTTGGTGCCGCCGAAACTGGCGCCCGCGAGTTGGGCGTTGATGCCGGCGACCATAGAGGACAGATCGGCGTTCAGGGTCGCGCGGCTCTGCGGGCTCAGCGATTCGTCGGCGAGCTGGGCCACCTTGGCACGCAGATCGCCAAGCCGGGAGCTGATCGATTCGCCGGCCGAGATCGCCACCATGCCCGCGGCGGTCGCGCCCTGCAGCGCGGTCGCGGCGGCCGCGTAGGCCTTGATGTCGCTGCGCGCCGCGTTGGCGACGGCCATGGTCGCGGCGTCGTCGAGAGTCGAGGAGACCCTCTTGCCGCTCGCGACCCGATTCTGCGTGGTGGCGGAGTCCGTCGCGGTCCCGCGGAGGTAGCGCTGCTGGAGCAGAGCCCCGAGATTGCTGTTCACGGAAGTCATGGCGTTACGAGCTCCTTCTGTGCGTCGTTACACCGGTGAGTAATCGCTAACGATAACACCCTGCGCGCGCGCACGCGCCACTTATCGTTGCGGATTCAAAGAAAACTATACGGGTCGATGTCGATCTGCAGCCGGACCGAACCCGGTAACCGGAAACCGTGCAGCCAGTCGGCGATCAGATCCTGGAGCGGCGCCTCGCGCGGTGCGCGGACAAGGACACGGCGCCGGTGCCGCCCGCGCCGGATCGCGCGCGGCGCCGGCGCAGGGCCGAGCGTGTCGATCGCCGGGCCTCGCGGCGCCCGGCGCGCCAGCTCGCGGCAGGTCCGGTCGAGCACCGCCGCATCCGGACCTGCCAGGATCAGGGCCGCGAAACGACCGAAGGGCGGCAGCGCCAGGCGCTCGCGCGTGGCGATCTCGCCCGCGATGAAGCCGTCGCGATCGCCGGCGGCAAGCGCCTGCATCGCGGGATGCTCGGGCGCATGGGTCTGAAGCAGGACGCGGCCCGGCCGACCGGCCCGGCCGGCGCGCCCGGCGACCTGGTGGAGAAGCTGGTAAGTCCTTTCGCCGGCGCGCAGATCTCCCCCGGACAGCCCGATGTCGCCATCCACGACCCCGACCAGGGTGAGACCGGGAAAATGATGTCCCTTGGCGACGATCTGGGTGCCGATCAGCACGTCGATGTCGCCCGCGATCATGCGCGCGACGAAGGCGGAAGCCGCCTGCGGTCCGGCGATCGTGTCTGACGTCATGACCTCGATCCGGGCGGTGGGAAAGAGCACGCGCGCCTCCTCCGCGACGCGTTCGACCCCCGGGCCGCAGGGCGCGAACCTGTCCTCGGCGCCGCAGGCCGTGCAGGTCCGCGGCACCGGTGCGCCATGGCCGCAATGATGGCATTGCAGGCGGCCGGACAGGCGGTGCTCGACCAGCCACGCGGTACAATGCGGGCATTGCAGGCGGTGCCCGCAGGCCCTGCACAGGGTCAACGGCGCATACCCGCGACGGTTGAGAAACAGCATCGACTGCTCGCCCGAAGCGAGATTCTGCGCGAGGGCCTCGCGCAGACGCGGGCCGATCCAGTGGCGCGGCGGGGGTGGCTCGCGCCGCAGATCGACGAGGTCGATGCGCGGCAATTGCGCCCCGCCATGACGCGCCACCAGATGCACGGCGTCGTAGCGGCCGCGCGACACGTTGACGACGGTCTCGATCGACGGCGTCGCGGAGACCAGGACGATGGGAACAGCGCCCAGGCGCGCCCGCACCACCGCCATGTCGCGCGCGTGATAGACGACGCCCTCCTCTTGTTTGAACGCCTGCTCATGCTCCTCGTCGACGACGATCAGGCCGAGATCGCGATAGGGCAGGAACAATGCCGAGCGCGCCCCGACCACCACCCGCGCCGTGCCATCCGCGACGTCGCGCCAGGTCCGCACCCGCGCGCCCGGCGACAATTCCGAATGCCAGCTCGCGGGCGGCGCACCGAAGCGCGCGGCGAAGCGCGACAGCCATTGCGCGCTCATCGCGATCTCCGGCAGCAGCACCAGGACCTGACGCCCGGCGCGCAGCGCCGCCGCGATCGCCTCGAAATAGACCTCGGTCTTGCCTGCACCGGTCACGCCGTCGAGCAGCGTCGCGCGATAGCCCCCCGCCACCGACGCGGCAAGACGACGCGCAGCCGCCTCCTGCCCTGGCGAGAGGCTGGGGCCGGCATGGTCGCCATCGGGTCCATGCACGGCCGGCGGCGCGAGCGGTGCCTGGACCAGCAGCCCGGCCTCCGCCATCGCCTTGACGGTGGCGGCGCCGACTTCCGCGCGCGCTGCGATGGCGGCGATGCTGGCCGGCGGCGCGCCGTCCATCGCGTGCAGCACGCGCCGCCGCGCCGGCGTCAGACGCGGCGCGCCGGGCTCCACGACGGGCAGATCGACCACGCCCGGCGCGAGGCGCCAGCCAGGCACGAGCGGCGGCGGCTCGATCGCGTCGGGCACGCTCATCGCCATGCGCAGCACCGCGCCGGGCGGCGACATCGTGTACTGCGCGACCCAGTCCACGAAGCGCCGCGTCGCCGCCGGCAACCGCGCCGCGCCGACGCGGCAGATGATGTCCTTGAGGCGCCTGGCGCCGGCCGCGCCCGCGATCTCCGGGTCGCCGTCCCAGACGACGCCCAACGCGACCCGGCTGCCCAGCGGCACGCGCACGAAATCGCCCGGCTGCAGCCCCGCCTCGGGGTCGGCGCGATAGTCATAGGCGCCCGCGAGCGGCAGCGGCAGCAAGACGCGCAGCACCAGGTCTTCGTCGGGAGTGTCGGCGGCGGTCATTGTCCCGGACTTTACGCGGGGGCGCGCGCTATGGCACATGCGAAGCGCGCGGCGCGACCGCGGGCCTCGAACGATGGCGGGCGGACCCCATGAAATTCTTCATCGACAGCGCCGATCTCAAGGAACTCAAGGATCTCGCCAGCACCGGGATGGTCGACGGCGTGACCACCAACCCCTCGCTGATCGCGAAATCCGGCCGCGACATGATCGAGGTGATCGGCGAGATCTGCGCGATCGTCGACGGCCCGGTCAGCGCCGAGGTGACGGCCACCGACCATGCCACGATGCTCGCCGAGGGCCGGAAGCTGGCCGGGATCGCGCGCAACGTCGCGGTCAAGGTGCCGTTGACGCCCGACGGTCTCAAGACCTGCCGCGTCCTCGCCGACGAAGGCACCCAGGTCAACGTGACGCTGTGCTTCTCGCCGGCCCAAGCCATCCTCGCCGCGAAGGCGGGCGCGGCCTTCGTGTCGCCCTTCGTCGGTCGCCTGGACGACATCGGGACCGATGGCATGCAGCTGATCGCCGACATCGTCGAGATCTACGACGCCTACCCGGCAATCCGCACCGAGGTCCTTGTCGCCTCGGTCCGCCATCCGATCCATGTCGTCGCCGCGGCGAAGCTGGGCGCGCATGTCGCGACGCTGCCGCCCAACGTGCTGCGCCAGATGTATCAGCATCCGCTCACCGACAAGGGTCTCGCGGCGTTCCTCGCCGACTGGCAGAAGACCGGCCAGTCGATCCTGGGCTGAGGCGCTTGTCCGACCCCGGCGAGGCCGCACCGACGCCACCCGCTGTCGGCCTCGATGCCGAGGCCGTCGCCGCCTATCTCGCCGGCAACCCGGATTTCCTCACCGGCCGGCCCGAACTGCTGCGCGCGCTGACGCCGGTGGATGCGCGACACGGCGAGGCGGTCGCTGATTTCCAGCGCCATGTCGCGCGGCGTCTGCAATCCGAACTCGCGCGCGTGTCGGATGGCCATGCCGCCTTCGCGGCCGCCAGCCGCGCCGCCCTCGCCGCGCAGGGGCGCGTCCATCGCGCGGTCCTGGCCATGCTGGGCGCGCGCACCCTCGACCGGCTGGTCGAGGCCACGACGGTCGATCTCGCCCTTGAGCTCGAGGCCGACGCCGCGGTGCTCGGCCTGGAAGCCGATCCGCAGGCGCCCTTCGCGCTGCGCGCCGACGGTTTGCGGCTCTGGCCGCGTGGCCGCGTCGAGACCTGGCTTCCCAACGGCCGCGCGGCGCTGGTGAGCACGATCGCCCAGGGCACCGCCGACCCCGTTCTGTTCGGCAGCGCGGCGCCGCTCGTCCGCAGCCAGGCGCTGCTGCGGCTGGACTTCGGATCGGGTCGTCCGCCGGGGCTGCTCGCGCTCGGCGCGCGCGACACGGCGCGCTTCCAGGGCGGCGGCGGCGGCGACCTGCTGCTCTTCCTCGCACGCGCCCTGGCGTTGAACCTCGCCGCCCGGTTCGAGCGATGAGCGACACCGGCGACGGCGGTGGTTCGCTGCTGCCGGGCGCGGATGCGCGGCTGGACGCAGCATTCCGCGACTTCCTCGGCTGGCTCGCGCATGAACGTGGCGCCGCGGCGCCGACCCGCGACGCCTATGCGCGGGACATCGCGGGCTTCGTCGCCTTCCTCGGCCAGCATCTCGGACAGGCCGCCGGGCCGCATACGCTCGGCGCGCTCGCGATCGTCGACCTGCGCGCCTGGCTCGCGCATCGCCACGCTGCGGGCCATGCCGCCGTCTCGACCGCGCGCGCAATCTCGGCCGTGAAGACGTTCTACCGCTGGGCGGCGCGCGCGGGAGGGTGGGAGAACCCAGCCGTCCTGGCGCTGCGCGCACCGCGCCTGCCACGCGCGCTGCCGCGGCCCATTGGCGAGGAGGACGCGCGCGCCGCGCTCGACGCCGCCGGCGAACTCGCCGACACGCCCTGGATCGCGGCGCGCGACACGGCCGTGCTCACGCTTCTCTATGGCTGTGGTCTGCGCATCGGCGAGGCCCTGGCGCTCGATCGCGGCATCCTGCCGCTCGGCGACACGCTGCGCGTCCTCGGCAAGGGCCGCAAGCAGCGCGACGTGCCGGTGCTGCCGGCGGTCCGCGACGCGATCGACGCCTATCTGCGGCTATGCCCTTTTCGCGACGGCGGAACGCGCGCGCCGCTGTTCCTGGGCGCGCGCGGCGGGCGTTTGCGCGCGGAGATCGTGCAAGCCGCTCTGCGCCACCTGCGCGCCATGCTCGGCCTTCCGGAGCACGCGACGCCGCATGCCCTGCGCCATTCCTTCGCCACCCACCTGCTCGGCGCGGGGGCGGATCTGCGCGCGATCCAGGATCTGCTCGGCCACGCGTCGCTGACCACGACGCAACGCTACACGGCGGTCGACCCCGCACGGATGCTCGAGGTCTATGCCCGCGCCCATCCCCGCGCGAAACCCTGATCGGTCGCGCGCGGCGCCGAACCGGGACGCCGCCGCTCAGCGACTGTGACCGACCGTGAAGTCGTTGCGCCCGGTGCGATCCTGCCCACGCAGCAGCCACAGGGGCCGGGTCGAGAAGTCGACCTTGAAGCCGCTCTTGTCCGAGGTCTCGATCAGGTTGCGCTCGAAGACCGAGGTCGCCGGCATGAACCGGATCGCGACGCCGGCCCGACGCTGCGGCGAACGGTTCACGTTGGCGCCGTGGATCATGTAGACGTCGTGCAGCGACATCTGCCCGGGTTCGAGTTCGATGTCGACCGCCTGGGCCTCGTCGAAGCCGGGATCGTCGATGCGCTGCGTCAGCACGACATCGGTGCGGTCCTCGCGCATGTGGCTGTAGAGCGACTTCGCCTCATGGCTGCGCGGGATGACGCGCAGGCAGCCATTCGCCTTGGTCGATGGATCCAGCGCCACCCAGACGGTGCATGTCGCCAGAGGGCGGATCGGCCAGTACTGGCCATCCTGATGCCATGGCGTCTCGAGCCCGTCGCCCCCTGGCTTGCAGAAGACCTGGCAGCCCCACAGGATGATGTCGTCGCCGATCGCATCGGCGACCAGTTCGACGATCTCCTTGTCGGTGGCGAGATCGAAGAAGGCGCGCGAACCGTTCACGCCTTCGGCATTGCGGCCCTCGATATGGGCGCTGACCAGCTTCTCGGGACGCACGCCCGGATTGGCCGCGATCAGCGCGTCGAGCGCCTCGCGCATCGCGTCGACGCGCGGCTTCGGCAGGCGCCATTCGGGCACGACCCAGCCCTCGCGCGTGTAACGGGCCTGTTCGGCGGCGGTCAGATGCGCCATGGCGATGATCCTCCCCTCGATGCGATGGCGCGAGATTAGGCGCAAGCGCCCGGCAGGTCCAACGCATCGGTGTCGGCGCGCGCATCCAAGATCGCCTGCGCGAGCAGATCGAAATCCGCGCGCCGAGCGGTCGAGCGGCGCGCCACCAGCGCGACGCTGCGCCGCGGCGCCGGCGGGCCGAGGCGGCGCGCGGCGAGGCCCGTGCCCGCGAGCAATCCCCCGGCGACCGCGATTTCCGGGACCAGGGCGAGCCCGAGCCCGGTCTCGACCATGTGCACGAGCGTCAGCAGGCTCGTCGCCTCGATGCCGGAGACACGCTCGACCCGCGCCCGCCCGCAGGCCTGCAGCGTGTGGTCGCGCAGGCAATGCCCCTCCTCCAGCAGCAGCAGGCTCGCGGCAAGCCGGTCGGAGACCGCGAGCCGCGCATGCCGCAAGGCGGGGTCGCCGACCGGCGCCACGAGCATAAGTTCGTCATCGAACAGCGCGCGCACCAGCATGCCCTCGGTGTCGTAGGGCAGCGCGATCAGCGCCGCGTCGAGCCCGCCGCCCGCCAGCCGCTCCATCAGCGCGGCGGTCAGATCCTCGCGCAATGCCAGGCGCAACCGCGGATGACGCGCGCGCAACGCCGGCAGCAGCCGCGGCAGGACGAAGGGCGCGAGGGTGGGGATCACGCCCAGGCGCAGCAGCCCGGACATCGGTTCCGCCGCGCCGGCCGCCGTCTCGACCAGATCCTCGGCGGCGGCGAGCAGGCCGCGCGCGCGCTGCACCGCCTCCTCGCCCGCCGGGGTCATCGCCACGGACTGACGGTCGCGCTCGACCAGGCGCACGCCCAAGAGCTGCTCCAGCTCTTTGAGCCCGGCGCTGAGCGTCGGCTGGGTCGCGAAACAGGCCTCGGCCGCGCGGCCGAAATGGCGATGCTCGGCGATGGCGACGAGGTAGCGCAACTGGCGCAGCGACGGCAGGGCGCGCATGGCGGGTCTCGGCTCCGCTCTCTGTTGATCGACTTTCTCGATCATAAAACGCAATTCAATTTATTTCAACAATCTGCGTCTCGCCGTCATCTTCCGCCGCGTCGAAACGAACGCGACAGCGCAAAGGAGACCGACGATGAGCACCCGTCCCGAACTCAAGACCCTGCGGAACCTCGAGGCGGCCTTCGCCGGCGAGTCCATGGCCCACATCAAGTACCGCTACTTCGCGAAGCTCGCCCGCGCGGCCGGCGACGCCGAGACCGCGCGGATCTTCGAGGAGACCGCCGACCAGGAGGTCCAGCACGCCTTCGGCCATCTCGATCTTCTCTATCCCGCCGCGGAGATGACCCCGGCCCGCGCCCTTCGGATCGCGATCGACGGCGAGACCTACGAATACAGCGAGATGTACCCCGGCTTCCGCCGCACCGCCGAGGCGGAAGGCAATGCGGCCGCAATCGCGGAGATCGACGAACAGATCGCCGAGTCGCGCGCCCACGCGGCGCGCTTCGCGGCCACGCTCGCCAAGGCCGCCAAGCGCTTCGCGGCGCTCGCCAAGGTCGAGGAACGCCACGCCAACCATTACCGCGAGGCGCTCGCGCGGATCGACGCCTGATCCGCCATCCCCGCCGTCACCATCCCCCGAAAGGACATCCATCATGAAGATCTGGACCTGCATCGTGTGCGGCTTCGTCTACGACGAGGCCAAGGGACTCCCCGAAGACGGCATCGCGCCGGGAACGCGCTGGGCCGACATCCCCGCGGATTGGGCCTGCCCGGATTGCGGGGTCGCCAAGGCCGATTTCGAAATGCAGGAAACCCCGGCGGCCTGAACCCCGGCCGACCGGCCGCGACCTGTCCGGGCCGTCGTTGCGACAGCGACGGCCCGGCCTCACTGGAAAGAGACGCGCACCCATGACCCCCATCGTGATCGCCGGCAGCGGCCTCGCGGGCCTCGCCGTGGCCCGCGAGTTCCGCCGCCTCGACGCCGCGACACCGGTCGTCGTCGTCACCGCCGACGACGGCGTGTCCTATTCGAAGCCGATGCTGTCGAACGCGCTGGCCGCCGGCCGTACCGCGGCGCAACTGGCCAGCGCCGACGCGGTCCAGGTCGCGGCGCAGCTCGGGATCGAACTCCGGCCATGGACCCGCATCGCGGCGATCGACCGCGACGCGCGCCTTTTGCGCCTCGCCACCGGCACGCTCGCCTATGGGCGGCTGGTCCTCGCCCTCGGCGCCGACCCGCGCCGTCCGGTGCTGGCGGGCGATGGCGCCGACGCCGTGCTGACCGTCAACGATCTCGCCGGTTATGCCGTCTTCCGCGCTGCGCTCGCGGGCGCGCGGCGTGTCGCCATCCTCGGCGCCGGCCTGATCGGATGCGAGTTCGCCAACGACCTCGCGGCGACCGGGCTCGGCGTCGACGTCGTCGACATCGCGCCGCACCCGCTCGGCCGGCTCCTGCCACCGCGCGCGGCCGCGGCCCTGCGGCAGGCGCTGGACGCGACGGGCGTCGCCTGGCATCTCGGCCGAACGCCCCGCGCGGTGCATCGACGCGCCGATGGCCATCGCCTGATCGTCGAACTCGACCACGGCCCGGCGATCGAGACGGATCTCGTGCTCTCGGCGATCGGTCTCGCGCCGCGGATCGCGCTCGCCGCAGCGGCCGGGCTCGCGACCGGGCGCGGCATCCGGACCGACCGGCTGCTGCGTAGCAGCGACCCCGCGATCTTCGCGCTCGGCGACTGCGCCGAGGTCGAGGGCCTGTCGCTGCCCTTCGTCATGCCGCTCATGACCTGCGCGCGCGCCCTGGCGCGGACCCTCGCCGGGACACCGACGCCGGTCGCCTATCCGGCGATGCCCGTGGTCGTGAAGACGCCGGCGCTGCCCGTGGTGGTCTCTCCGCCGCCGGCCGCGGCCCAAGGCGCCTGGCAGGAGGACGACACCGCCGACGGGATCGCAGCGCGGTTCGTGGGCGCGGACGACACGCTGCATGGCTTCGCGCTGGTCGGGGCAGCGGCGGTCGCGCGCAAGGCGGCGCTGGCGCGCGAGGTGCCAGCCTGGCTCTGACACGCCTTGCGAAACGCATTGCGGCGGGGGCACGGGTGATCTCTTATGCTGTCTTCTCCGCCGCCCGCGCCGGTCGACCATGGAAGCCATCGAGACACTCGTCCACGACCTCCTCGTCTTCGTCGAAACCCACAAGGCCGCGTCGGCACCGATCGTCTTCGTGCTCGCCTTCGGCGAATCCGTCGCGCTGCTCTCGCTGCTCTTCCCCGCAACCGTGATCCTGTTCGGCATCGGGGCGCTTGTGGGCGCGGGCGCGCTGGATTTCTGGAGCCTGTGGCTCGCGGCCGCCTGCGGGGCTGCGCTCGGCGACTGGATCTCCTACTGGCTCGGCGCGCGATACGGGCATTCCGTGTTCAGGCTCTGGCCGCTCAACCGTCATCCCGACCTGCTGCCCCGCGGCGAGCGGTTCTTCCATCGCTGGGGAATCGCCAGCGTCTTCATAGGCCGCTTCTTCGGGCCGCTGCGCGCCAGCGTCACGCTGATCGCCGGCATCTTCGAGATGAGCCGGCTGCGCTTTCTGCTGACCACGACGACGTCGGCGCTGATCTGGGCCGCGGGGTTGCTCGCGCCGGGTCTGATCGGCATGCGGCTTTTCACCTGACCACCGCCGGCCGTCGAGAGGCGACCGAGAAGGAACCAAGATGGCCACATCCCATGACAGACTGCCCTGGTGGTCCTGGGCGGCGCCCTTCGCAGCCGCCGCGCTGCTCGGCGCCAAGACGCTCGGCCTGGCCGATCCCGGCGTTGGCGCGGTCATCATGCTGGCCGCGCTGCTGCTGGGCGGTGCGGTCTTCGCGGCCGTCCATCATGCCGAGATCATCGCGCTGCGCGTGGGCGAGCCCTTCGGCTCGGTGATCCTGGCGGTGGCGGTGACGGTGATCGAGGTCGCGCTCATCGTCTCGATCATGCTTTCCGCACCCGATGGCGCCGCCGAGGTGGCGCGCGACACGGTCTTCGCCGCGGTCATGATCGTCCTCAACGGCATCGTCGGGCTGTGCCTGCTGGTGGGCGGCATCCGTCACCACGAGCAGGGCTTCCACGCCCACGGCGCCAGCGGGGCGCTGGGCGTACTCGGCACGCTGGCGGCGCTGGTCCTCATCCTGCCCAACTACACCCAGACCACGCCGGGGCCGGTCTATGCGCCGTCGCAGTTGATCTTCGTGGCGATCGTCTCGCTCGCCCTCTACGCGCTGTTCCTGTTCGTCCAGACCGTGCGACACCGCAGCTACTTCCTCGACGAAGGGGCCGAGGACGACGCCGGGCATGTACCGCCGGCGAACCGCGTCGTCGCCGCGAGCGCGGCGCTGCTGCTGGTGTCGCTCGTCGCCGTCATCCTGCTCGCGAAGACGCTGTCGCCCGCCGTCGATCGCGCCATCGCCGCGGCCGGGCTTCCCGATGCCTGCGTCGGCATCGTCATCGCCACGGTCGTCCTGCTCCCGGAGGGCATGGCCGCCTTCCGCGCCGCCCAGGCCAATCGGCTCCAGACCAGCCTCAACCTCGCGCTGGGCTCGGCGCTTGCCAGCATCGGTCTCACCATCCCGGCGGTGACCGTGGTCGCACTCGCCCTCGGCATCCCACTGGCGCTGGGACTGCAAGCGCAGCACATCGTGCTGCTGGTCCTGTCGCTCTTCGCGAGCACGCTGACGCTGGCCGCGGGCCGCACCACCGTCCTGCAGGGCGGCGTGCATGTCGTGATCTTCGCCGCGTTCCTGGTCATCGCGGCCGTACCCTGACGAGGCACGGCGCGCGCGGTTATTTCATCGACAGCGTCTGTTCGGCGCCGCCCAGGCGGATGACGATCGCCAGCGTGCCGGCGGTGATGGCGACCAGCATCGCCGCATAGGCGGCGGCGATCCCGATATCGCCGTTGAAGGCCTGCTGGAAGGCGGCGATCGGCAGGGTCCGGGTGGCACCGGTGTAGAGCACGATCGACGCCGACAATTCGTTGAACACCTCCAGCCAGGCGATCGTCATGCCCGCCATGATGCCCGGGCGCATCAGCGGGACCATGATCTTCCGGAACCCCGCGAGCGGACGCGCGCCGAGATTGAGCGACGCCTCCTCCAGGCCGCGATCGATCTGGTAGACGACGCTGGCTGCGGCGCGCGTGAGATAGGGCAGACGACGCACGACATAGACGACGACGATGATCGTCGCGGTGCCGGTGATGTAGATCGGCGGCCCGTTGAAGACCGAGGCGTAGCCGATGCCGAGCACGGTGCCCGGGACCACGAAGGGCACCATCACGAGCAGGTCCAGCGCGCGCGACAGCGCGCCCGTGTAGCGGGTGACGTAGTAGCCGAAGGCGGCACCGACCACGACGATCACGGCGAGGGCGACGGTCGCATAGATCACGCTGTTCCACAGCGCATCGCCGATCAACGCGAAGGCCTTCTGGTAGTTCTCGAGGCTGAAGCTGGGCTGGAACACCGCGCCGCGGGCGTCGAGGAAGGACGAGATACAGACCACCAGAAGCGGAAGATTGGCGATGGCCACGACCAGGAAGGTGACGGTGGCGCAGATCCAGGCCGCGTTGCCGGTGAGGGTCACGGGCTTCGGTTGCTGGGCCGCGGCGTCGCCGACCACCGAGCGGCGCCCGGAGGCCGCGCGCAGCAGCAGCACCAGGAGCAGCGCGATCGCGACCAGCACGACGCTGGTCGTCGCCGCCATGCCGGGCTCGCCACCGATCTCGTTGAGATAGAGCGAGTAGGCAAGCGTCGCGAGCACCGGATAGCGCTCGCCCTCGCCGAGGATGTTCGCGGTGCCGAAATCCGCGAGCGTGCTCAGGAACACCAGCAGCCCCGCGGTGGCCACGCCCGGCAGCGCCAGGGGCAGCGTCACGGTCGCGACCACCATCGTCGGCTTGCGCCCGAGGCTGGCGGCGGCCTCCTCGAAGCTGCGGTCGATGCGCTGCAGCGCGCCCGAGACGACGAAGAACACGATGGGGTAATGGCTGAAGGCGCTGGCCAGCGAGATGCCGGCGGGGCCGTAGATCGTCGGCAGCTCGATGCCGAGCACGTCGCGCCCGAACAGCGTCACCATGCCGCCGCGCCCGAACAGGATGATCCAGGCATAGGCGCCGATGAAGGGCGGCGACAGCATGGACATGACGACCATGACCATGAGCGCGGTCTTGCCGGGAAAGCTGAAGCGCGAAAACAGGATCGCCAGCGGCACGCCGATCGCCAGGGACAGCAGCGTCGCCGATCCGGCGACGGTCAGGCTGTTGAAGAGCGCGCGGCGAAAATAGCGCGACCCGAAGAAGATCTCGAAATTCTCGAAGCCGATGCAATCGCAATCCTGTCCGACCAGGCTCTGCGCGAACAGCGCCAGCAGCGGCGCGACCGCGAAGGCCAGGGTGAAGGCGACGCCGGCGAGGCCGATCAGGGTCCAGGGATCGCGGAGCGTCGCGGCGAGGGAGCGACCGGTCAACCGACCCTCCGGCCGTCGGCGGCGGTGAAGATCCGCGCCTTGACGGGCGAGAACCAGAGGTCGATCGCACCGCCGGGATCGGGCAGCCCGGCCGCAGGATCGAGATCGGCCTCGATCGTCGACCCGTCGGAGAGCGTGCAGGCAAGGCGCTGGCGCGCGCCCAGATAGGACGCGAGCACGACCCGGGCCGAAAGGCGCAACCAGTCCGGCCCCTCCGGCGCGAGCCGCAGATCCTCGATGCGCAAGGTGACGGTCAGGGCGGTTCCCGCCGCCACCGCGGCGCGCGCCCGCACGACCGGACCGGCGGCAAGACGCACGGCGCCATCCTCGGCCGTCGCGGCAAGCTTGTTCGCGCCGCCGATGAAATCGGCGACGAAGAGATGCGCGGGATCCTCGTAGATCCGCCGCGGCACGTCGATCTGGAGGAGATGGCCGCGCTCGAGGACGGCGATGCGGTCGGATACTGCCAGCGCCTCCTCCTGGTCATGCGTCACGTAGATGGTCGTGATGCCGAGCTCGCGCTGCAGCAGCCGGATCTCCTGCCGCATCTCGATGCGCAGCTTGGCGTCGAGATTGGAGAGCGGCTCGTCCATGAGCAGCAATTCGGGCTCGATCACGATGGCGCGCGCCAGCCCGACACGCTGCTTCTGGCCGCCGGACAATTGCGGCGGGAAGCGCTGCGCGTAGTCGGCGAGCCGGACACGGGCCAGGGCCGACGCCACCTTGCGGGCGATCTCGCCGCTCTCGACGCCGCGCGCACGCAGACCGTAGGCGACGTTGTCGAAGACCGACATGTGCGGAAACACGGCGTAGTGCTGGAACACCATGCCGAAATCGCGGCGATGCGGCGGCTCGGGGTCGATCACACGACCGCCGACCCGCACATGGCCGCGATCCTGCTGGAGGAAGCCCGCGATGATCCGCAGCAAGGTGGTCTTGCCGCAGCCCGAGGGGCCAAGCAGGGTCAGGAACTCCCCCTTCGGCAGGGAGAGGCTGACGCCATCGAGGACGGTCAGCGGGCCGAACCGCTTGATCACGCCCTCGATGGCGACATGGTCTGTCATGAACCGGGAACCGCTCAGCGACGCGCGAGACGCAGATAGCGGTCCATGAACTCCTTATGCTTCGCGACGCCCCACTCGGGCGGAT
>CAIOSQ010000342.1 GCA_903860935.1 uncultured Rhodospirillales bacterium | reverse complement strand
TCAAACCGTGCCGCCGCCCGCGCATCCCTTTCATCCGTTCACTTGTCATACAGCGCCCCGCCGAACCGCCGATCCCGTGGAACCGGCCGCCCTCGTCAGGGGCGCGCTGTATACGTCCGCACTCGAAGCGAGTCAACAAAACGACACACGGATCTGCGTTTTTTCTTCAATCCTCGCGATGCCCTTGAATCTGCGTGCAAATTTGCGCTACTTCCGCAGCCTGGCCGCGACATTCACGCCGCGGCGCATGGCTTAAATGCGCATTGCGCATGTCGCGTCAGCGCAGGAAAAGGGACCGGGAGCGATGCGGGATCGGATCAGGCGAGGATCGCTACGGAAGGCCGCGGGCACGGCCGCCAAACTCGCCGCATTTGCCGCCAGCCTTGGCGTGATCCTGTTCGCCGCAGAGCGCATTTCGAACCCCGACACGGATGCGCGCGACAACACGACGGCGACCATTCAAGCGCCCATGTCGTCGCTTCTGACACCTCAATTCGCGCCCTCCCCCGCCGACAGAGGCGGGGACAGACAACCTGAAGAGACGGCCGCCATTGTCGCTCCGCAAATGCCCATGCCGGCGCCGGAGCCCGATTCGGCGTCGGACGCGAGAGGGGCCGACCGCATAACGGAAACGGAAGTCGACGCCGTCGCGTTACCGCCGCGTCCGCTGCAGCGAGTCGTCGCCGTGCGTCGCGGCGACACCCTCATGGACATCCTCCTCTCGCTCGGAATATCGCGCGCCGAAGCCCACGAAGCGGTGAGCGCACTGGCCAGCGTCTACGACCTGCGCGGTTTGCGACCCGGCCAGGAGATCACCTTCACCTTCGCCCCCGGCGCCCCTGGCGAAGGGCAACCGCTTGTCGGAGCATGGCTGGCGGCACGTGCGGACCGTGATGTCGGGGTCGCCCGCGATTCGGCCGGCCGATTCGTGCCCCAGCAGCACGACAAGCAATTGGTGCTCCGCCCTGTCCGCGCGCAGGGCGTCGTCTCGAGCAGCCTCTACGAGGCTGGCCTTCAGGCGGGAATTCCAGCGACCGTAATGGTCGAGATGATCCGCATCTTCAGCTTCGATGTCGACTTCCAGCGCGAGATCCAGCCGGGCGATTCCTTCGACGTCTTCTTCGAGCGGTTCGTCGATGGCGAGGGACGTGCCGCAAAGTCCGGCGCGCTCACCTTCGCCAGCCTGACGCTCTCGGGAAAGCGGCACGCCGTGTACCGCTTCGTTGATCGCGACGGGCAGGTCGATTTCTACAATGATCGCGGCGAGAGCGTGCGCAAGGCACTTCTCAAGACCCCGATAGACGGTGCTCGCCTCACCTCGGGCTTCGGCAACCGCATGCACCCGATCCTTGGCTATAGCGCCTTTCACAAGGGCGTCGACTTCGGAGCCCCGGCAGGCACGCCGATCCAGGCGGCCGGCGACGGCATCGTCGAGCAAAAAGGCTGGAACGGCGGCTACGGGAACTACGTGCGCATCCGCCATGGCGGCGGGGAATACGCGACCGCCTATGCCCATCTGAGCCGCTTCGCGTCCGGGATTGCGGACGGCGCCCGCGTACGCCAAGGCCAGATCATCGGCTATGTCGGATCGACCGGACGATCGACTGGCCCGCATCTCCATTACGAGATTCTGCGCCGCGGCGCTCAGGTCAACCCGGTGAACGTGAAGTTCCCGACCGGCCGCAAGCTCGAGGGCGTGGACCTGACCCGGTTCCGTTACGCCCGCGCCGAGACGGACCGCCAGATGGCGCAAGTGGAGACCGGAGCCCTCGCGGCGGCGCAACAACGCGAGTGACCACCGCACGGCGTGTAACGGATCGTCATTGAATGTTGGCGTGACGCCTTCGCATGGCGCCGAAATCCGTTCGAGCCATGCGCCTGAGTTCGAGCACCACGAGTTCGGTCGTGACGCGCAGGGCAATCTCGTACCGGCTCGCCATCGGCAGTGCAGAACGCCGCGCCGGCCCCGCATCGTCGATGCATGGTCTGCGCGAGCAGAACGAACACACGATCCGCGCCGTCCAGCGCGGCACCCACGGGTGCCGCCGTGAGGACGACACGCCGCGCGCCCGCACATGCGGCGTTTCCCAGATGCGCAATCACGAACGGCGGAGACATCGCCCACCATGTGCACGTCGCGCCCAAGATGAACGAGGCGCATCACAAACCCCCGGAGCGCCAGTCCCATGCGCCCGGCGCTATGGCAAAGGATCCGACGCGCGCCGAGGATCTCGCCCGCGAGGTCTGACGTCCACTTCGATGACATCGACCGCGCGCTCGAGATTGGATCCGATCGTTCGCATTGATGGAACGCTTTTCCAGCCAATAGGTTTTTGTCAAATTTCAGGACGGGTTAACGAGCGCACGGGTTGGTTTCTGGCTGCGACGGTTCCGGCGGCACGACAAGGGGTGGACGCACCTCGCGTAAGCCCGCGCTCATCGCGCTCGGCCTTGAGGAACTGATCTATCCGGTCATGGCGTCGACGGCGACAAGGTGCGCGTCTTGCGCGTCGAGGGCGCCGGCAAGAACGTGGCGGTCGCCGAGAAGCGGATCGAGGCGTGGTTGGCCGGTCTCGACAACCACCGGATCACCTTGCCGCGCCCGGGCGTACCGCTCCTCGATTTCGACTACGCGGCCTTTGGCGTAAATGCAGTCGGGCTGCAGATCCACAACCACGACGATACGATCCAGAACAACCCGGACATTGTACGCCGCTTCGTCAAGGCGACCATGCGCGCGTTCGAGACGGCAATGGCCAATCCAGCGGCCTCGATCAGGGCCGAGCAAAAGGCCACGTCCGACCTCGAGACCGATCTCAGCCTGGAACAGTTGAAGGTCGGCATTGCGCTCATGCCGTCGAAGGCATCGCACGGCAAGCCGGTCGGCTACATGGCGCCGGAAGATTTCAGCCGCCTCGTCGAGGTCAATCTCACCCGCAGTTTCATCGTCACGCGGGCCACCGCCGTGGCGATGCTCGCCCGGCCGCACGACGGCCGCGCGGGGCAGATCGTCCTCATGGGATCGATCCAGGGCAAGGAGGGCATGGCGCTAGGATCCGCCTGTTTCGTCGCGAAGGTCGACGTCATGGCGCTCGCGAAGTCGATGGCGAAGGACTGGACGAGTTCTACGACTGGCATCACCGCGAGCACATGCCGGAGCGGCTGGGCATGCCGGGTTTCCGGCGCGGCCGACGCTATGTGCGAAGCGATGGCGAGGGGCAGACGTTCTTCAATCTCTACGAAGTGGACTGCTTCGAGGCGCTCGTGGGCCAGGACTACCTCAACCGGCCCATCGCGCCGACCCCGTGGACGAAGCGCGCGGTACAGCATTTCCGCGCCGTGACGCGTGGATTATGCGGGGTCGCTGGTTCGTCGGGGATCGGACAGGGCGGCACGATCGCGACGCTGCGCATCGCGGCCGATGCGGGGCGCGACGAGGAACTGCGTGCGCATCTGCTGCGTGGGGCGATGCAGGACCTCCTGATCCGAACGGGGGGCCTCGGCGTGCATCTGGGATGCACCGACGCGATCGGTTCGCGTATCGAGACGGCCGAGAAGAGGGTGCGGAGCAATCCCACTGACATCCCCTCCTGGATCCTCCTCGCCGAAGGCATCTCCCAGGACCGGCTCGCCAACGGCGTGCGTGCCGCTCTCGCCGATGATTGGCCGCGCGCGCACGGTGCAGGACGCGGCGCCACTTCTTGGTATCTAGACGCTGGAAGCGACCTGCCTGCAGACGGCCTGGAGGCCCGGCTGAGTCCTCTTGCAACGCCGCGCCTGGGGCGCGATGGTCCGCCGCGCGCGAAATCCGTCGCCCGAAACCGAGGAGCAGCCATGTATCCGAACACGCAGCTTTTGATCGATGGCAAGTGGGGACCCGCCGCGAGCGGGCGGACGATCGCCGTCCTAAACCCGGCGACCGAGGAGCAGATCGGCACGGTCGCGCACGCCGGTACCGCAGACCTCGACCGCGCGCTGGTCGCCGCCAAGAAGGGCTTCGAGACCTGGCGCAAGGTCTCGGCCTATGACCGCGCGAAGATCATGCGCAAGGCCGCGGACCTGATGCGGGCGCGCGCCGACGACATCGCGAAGCTGATGACGCTCGAACAGGGCAAGCCCC
>CAIOSQ010000341.1 GCA_903860935.1 uncultured Rhodospirillales bacterium | reverse complement strand
TCAAACCGTGCCGCCGCCCGCGCATCCCTTTCATCCGTTCACTTGTCATACAGCGCCCCGCCGAACCGCCGATCCCGTGGAACCGGCCGCCCTCGTCAGGGGCGCGCTGTATACGTCCGCACTCGAAGCGAGTCAACAAAAGCAAACGCATCATGTGCGTTTTTTTTCACCCTCAAGATTTTGCTCTGCAGGCTCCGAAATCCCACCATCCATAGACCGCCGTCGCAGTTGCACGCAGACGCAACCCGGCTTGCCTCTTGGCTCGCACGACGCTGGCGCAGATCGCGCCCGATCGCCGCAGACTGCGGAATTATGCGCGCTCGCGCGTAGCGCTGAATCGGATCGCCGTGTTGTCCTGAGCCGTGCGCTGCAAATCCCAGGCGCTACGAGCCAAAAAAACCGGCACGCCGTCGCGATCCTCGGCGACAGCGAACGGGTGCGCCGCCACGAACGCCTTCAGTGCCGCGGGATCGTCCGATGTCGCCCAGCGCGCGGTCTCGAACGGGGCCTGCTCGAAGGCGATCGCGACCTTGTACTCCGTCTCGATCCGCGACCTGAGAACGTCGAGCTGCAGCGCGCCGACGACGCCCACGATCCAGTCCGACCCCTGAATAGGACGAAAGATCTGGGCAACCCCCTCCTCCGCGAGGTCCTCGAGCGCGCGTCGCATCTGCTTGGCGCGAATCGGATCCTGCAGCCGCACGCGGCGCAGGATCTCCGGCGCGAAATTCGGCAACCCCGTGAAGCGCAGGTCGGCGCCTTCGGTCAACGTATCACCGACACGCAGTACCCCATGATTGGGGATGCCGATGATGTCGCCTGGCCAAGCCTCGTCTACGACCTCTCGCTCTCGCGCGAAGAAGAAGATCGGCGCGTTGATTGCAATCATCTTGCCCGTCGCGGCCTGCTTGAGCTTCATGCCGCGACGGAAGCGACCCGAGCACACGCGCATGAAGGCGACCCGATCACGGTGATTCGGGTCCATGTTCGCCTGGACCTTGAACACGAAGCCGGTCACCGCGGGCTCGGACGGCTCGACCGCGCGCGGCGTAGCGGGCTGCGCCTTCGGCGGTGGCGCCCAGGCAAGCAGGCTGTCGAGCAATTCGCGCACGCAGACTTCCTTGAGCGCCGTGCCGAAGACAACCGGCGTCAGATGTCCCGCCTGGTAGCTCTCCGCGTCGAGCGCGGGATAGCCCGCGCTGGCGAGCCCCGCGCTCTCGACGAACTCCGCCCGGATGTCGGCAGGGAGATGCGCGGCGAGACGCTCGTCCTCGATGCCGTCGACCTCGAGGAATCGCCCCTCGCGCGCCCACTCTGTTCGCAGGAGGCGATTGCGCCGAAGATCGAAACATCCCTGGAAGCGACCGCCCATTCCGACCGGCCATGTCACCGGCGAGACGTCGAGTGCGAGGGTTTCGGTGATTTCGTCGAGCAATTCGAAGGGCTCGCGCCCTTCGCGATCGACCTTGTTTATGAAGGTGATGATCGGGACGTCGCGAAGCCGGCACACTTCGAACAGCTTGCGGGTCTGGCTCTCGATTCCCTTGGCGGCGTCGATCACCATGACCGCGGAGTCGACCGCCGTGAGCGTGCGATAGGTGTCCTCGCTGAAATCCTCGTGGCCCGGCGTATCGAGAAGGTTGAAGACGAGGCCGCCATACTCGAACGTCATCACCGAACTCGACACCGAAATCCCGCGTGCGCGTTCGATCGCCATCCAGTCGGACTGCGTTCGTCTCCCCTCGCCGCGCGCCCTTACATGCCCTGCGAGCCGGATCGCGCCAGCATGCAGCAGCAATTTCTCCGTAAGCGTGGTCTTGCCGGCGTCCGGATGCGAGATGATCGCGAAGGTGCGCCGGGGCGCGCGCAGGGCGACGGACAGATCGGTTTCGGCGGACAAGACAAGCCTTCCGTGGTCGGACGCGGGCAGGCGCGGACATTACAGGCGCGCGCGGTCGCCGCGTAAGGACTATCCGCCCTCGATGGCCGGGATGAAACAGACCTCGCCGCCGGGCGGCACGATCTCGAACCACGCGTTCTGATGGATCACGCCGTCGATGGCCACGGCGCACCCCTCCTCGAGCCGCGCGGCGATCCCCGGGAAGCGCGCGTCGAGAGCCCGGACGAGGTGCCGGATCTCTCGTCCCTCGACGAGGTGCTCGATCATGCCGCCGCAGAAGGCACGCGCGATCGCCGGCGTCACGAGGACACGCGCTTCAGAGACCCGCGACGTGACCGGTCCAACCGGACCGGTCACGCCCTGCGTGGTCCCGCTCACTCCGCAGCGAGCCGCGGCGACGCCGCGTCGAGCGCAGCCGACAGCCGGGGCGGTGACATCGGCAGGTCGCGCATGCGCACGCCCGTGGCACGGGCGATCGCGCTGCCGATCGCGGCCATCGGCGGCACGATCGGAACCTCCCCGACGCCGCGCACCCCGTAGGGATGGGTCGGATTCGGTACCTCGACCATGATCGTTTCGATCATCGGCAGATCGGAGGCCACCGGCATGCGGTAGTCGAGGAACCCGGCATTGTCCAACTTGCCGTTCCGGTCGTAGATGTATTCCTCGTTGAGCGCCCAGCCGATGCCCTGCGCCGCGCCGCCCTGCATCTGCCCTTCGACATAGCTCGGGTGGATGGCCGTGCCGACGTCCTGCACCGAGGTGTAGCGCAGGATCGTCACGATCCCCGTCTCCTTGTCGACCTCGACATCGACGACATGCACACCGAAGCCCGGCCCGGCGCCCTGCGCGTTGATCTGCGAGTGGCCGTTGATGGGGCCGCCGGTCTTGCCGGCACTGGCGGCAAGCTTGGCAAGCGAAAGCGGCTCGAAGGTGCCGACATTGGTGCTGGCCGGCTTGACCTCGCCATTTTCCCAGACGACGGCATCCGGCTCGACTTCCCAGAGCTTGGCCGCCCGACGCTTGCACTCGCCGATCACCTCGCGGACCGAATTGATGATCGCGAGGCCGTTCGCGAAGGTCACCCGGCTGCCACCGGTCACGAAGTTGAAGCCGATCGACGCGGTATCCGCGATGATCGGCCGGACCTTGTCATAGGGGATGCCAAGTTCCTCGGCAGCCATCATCGCGAGGGCCGCGCGCGACCCCCCGATATCCGGATTGCCGGAGATCACCGTCACCGTACCATCCTCGCCCACATGCGCAGCGGCGCTGGAGTCGGCGCCGACATTGAACCAGAACCCCGCCGCGACGCCACGCGCGGCACCCGGCTTCAGAGGGCTGCGATAATGCGCGGAGGCCTTCGCAGCCTCCAGGCACTCGACAAGCCCGATGCGATTGAAGACGGGTCCGTAATGCGTCTTGGTCCCCTCGCGCGCGGCGTTGCGCAGGCGCAGGTCGATCGGATCGATCCCCAGTTCCTGCGCCAGTTCGTCGATCGTCGACTCGACGGCCCAGGCAGAAATCGGCGCCCCCGGCGCGCGGTAGGCAGCGACCTTCGGCCGGTTGCTGACGACGTCGAAACCCTCGACCTTGATGTTGTCCAGGTCGTAACAGGCGAAGCTGCACATCGAGGCAGGTCCCACCGGAGAGCCCGGAAAGGCGCCGGCCTGGAACGCAAAGGTGGCATCCGCCGCGACGATGCGACCGTCGCGCGTCGCGCCGAGCTTGACGCGCATGACGCTGCCCGAGGTGGGGCCGGAGGCGCGGAAGACCTCCTCGCGCGTCATGACCATCTTTACGGGCTTACCGGCCTTCTGCGACAGCCGAATGGCGAGCGGCTCGAGATAGACGACCGTCTTGCCGCCGAACCCACCGCCGATCTCGGCCGCCATGACGCGAATCTGAGATGTCTCGATGCCGAGCAGACGGCTGCAGAAACCGCGAACCTGAAAGTGCCCTTGCGTGGTGGTCCAGAGTTGTACCTGACCATCCTCGGCTGCGCTCGCGAGGCAGGCGTGCGGTTCGATATACCCCTGGTGGACCGGCGCCGTCCGGAACCGACGCTCGATCGTCACCTCGGCAGCGGCGAAGCCCTTGCCCACGTCGCCCTTGGCGAAGTCGATGCGCTTCGCGACGTTCGACGCAACAGTCGGCCGCGGCTCGACGCCCTCCGTGCGAATATGATCGTGCAGGATCGGTGCATCGGGCTTCATCGCGTCGTCGACGTCGATCACGTGCGGGAGCACGCGGTAGCGCACGTCGATCAGCTTCAGGGCGTCGCGGGCGATGGCATCGCTGGTCGCCGCGACCGCGGCGACGGCGTGGCCGTGATAGAGCGCCTTCTCGCGGGCCATGACGTTGCGCGTCACGTCACGGAGATTGACCTGCATCTCGCCGGCCGGAACGATCCGGTTTTCCTGTTCACCGAAATCGGCGGCGGTGACCACGGCCTTCACGCCGGGCAGAGCCGCGGCCCGCGAGACGTCGATCGATTCGATGACGGCATGGGCATGCGGACTGCGCAGGACGCGTCCGGTCAACTGGCCAGGCATGTTCCAGTCGGCGCCGAACCGCGCGCGACCTGTCACCTTGTCGGCGCCATCGGGACGATTGGGCCGCGTGCCGACGACCTTGAATTGGCGTGCGCTCATCGTGCGGTCTCCTTCATGTCGGCGGCCACATCGAGGACCGCGCGGATGATCTTGTCGTAGCCGGTGCAGCGGCAGAGATTGCCGGCGAGCCAGTATCGGACCTCCGTCTCGCTCGGATCGGGGTTGCGGTCGAGCAGCGCCTTCGCGGCGACCAGGACGCCCGGCGTGCAGACGCCGCATTGCAGCGCGGCCATCTCGACGAATTTCTTCTGGAGCGGATGCAACTGGTCGCCCTGGGCGAGCCCCTCGATCGTGCCGATCGACATGCCATCGACCTCGGCGCCGAGGACGAGACAGGCGCAGGTCAAACGACCATCGATCGTCACGCTGCAGGCGCCGCAATCGCCGGACCCGCAGCCTTCCTTGCTACCCGTCAGGCCAAGCTGGTCGCGCAGCACGTCGAGCAGGGTATGCGCTGGATCGCAGAGATACTCGATCGGTTCACCGTTCACGACGGCGGAAACATGGATCTTGGACATGGCTCAGTGGCTCCGTGCACGCTGTGCGGCGATGGCCGTGGCGCGCGCGAGCAGCACGCCGGCGATCTTGGTGCGGTAGGCGATCGTGCCGCGCTTGTCGTCGATCGGACGGCAGGCGGCCCGGCACGCGGCCGCGGCCCTGGCGATCGCATCGGGCTCGAGGCGCGAACCGATCAGGGCGGATGCCGCGTCGCCGACCAGCAGAACGGTGGGCGCGACCGCGCCGAGCCCGACCCGGGCCGATGTGCAGACATCCCCCTCGAAGGCGAGGCTGACGCCGCACCCGACCACGGCGATATCCATCTCGGTCCGCGGTATGAGGCGCAGATAGGCATCGCCCGAGCGCGCCGGCCTCGGCGGCAGGACGATCGACACGATCAGTTCGCCGGGCTCCAGCGTCGTGCGCCCGGGACCGGCATGGAGTTTCTCGACCGGCAGGTCGCGTCGCCCCTTTGGCCCCTGGATGGTGAGCATGGCACCTGCCGCCACCAAGGCCGGACCGCTATCGGCCGCTGGCGACGCATTGCAGAGATTGCCGCCAGCCGAAGCCCGCCCCTGGACCTGCTTCGAGCCGATCAGGTTGACGGCCTCGACCACCCCGGGCCACGCCTGTGCGAGGCGCTCATGCTCGCCGATCACGGCGGCGGAGACCGCGGCGCCGATCCGGAACCCGCCCAATTCCTCGACGATCGTCGTCATCTCGGCGATCCGCTTCACGTCGACGATCGCGCCCGGAGCGACGACACCGGCGCGCATCTGCACCAACAGATCCGTGCCGCCGGCCAGGATGCGCCCTGCCCCGTTCGCGGCCGCCATGATGGCAACCGCCTCTTCAATGCTTGCCGGTGCCGAATATCGTGTCTGCTGCATGTCTTCATCCCTCACGGTCGATGGTCCCCCGCGGCCACCGGCTCATAGACCCTAGTCCCAGAGCGCCATCCGGTCGAGAGGCGTCGTGACGCTGTCCATGCGCTGCTGTAGACGACGAAAGCGGCACGCACGTATGGAGCGCTCATGATCGCGATCATCTTCGAAGTTTGGCCCGCGGCGGGCCGACGCCAGGACTACATGGACATCGCGGGCGGGTTGCGCAGCGAACTCGCCGGCATCGAGGGGTTCATTTCGGTGGAGCGCTTCGAAAGCCTGACCGAGCCGGGAAAGCTGCTGTCGATCTCTTTCTGGCGCGACGAGGACGCGGTCGCGCGCTGGCGCACGGTCGAGGGCCACCGCCTCGCCCAGGCCGCAGGGCGTGGCGGCGTGTTTCGCGACTACCGGTTGCGCGTCGCCTCCGTGCTGCGCGACTACGGCATGGAGTCGCGCGCCCAAGCGCCGTCGGACAGCCGCGCCGTCCACGGCTAAGTACGCGGAACGGCCGCGGCGGGGGGCCGGCCGCGGGGGGCCGGCCGCGGGGGGACTGCCCGCTGGCCGACCGGTCGTCGCTCCGCCTGCCGCCGCGATCAGCCGCGCAACGTCGCGCCCGTCGCCTTGGCGGCCGATGCGACGATCCTCTGCGCGATCGCGTCGATCTCCGCGTCGGTCAAGGTTCGCGCCGCAGGTTGAAGACGCACGGTGATGGCGAGCGATTTACGCCCTTCGGGCAATCCCTTGCCCTCGTAGACGTCAAAGACCCCGACAGACAGGATCGCGGCCTGCGCCGCGATGTCCTTGGCGACGCCCTTGATGGCGCGCACGAGCTTTTCCGCTTCGACACCGCTATCGACCAGGAAGGCGAAATCACGCTCGACCGGTTGCAGCGCGGCAAGTTTCAGAAGCGGCCGCGCGCGCCCCGCGCGCGCCTTGGGGAGGGGCACGACGTCGAGCGTCACCTCGAAGGCGACCGCCGGCGTGCGGACATCCATCGCGGCGAGAATCCGCGGATTGAGTTCGCCGAACACCGCGACGATCTTCGCGCCGAGCCTCAGGCACCCGGACCGGCCGGGATGGTAGTACCCCGGTGCGTCGCGTGTGGTCTGGAGGTTCTCGACCGGAGCCCCCAGTGCCTGAAGAAGGGCGAGCGCGTCGCCCTTGGCATCCAGCGCATCGACCACCCGCGCCTGAACGCCCCAACTGCGAGGCGCTGCGGCACCGCTGCGCAGGCCGGTCGCCATCATGGACTGTCCGGTGGGTGTGTCGTCGGCGAATTGGGGACCGACCTCGCACAGGGCCGAGTCGCCAAGTCCACGATCCGCGTTGCGTTTGGCGGCGAGCAACAGGTTCGGCACGATGCTCGGCCGCATGAAGTCGAGATCGCTGGAGATTGGGTTGAGCAGTTCGAGCGCCGGATTCGTGCCGCCGAACAGCGCCGCGACGCTCTTCTGCATGAACGAGAACGTCACCGCCTCGACCAGGCCGAGACCAGCCAGTGCGCGGCGCGCGTCGCGCACGCGTCGCTGGGCGGGCGTCAGCGCCGGTGCCGGCAATGCGCTGTCGCGCGGCATCGTGACGGCCTCGAGCCGGTCGAAGCCCCAGATCCGCGCGATCTCCTCCACGAGGTCGGCCTCTCCATGGATGTCCGAGCGCCAGGATGGCGGCGCGACATCAAAGCGAGCGCCCGCGTCCGTCACCGTGAAGCCAAGCGCCTCGAGGATACGGCGCTGCTCCGCGGCGGGCACGTCGACCCCGCCCAGGCTCGCCACCCGTTCCTTGCGCAGGGTGAAGCTGCGCCGCCAGTTCGGAACGGCGCCGGCGATCACGGGTTCGCTGACCTCGCCGCCGCAGAGGTCGAGGATCATGCGCGTGGCCGCTTCCATGCCCTCGATCACCGCCTCAGGGTCGAGGCCGCGCTCGAAGCGGTACCGGGCGTCGGAGACGATCTGATGCGTGCGCCCTGTCTGCGCGGTCCGGATCGGGTCGAAGAGCGCCGCTTCGAGGAAGACGTCGGTCGTCGCCTCCGTGCAGCCGGAGTCTTCGCCCCCGATGACGCCGCCAAGCCCCTCGGCGTCACCGCTCTCGTCGGAGATCACGGTCTCGGCGCCGGTCAGCGTGTAGGTCTTCCCGTTCAACGCCGCGATGGTCTCGCCAGGACGCGCCAGGCGCACGACGATCCCGCCCGACACCCTCGCGGCATCAAAGACATGCAAGGGACGACCGACATCGAATGTCATGAAGTTGGTGATATCCACCAGGGCCGAGATCGGCCTGAGCCCGATCGCCGCAAGCCGATCCTGGAGCCATTGCGGGCTCGGGCCGTTCCTGACGCCGCGGACATGGCGACCGACGAAGAACGGACAGGCGCTCGCGGCATCGGCCGGCAGGTCGAAGCGGACCGCTAGCGGGCTCGCGAAGGCGCCGGGAACCGGAACGACATGCCGCGGCTTGAGCGTACCGATCCCCTTGGCCGCGAGATCGCGCGCGATGCCGCGCACGCCGAGGCAATCCTGGCGGTTCGGCGTGATCGCGACGTCGATCACGGCATCGTCAAGGCCAAGTACGCGGGCGAAGGGAACGCCCAGTGGCGCATCGGCGGGCAGATCGATGATCCCGTCATGCTCGTCCGACAGGCCCATCTCGCGAGCCGAGCACAGCATGCCGTTGGAGGCCTGACCGCGTATCATCCCGGCCTTGAGCTGCAACCCGGTGCCCGGAATGGTCAGCCCGGCGCGCGCAAACACGCCCTTCATGCCCGTGCGCGCATTTGGCGCGCCGCAGACCACCTGCACCTGTTCCGTGCCGGTATCGACGATGCAGACGCGCAGACGATCGGCATCAGGGTGCTTGCGCGCCTCCACGACATACCCGACGATGAAGGGCGCGAGCGTGGCGCCCCGGTCATCGACCGATTCGAGTTCAAGCCCGATCGCGGTGACCGCGTCGCAGATCTCGGCGAGGCTGGCGGATGTCTCGAGATGTTCCTTGAGCCAGGACAGCGTGAATTTCATCGCGCCAGCCCTCCGGTCATCGACGGCACGTCGAGCGGCATGAAACCGTAATGGCGCAACCAGCGCAGATCGGCCTCGTAGAAGGTCCGCAAGTCGGGGATCCCGTATTTCAGCATCGTGATCCGCTCGATCCCCATTCCGAAGGCGAAGCCCTGCCATTCCTCCGGATCGAGACCGCAATTCGCGATCACCTTCGGATGCACCATCCCGCAGCCGAGGATCTCGAGCCAGTCGCCGTGATTGCCGAGTTTGAGTTCGCCGCCGGCGCGCGAGCAACCGATGTCGACCTCCGCCGAAGGCTCCGTGAAGGGGAAATGCGAGGGACGAAACCGCAAGGGCAGGTCCGCAACCTCGAAATAGGCGCGGCAGAATTCCTGCAGGCAGCCCTTGAGATGGCCCATGTGGATGGCCTTGTCGATCACCAACCCCTCGACCTGATGAAAGTTCGGCGAGTGGGTCGCGTCGTGGTCGGAACGGTAGGTGCGCCCTGGAATGATCACACGGATGGGAGGCTTGACGCTCATCATCGTGCGGATCTGCACCGGGCTGGTATGCGTGCGCAGCACCTTGGGCGGCGCGCCGGCCTCTCCCGCACTGCGCAGATAAAACGTGTCCATCATCTGCCGGGACGGATGCTCGGCCGGAATGTTCAGCGCGGTGAAATTGTACCAGTCGTCCTCGATGTCCGGACCTTCGGCGACGGAGAAGCCCATCTCGCCGAAGATCGCGGTCAACTCGTCGATCGTCTGGCTGATCGGGTGGACGCGGCCGTCGGGCAGCGGTCGAGGCGGCAACGTGACGTCGATCCGCTCGCGCGCGAGTCGCGCGTCGAGTTCGGATTCCGCGAGCACGGCGCCGCGGGCGGCGAGCAGGCCGGCGACCTCGTCCTTGGCAACATTGAGCGCGGCGCCACGGGCCTTGCGCTCGTCTGCTGGGATGGCGCCGAGCGTTTTCATCAACTCGGTGATGCGCCCCTTCTTGCCAAGCCACTCGACGCGCAGGGCTTCGAGAGCGGCACCGTCAGCGGCGGCCTCGATACGGCTTCTGGCGTCGGCGATCAGGGCGGCGATGTCGTCCGTCATGTCGTTTCCCGGTTTTTGGGGGATGTCTGGACGGGACGGCGCGAAACGAAAAAGGCCCGGCTTGCCGGCCAGGCCCTTCCGTTCGTTCGCCCGTTCCCTCGGGTCAGCCGAGGGCGGCCTTGGCCTGGTTGACGAGCGCGCCGAAGCCGGCCGGATCGGTGACGGCGAGATCCGCGAGAACCTTGCGGTCGACCGCGATGCCGGCCTTCTTGATGCCGTCCATCAGGCGCGAATAGGTGAGGCCGTGGAGCCGCGCGCCGGCGTTGATGCGCTGGATCCAGAGCCCGCGGAAGTCGCGCTTGCGGTTGCGACGGTCGCGATAGGCGTACTGGAGGGCCTTCTCGAGGCGCTCGAGCGCCGGGCGGAAGCTGCTGCCGGAGCGGCCGACATAGCCCTTGGCGGCCTTGATGACTTCCTTGTGACGTGCGCGGCCGGTAACGCCGCGCTTGACGCGTGCCATGACTATTCTCCCCGGCTCAGTCGTGGAGCCACTGCTTGACGACCTTGGCCGCGTGGCCAGGGCTCAGCTGCTTGGTGCCGCGCGCCTGGCGCAGCATGCGGTTCGAGCGCTTGCGCATGTTGTGGCGCTTGTTGGCGACGCCGACGAACACCTTGCCCGTGGCGCTGACCTTGAAGCGCTTTCGCGCCGAGGACTTCGTCT
>CAIOSQ010000340.1 GCA_903860935.1 uncultured Rhodospirillales bacterium | reverse complement strand
ATCAGGCCGGGCGGGCCCGGTGCAGGGAGAGGCGATGGCGACGCAGGCTTTCGACGAGATGGGGCCGCCCGGCTCCTGCCGCCCGCAATACGAACGGGTGCGCGACTGGCTCGCCGCGACGTCGCGCGAGGTCATGGAGACCAAGCGTCGCGAGGCGGAGTTCATCTTCCGCCGGACCGGCATCACCTTCGCGGTCTATACCGAGGGTGGCGATCCGGAGCGGCTGATCCCGTTCGACGTCATTCCGCGCATCCTCGACAGCCGGGAATGGGAGTTCCTGTCGGGCGGTCTGACCCAGCGCGTGCGCGCGCTCAACGCCTTCATCGCCGACATGTACGGCGCCCAGGAATTCCTGCGCGCCGGCCGGATCCCGGCCGATCTCGTGCTGCGCAACGCCGGCTTCCTCGAGCAGATGCGCGGCCTGAAGGTCGCGCAGGACGTCTATACCCATGTCGCGGGCATCGACGTCGTGCGCGTCTCGGCCGACGAATTCTATGTGCTCGAGGACAATTGCCGCACGCCGTCGGGCGTCTCCTACATGCTGGAGAACCGCGAGGTCACCACGCGGCTCTTCCCGGAGTTGCTGACGCGCTGTCGGGTCAAGCCGGTCTCGCATTATCCGGATCTGCTGCTCGACACGCTGCGGTCCGTCGCGCCGCCCAACTGCAAGGGCGATCCGGTCGTCGCGCTGCTCACGCCCGGACAGTACAACAGCGCCTATTACGAGCATTCCTTCCTCGCCGACGAGATGGGCATCGAACTGGTCGAGGGCGTCGATCTCGTCGTGCAGGACCTGATCGTCTACATGCGCACGACGCGCGGCCTGCAGCGCGTCGACGTGCTCTATCGCCGCATCGACGACGCCTTCCTCGACCCTGAGGTCTTCCGGCCGGACTCGGCGCTCGGCGTGCCGGGCATCATGGCCGCCTATCGCGCGGGCAACGTGACGATCGCCAACGCGCCCGGCGCCGGGGTGAGCGACGACAAGGCCGTCTACACCTTCGTGCCGGACATGGTCCGCTTCTATCTCGGCGAGGAGCCGATCCTGAAGAACGTGCCGACCTGGCGCTGCAGCGAGGCGGAGGGGCTCGCCTACGCGCTCGATCATCTCGACGAACTCGTCGTCAAGGACGTCGCCGGATCGGGCGGCTACGGCATGCTGGTCGGCCCGCATGCCTCGACGGCCGAGCGCGCCGAATTCGCCGCGCGGCTGCGCGCGAATCCCTCGGGCTACATCGCGCAGCCGACGCTCGCGCTGTCGACCTGCCCGACCTTCGTCGCCTCGGGCGTCGCGCCGCGCCATGTCGACCTGCGGCCGTATCTGCTGGTCGGCAAGGAGATCCGCCTGGTGCCCGGCGCGCTCACACGCGTGGCGCTGCGCGAGGGCTCGCTGGTGGTGAATTCCAGCCAGGGTGGCGGCACCAAGGACACCTGGATCGTCGAGGCGTGAGGAGGCACCGATGCTGAGCCGCACCGCCGACAATCTCTTCTGGCTCGCGCGCTATATCGAGCGCAGCGAGAATCTCGCCCGCCTGCTCGATGTCGGGCTGCGCATGGCCAGCCTGTCGCAGGAGGCCGGCGGCGACGCGACCGAATGGCACTCGACCATCGTCGCCGCGGGATGCGAGGCGAGCTTCTACGCCGGCGGCCGCCAGCCGACGGCGCAGGCGGTGATCGACCACCTGACCCGCGATCCCGCCAACCCCGCCTCGATCCTCGCCTGCCTGGAGATGGCGCGGCGCAATGCGCGCACCGACCGCACCGGCATCACCACCGACATGTGGGAGGCCGTCAATTCGGCCTGGCTCGAGGCGCGCGCGCTGCGCGACGAGGATTTCGCGCTGGAAAACGTGCGCCGCTTCCTCGAATGGGTGAAGGAACGCTCGCTGCGCTTCGGCGGCGCGGCGCTCGGCACGATGCTGCGCAACGATGCCTACTGGTTCACGCGGCTGGGCATGGCGATCGAGCGCGCCGACAGCACCGCGCGCATCCTCGACGTCAAGTACCATGTCCTGCTACCGCGCGAGGACGGGGTCGGCGGCACGCGCGACTATTATCAATGGACCTCGATCCTGCGCTCGGTTTCGGCGCAGCGCGCCTATCACTGGGTCTATCGCGACCGGCTCAAGCCCTGGCTGGTCGCGGATCTCCTGATCCTGCGACCGGAGATGCCGCGCTCGCTGGTCTCGTGCTGCTTCGACCTGTCGCGCCATCTCGACCTGCTCGCCGATTCCTATGGCCGGCGCGGCGAATGCCATCGCCTCGCCGGACAGATGCACGCCCGTCTGCGCTATGGCCGCATCGAGGACATCTTCCGCCAGGGACTGCACGAATTCCTGACCGAATTCATCGATCGCAACATCGTCCTCGGCGACGAGATCTCGAAGCAGTATCTGAGCTGACGTCCGCAAGCGTCGCGACGCTTGCGGCGGTCGCGATCGTGTCCCAAGGTGCGCCGGACATCGCGACCAGGGACTTGGATCCGACATGACCTATTGCGTCGGGCTGCGCCTTGCCGAAGGGCTGGTGCTGCTCTCCGACACCCGCACCAACGCGGGCGTCGACAACATCTCGACCTTCAACAAGATGCATGTCGTGGAGCATCCCGGCGAGCGGCTGGTCTGCATGATGACGGCGGGCAATCTCTCGCTCAGCCAGATCGTCGTGAACATGGTGCAGGAGGGTTTCGCGAGCGAGACGCTCGACGGCACCTTCTCGCTCGCCACCACGCCCAGCATGTTCGCGACCGCGCAGCTCGTCGGCGAGGCGATCCGCAAGGCCTTCGCCGCGCATGGCGAGGCGATGCGCGGCCAGGGCATCTCCTTCGACGTGTCGATCCTGCTCGCCGGCCAGATCGCGGGGCGGCGGATGCGCCTGTTCCAGATCTACTCGGCCGGCAATTTCATCGAGGCGACCGAGGAGACGCCCTTCCTCCAGATCGGCGAGCATAAATACGGCAAGCCGATCCTCGACCGCGCCGCGCGGTACGACACGCCGCTCTACGACGCGATCAAGCTCGTCCTGGTGTCGATGGATTCGACGCTGCGCTCCAATCTCTCGGTCGGACTGCCGATCGATCTCCTCGTCTATCGCCGCGACGCCTGCCGCACCGACATCCGGCGGCGCATCCATGGCGACGACCCCTATTTCCGCCAGATCAGCGAGCAATGGTCTTCCGCCCTGCGCGAGGCCTATCGCGCCATCCCGCGCCCCGACTGGGCGCCGGCCCAGACTTGAGGTCAGCCATGCCGATCCTGCCCGCCGCCGAAGCCGTCTTCGATGTCGAGATCCCCGTCGTCGTTGTCGGTGCCGGGGCCTGCGGCCTGACCGCGGCGCTCGCCGCGCACGAGGGCGGCGCCGAGGTTCTCGTCCTGGAGCGCGACGCCGCGCCCACCGGCAGCACGTCGCTGTCGACCGGCATGATCCCGGCCGCGGGCACGAAGCTGCAGGCGCGGCTCGGCATCGACGACACGCCCGAGCGCTTCGCCGCCGACATCCTCGCCAAGGCCAAGCAGCAGACCGACCCGGCCATGGCGCTCGCCGTGGCGCGCGCCTCGGGACCCGCGGTCGACTGGCTGATGGAGCGCCACGACGTCGTCCTGACGCTGGTCGAGGGGTTCCTCTATCCCGGCCACAGCCGGCTGCGCATGCACGCGACGCCGCACCGCTCGGGGCGCGAGCTCGAGGCGGCGCTGCTCGCCGCCGCCGGGCGCAGCGCGATCGACATCGTCACCGGCGCGACCGCCGAGGATCTCTTCGCCGATGCCGATGGCCGCGTGCGCGCGGTGCGCTTCGCGCGTCCCGACGGGTCGCGCGAGACGGTGGGCTGCGGCGCGCTGGTGCTTGCCTGCAACGGCTTCGGCGGCAACAAGGAGATGCTGCGCCGCTACATTCCCGAGATCGCCGATGCCGACTATGCCGGCCATGTGGGCAATACCGGCGACGCGATGCGCTGGGGCGAGGTGCTGGGCGCCGCGCTCGCCGACATGGGCGGCTACCAGGGCCATGGCGCGGTGGCGCATCCCTACGGCAACACCATGACCTGGGGCCTGATCAGCGGTGGCGGCTTCCAGGTGAACGTGGCGGGCGAGCGCTTCTCCAACGAGGCCTCGGGCTATTCCGAACAGGCGGTCGAGGTCGTGCGCCAGCCCGGCCGCGTCGCCTGGACGATCTTCGATGGCGCGCGCGAGGCGCCGGTGCTGGGCTTCACCGACTACGAAGAGGTCAAGGCGCTCGGCGGCATCAAGCGCGCCGACACGATCGAAGGCCTCGCCCTGGCCCTCGGCCTGCCCGAGGCGGCACTGGCGCGGACCCTGGCGGAGGTCGAAGCGCGTCGCGCGAGCGGTGTCGCCGACGGCTTCGGGCGCGTCTTCGCCGGCACGGCGCCGCTCGCGCCGCCCTATTGCGGCGTCAAGGTCACCGGCGCGCTCTACCACACGCAGGGCGGGCTGGTGGTCGATCCCGAGGCGCGCGTCCTGCGCCCCGGTGGCGTGCCCTTGCCCAATCTCTTCGCCGGCGGCGGTGCCGCGCGCGGCCTCTCCGGCCCGTCGCGCTGGGGCTATCTCTCCGGCAATGGCCTGCTCACCGCCACCGTCCTGGGCCGCGCCGCCGGCACCAGCGCCGCGCACGCGTCCCGCACCCCTTCAAAACCTCCCCAGCTTTGATTTGCGCCGAAACGCCGTGCCATCGATTGCCCCGTGTCTCCAGCGCAAATCAAAGCTGGGGAGGTTTTGAAGGGGCGGCCATGAGCGTGGCGATGACCAGGGGTATCGACGCAAGACGATCGGCGAGGGCGCGCGCGGCGATTTCGTCTTCCACGTAATGGATCGAGAACTCGACGAAGCCCGGCCCCTGGCCCGGCTGCAGCGGCGCGCGCCAGGGCTCGCCCGGCGGCGCGAAGCCGATCGCGTAATGCTTGCGTAGCGCCTCGACGATGCGCCAGCGCTCGCCGCCCGCCTCCTCCGGCGCGTCGCCGGCGATCACGCACCAATCCTGACGGACCGGCGCGGGCGCGCTCAGGCGCGTGGCGAGCCAGCCATGGGTGGTGGCGCGGTTGGGCGTCATGCCGGTCGCGCCATAGCCCCATTTGCGGATCCAGCCCTTGCGGAAGGCGTCGAGGTCGGCGTCGAACCACACGCGCTCCAGATCCTCGGCCGTCGCCGGATGCAGGAAGTCGAAATGCTCGAAGGGCAGATCGGCTGGGTCCTGGGTGACGTTGCGCCAGTTCTCGTAGCGCCCCATGCCCGGCACGGCGTTGAAGAAGGGATTGTCGACCTCCCGCAGCCAGGGCTCGTAGCCGCGCGCCAGCGCGTCGGCCGGCAGGGTGTAGCTGAGGAAGATCATCGTATCGAAGGCCATCGGGTCATCCTGTCGTGTCGTGTCGTCGTCTTGCGGTTCATGCGCCGTCGCCGCGCGGCGCGGCGGCGGCGGTCATCATCGCGTCGATCATGTCGAGCTTCGGT
>CAIOSQ010000339.1 GCA_903860935.1 uncultured Rhodospirillales bacterium | reverse complement strand
GGCCGGAACCTGGCCGCGATCGGGCATCGCGTCGTCCATGGCGGAACGCGTTTCGACGCGCCGGTCAGGGTCGACGACGCGGTGCTGGGGGCGCTCGACGCGCTCGTGCCGCTCGCGCCGCTCCACCAGCCGCACAACCTCGCGCCGATCCGCGCCTGGCGGGCGGCGCGCCCCGACCTGCCCCAGGTGGCGTGCTTCGACACCGCCTTCCACCGCGTCCAGCCCGCGCTGGCGCAGAGCTTCGCGCTGCCCGAGCGCTTCGCCGCCGAGGGCGTGCGGCGCTACGGTTTCCACGGCCTGTCCTACGAATACATCGCACGGCGCCTGCCCGTCCTCGCGCCGGACCTCGCCGGGGCGCGGGTCGTCGTCGCCCATCTCGGCAATGGGGCAAGCCTCTGCGCCCTGCGCGCGGGCCTGTCGGTCGCATCGACCATGGGCTTCACCGCCCTCGATGGGCTGATGATGGGGACGCGCTGCGGCGCGATCGACCCCGGCGTGATCCTGCATCTTATCGACCGCCATGCGATGGATGCGCGCGCGCTCGAGACGCTGCTCTATCGCGAATCGGGACTGCTCGGCGTCTCCGGGATCTCCAGCGACATGCGGGTGCTGCGCGCCTCCGCCGATCCGCGCGCACGCAAGGCCATCGACCTCTTCGTCTACCGCGCCGGGCGGGAGATCGGGTCGCTGGCCGCGGCGCTCGGCGGTCTCGACGCCCTCGTCTTCACGGCCGGGATCGGCGAAAACGACGCCGAGACGCGGGCCGGGATCTGCGCCATGTCGGCCTGGCTCGGCATCGACCTCGACCCGGCGGCGAACGCGGCCGGCGGCCCGCGGATCTCGCGGCCCGGATCGCGCGCCTCGGCCTGGGTGGTTCCCACCGACGAGGAGAGCATGATCGCCGCTCATGCCTGTCGGACACTGGGGTTCGCCGACCTCTGACGGCTCCGTCGGCCGCGCTATACTGCCGCTTTCCCCGAACCGCACCCAGCCGAGCGCGATGGCCTTTCCGCCCCAGTTCCTCGACGAGATCCGCAACCGCCTGACCTGCTCGTCGGTGGTCGGCAGGCGCGTGCGGTTGGTCAAGAAGGGGCGGGAATTCTCCGGGCTCTGCCCGTTCCACAACGAGAAGAGCCCGAGCTTTTTCGTCAATGACGACAAGGGCTTCTTCCACTGCTTCGGGTGCGGCGCGCATGGCGACGTGATCGGCTTCATGATGCGCGCCGACAGCCTCGGCTTCCCCGAAGCGGTCGAACACCTCGCGCAGGAGGCCGGGCTCGAGGTCCCCCGCCAGACGCCCCAGGACACGGCGCGCGAGGAGCGGCGCAAGACCCTGACCGACGCCGTCGAGGCCGCGGCGGCCTGGTTCGAACAGCAGCTCTGGTCGGCCGCCGGCCGGCCGGGGATGGAGTATCTGCGCCGCCGCGGCCTCGGCGAGGCGACGATCCGCGCGTTCCGGCTCGGCTATGCACCCGAGGGGCGCGATGCCCTGCGCCAGGCGCTGCGGCGCCAGGGCTTCGAGGAGGCGTTGCAGATCGAGGCCGGGCTCCTGGTCCGCCCCGACGACGGGCGCGAGCCCTTCGACTTCTTCCGCGGCCGCGTGATGTTCCCGATCGCCGACCGCCGCGGCCAGACCATCGCCTTCGGCGGGCGGATCCTGGGCGACGGGCAACCCAAATACCTCAACTCCCGCGACACGCCCCTGTTCGACAAGGGCCGGACCCTCTACGCGCTGGATCGCGCCCGGACCGGGGTGCGCGAGGGCTGCGAGGCGATCGTCGCCGAAGGCTACATGGACGTGATCGCGCTCCACGAGGCCGGGCTGCGCGGCGCGGTCGCCCCGCTCGGCACCGCCCTCACGGAAGGCCAGCTCGAGCTGCTCTGGCGGCTCGCTCCGGAGCCGTTCATCTGCCTCGACGGGGATGCCGCCGGCCGGCGCGCCGCGCGCCGGGCCGCCGAGCGGGCCCTGCCGCTGCTCAAGCCCGGGCGCTCGCTGCGATTTGCCCTGCTGCCGCCCGGCGACGACCCCGACAGCCTGATCCGCGCCGCGGGCCGCCAGGGCATGGAGGACGTGCTGCGGCAGTCGATCCCCCTGGTGGACATGGTCTGGGCCGCGACCCTCGAGGACCGGCAGATCGACACGCCGGAGCGCCGCGCCGCGTTCCAGGCCGAACTCGACCGTCAGGTGACGCTGATCGCCGATCCGGCGGTGCAGGAGATGTACCGCCAGGAATTCCGGCAGCGCGTCTGGCGCATGCTGCGCGGCCCCGCGCCCAGCCGCTCCAGGAGCGGCGGCGGAAGCGGAGGCGGCGACCGCCGCGGGCAGGCACGGTCGCGCGGCGGTCCGCCGATGGTGCCGACGCTGCCGGCCGCGACCATGCCGGTGCCGAACCCGGATCGTGGCCTGAAGATCCTGGTCGCCACCGCGATCATCTTCCCGGAGGTCCTCGACGAGGACGCCGAGTCCTTCGCCCGGCTCGATATCGCCGATCCTGAGCTCGACCGTCTGCGGCGCGCACTTCTGGAGGTCCAGGACAAGCGGCCACGCCTTGACCGCGAGGGGGTTCGGCTCCACTTGATCACGGTAGGCTTCGGGGGCATAGTCCCGCGCCTTTTGGGTTCCAGTATTTTCAAGGCGTTAGCCTTCGTGCGCACCGATGACGAGGCGGCGGCGCGGGAGAATTGGAAGAAGATGCTCCTCGAACTCCATAAGCGGGAGGCCAGTGAGGAACTTCGTCGGGCGGCCGATCTCGGCGCCGACGGGTTGACCGAGGGCTGGGCCCGCAGGATCGAGGAGATGCAGCGCGAGGTGGCGCGCGCGCAAGAGCAGGAGATCGACGACGAATCGCCGCTTCTTGCCCCTGGCGATACCACCAGGCGGCGCTGAACGGCGCCAAGGTCCAGCAACCCGGATTTCAGACAAGCAAGGATCCGCTCCGAGATGGCATCGAAGAACAAGCCGGTCGATACCCAGGCGCAGCAGCGCGACGACAGCGTCGACGGGCCGCTGATGGACGGCACCGCCGCGGCGATCAAGAAGATGATCGCCCGGGGCCGGGAACGCGGCTACGTCACCTACGACGAGATCAACGCGATCCTTCCGCCCGAGAAATCCTCGTCGGAGCAGATCGAGGACACGCTCGCCGTGCTCTCCGAAGCCGGCGTCAACGTCATCGAGAACGAGGAAGCGGAAGACACCGAGAAGCCCCAGGCGCAGGCGCGCCCGGCCGCCGCCGAGGGCGGTGGCGAAGAGGCCGAGAGCGAACCGGGCGGCAGCGCGAGCGGCAATGTCGACGAAGAGTCGCTCGGCCGCACCGACGATCCCGTGCGCATGTATCTGCGCGAGATGGGGTCGATCGAGTTGCTCTCGCGGGAAGGCGAGATCGCGATCGCCAAGCGCATCGAGGCCGGCCGCGACAAGATGATCGGCGGGCTCTGCGAGAGCCCGCTCACCATGCGCGCGATCGTGCAGTGGCGCGACGCCCTCATGGAAGGGAAGATGCTGCTGCGCGACATCATCGACCTCGAGGCGACCATGGGCGGCGGCCCGGGCGCCGAGGGCGGCGGTGCGAATCTCGACCCCGCCGACGCGCAGGCCGATGACGACGAGCGCGAGCCGCCCGAGCCCGGCGAAGGCAGCGGCGAGGGTGGCGAAGGCGGCGAAGGTGGCGAGGGCGACGAAGCCAGCCTGTCGCTGTCGGCGATGGAAATGCAGCTCAAGCCGCAGGTGCTGGAGCAGTTCGAGGCGATCGCCGCGACCTACCGGCGGATGCACAAGACCCAGGAGAAGCGCCAGGAAGCGCTCCATGAGGGTCGTGCCTTCAACCCGGCGCAGGAAAAGCTCTACCAGAAGGCGAAGACCGAGCTGGTCGAGATGATGCAGGGCGTGCGCCTCAACAACGCACGCATCGACCAACTCGTCGAACAGTTGCACGAGTTCAACCGCCGGCTGGTCAGCGCCGAAGGCAAGCTGATGCGCATCGCCGATTCCTGCGGCGTGAAGCGCGAGGAATTCCTGTCCAAGTACCAGGGCAAGGAAGTCGATCCGCGCTGGTTCGCGCGCGTGACCAAGCTCGAGCACAAGGGCTGGGAGAAGTTCGGCCAGCCGCGCTACCGCGACGAGATCGAAGCGCTGCGCGCCGAGATCGCGGAGATCTCCGAGCGCTCCGGCCTGCCGATCGCCGAGTTCAAGCGCATCGTCCAGACCGTCCAGCAGGGCGAGCGAGAGGCTGCGCGCGCGAAGAAGGAGATGGTCGAGGCCAATCTGCGCCTCGTGATCTCGATCGCGAAGAAATACACCAATCGCGGCCTGCAGTTCCTCGACCTGATCCAGGAAGGAAACATCGGCCTGATGAAGGCGGTCGACAAGTTCGAGTACCGCCGCGGCTACAAGTTCTCGACCTACGCGACATGGTGGATCCGTCAGGCGATCACGCGC
>CAIOSQ010000338.1 GCA_903860935.1 uncultured Rhodospirillales bacterium | reverse complement strand
GCGAAGGTGCGGCCATGCGCCGCGCCGGCCTCGCGCGCGAAGGCGACGATGTTCGCCTGCGCCCGCCGCTCCGGCGACGGTGTCCAGAGGAGGTCCGATGGGGAGGTCATGCGCGTCTGCTCCGCTGTCTTGCGTCGAGGAACGCGACGATCATGGCGCAGAGGCGCGCGCGCGTGAAGACGGCCGCGCCGCCGCGCCGCCGCGCGGCTGCCGCAGGGCCGGGTCCCGGAATTGCGCTGGTCATCCCATCGGCAGCGGGACAGTTTGCCATCCCATGCCTGCTCCCGATGCCCTGGTGCGCGGTTGGAGCCGTCTGCAGCCGACGCCGCGCGGCGTGCTGTGGATGGTGTTCGCGTGCGTCGCCTTCGCCTGCATGGGCGTCGTGGCCCGCTACCTGACCCGGTTCCTGCCGCCCGAGGAACTCGTCTTCTTCCGGAACGCGCTGGCGCTCGCCTGGATGCTGCCCTGGCTCGCCAGGGTCGGGCTGGTGGGGCTGCGGACCAGCAATTTCCGGATGTATGTCGGGCGCTCGGTGCTCGCCTTCGTGTCGATGTTCTGCTGGTTCAGCGCCCTGGTCACCCTGCCGCTGGCCGAGGCGATCGCGCTCGGCTTCACCCAGCCGCTCTTCGCGACGGTCCTCGCCGTGCTCCTGCTCGGCGAGGTGGTACGGCTGCGGCGCTGGACCGCGACCGTGATCGGTTTCCTGGGCGCCATGATCATCCTCCGGCCCGGGCTCGAGGTGGTGACGTCGGCGCATCTGCTCGTCCTGCTGTCCTCCGCGACCGGCGCGATCACCTCGGTGGTCGTGAAGCGCCTGACGCGCACCGAGGACCCGAACACCATCGTCACCTACATGACGTTGCTCGCGACGCCGCTCGCCCTGCTCGCCGCCCTGCCCGGCTGGATCTGGCCGGACGCGGCGTCCTGGCTCTGGCTCGTCGCCCTCGGCCTGCTGGGTACGGTCGGGCATCAGGCGGTCACGCGCGCCATCGGTTGCCTCGACGCCTCGCTTGTCGCGTCGCTCGACTTCATCCGCCTGCCGATGGCCGCCGCGCTGGCCTGGCTCGCGTTCGGAGAGATCCCGGACATCTGGACTTGGATCGGCGGTGCGATGATCGCCGCCGCCTCGGTCTACATCGCGCGTCGCGAAGCGCAACTCGCGCGGCTGCGCGCGCGCGCGGGTGGCGAGACCGCCCGAACCCCGCCATGATCCGCCCCGGCCTTCGCGGCGCTTTCGAACAGGACACGATGCCATGACCGAACCCGCCGCCGCGCCGCGCATCCACTATGCCTGGGTGATCGCGGCGATCGCCTTCGCGATGCTCCTGGTCTCGGCCGGGATCCGCGGCACGATCGGTGTGCTGATCCTGCCGCTCGAGCAGGAGTTCGGCTGGTCGCGCGCGACGATCTCGATGGCCGCCGCGCTGTCGATCTTCTTCTACGGCTTCACCGGGCCCTTCGCGGCCGCGGCGGTTCAGAATTTCGGGATCGTGCGCACGTTGCTCGCTGCCCTGTTCTTGATGGCGCTGGCCACCGCCGCGAGCCTCGCCATGACCCATCCCTGGGAGCTTATGCTGACCTGGGGCGTGATGATGGGGATCGGCGCGGGCGTCGTCTCGCTGCCGCTGGGTACGGCGATCGTCAATCGCTGGTTCGTCTCGCATCGCGGGCTCGTCGTCGGCCTGCTGACCGCGGCGATGGCGGCGGGACAGCTCGTGTTCCTCCCGTCGCTCGCCTTTCTCTCCGAGCAGGGCGGCTGGCGTCCGGTCGCGCTCGCGGTCACCATCTGTTCCGGCGTCGTCGCGCTCGCCGCCGTGTTCCTGCGCGAGCATCCCGCCGACAAGGGCCTGCCGCCGCTCGGCGGAACGCGCATCGAGACGCCGCCGCCGCCCAGCCGCATCAATCCGCTGGTCGCGGCCGTGACCGTCCTGACAGAGGTCCGGGCCTCGCGCGCCTTCTGGCTGCTGGCGGCGACGTTCTTCGTGTGCGGGCTGTCGACCAGCGGCCTCGTCGCCACGCATTTCATTCCCTATTGCTTCGACAACGGCATTCCCGAGACGCGCGGTGCGGCGCTGCTTGCCTTCATCGGCATCTTCAACATCATCGGCACGACGCTGTCGGGTTGGCTCACCGATCGCTTCGACTCGCGCTGGCTGCTGTTCTGGTATTACGGGCTGCGCGGATTGTCGCTGATCTGCCTGCCGTTCAGCGGCTTCGACGCGGTCAGCCTGACGATCTTCTCGGTGTTCTACGGTCTGGACTGGATCGCGACCGTGCCGCCGACGGTGCGCCTCGCGGGCGACATTTTCGGCAAGGAGCGCGCGGCGGTCGTGTTCGGCTGGCTGCTCGCGGTCCACCAGGTCGGCGGCGCGATCGCGGCCTTCGGCGCCGGCTACATGCGCACGGCGCTCGAGACCTACCTGCAATCCTTCATCATCTCGGGCGTCGCCTGCCTGGCCGCGGCCGTGCTCGCGATCCTGATCCAGCAGGCGCACCGCGCGCCGCCCACGCCGGCCACCGCCGCGGCGTGAGCGTCGCGCCTCACGCCGTGGGGCGATAGACCGGGGTCGGGCCGCCACCTGCCTGCGCCGACTGCGCCATCGCCGCCAGCACCGCGACGGTGGCGGCACCGGTCTCGCCCGGCGCGAGATTCGCGCCGCGTCCCGCGGCAAGATCGGCCAGCGCCGCGATCGGTCCGCGGCAGTGATAGACCCATTCGCCAGGCGCCACCGGCAGGCGCTCGACCTTGCCGTCGGTCGTGCGGAAGACGCCGTCGTCGCGATCGAAGTCGAGCGTCAGCAGCCCCTCGGAGCCGGAGACGGCAATGCGCATGAGCGCGCGGTTTCCCTGCGGCAGCGCGCCCGATCCGCAGAGCGAGGCGATCGCGCCGCCCTCGCAGGACAGGATGGCGGCGTCGGCGAGATCGACGCTGCCATTGCCGCTGATCAGCGCCGAGACCATGCGCGGCTCCAGCCCCGTGAGCCAGAGCATCAGCGCGATCGAATGCGACATCTGGCCATAGGCGAAGCCGCCGCCCTGGGACGGGTCCTGCCAGGTCGAGGCCGCGGGCCGGAAGAAGGTGCGCTTCCAGCGCTCCAGCCCGACATCGCCGTCGAAGACCCGCCTTGTGCCGGACACGAACATGCACTGGACATGTTCGATCCGGCCGATCCGTCCTGCCGCCAGATCGCGCCGTACGCCCTGCAGATAGGGCAGGTAGTTGTGGCCATTGGCGATCAGCAGATGGCGACCAAGCGCGCGCGCGCGTTCGACCAGATGCCAGGCCTCGCGCGGATCCACCGTCATCGGCTTCTCGCACAGCACATGGGCGCCGGCCTCAAGCGCGTCGAGGGCGTGGCGGTAATGCAGCCCGTGCGGCGAGGAGACGACGACGATGTCGGGCCGCCGGGCAAGCACGGCGCGATGATCCTCCGACGCGAAGGCGAAGCCGAACGCGGCGCGCACGCGCTCCAGCTCCGCCGCGCCGAGGCGGCACACGCCGTCGAGCACGACGCCGGGCTGTGCCGCGAGGGTCGGGATATGGCTGTCGGCGGCATACCAGCCCGCACCGATGACGCTTGCCTTGATCATGCGGTCTCCTCCTTCGCAGATGGGTGCGCTGTGTCGTCATCCAGCCTCCAGCCGATCGTCGGATCGGCCGGGGGCAGGGCGGCGAGCAGGTCGCGCGTGTAGGGATGGCGCGGCGCGCGGATCGTGGTCTCGGCGTCGCCGGCCTCGACGATCTCGCCGCCGCGCATCACGACGATGCTGTCGGCGATCTGGTAGGCGGTGGCGAGATCGTGGGTGACATAGACCAGCGACATGCCCTTGTCGTGCCGTAGCCGCCACAGGCTCTCCAGGATGGTCGCGCGCAGCGAGGCGTCGACCATCGAGACCGGTTCGTCGGCGACCAGCACGCGCGGGCGCAGCATGACCGCGCGCGCGACCATGGCGCGCTGGCGCTGGCCGCCGCTGAGTTGGTGCGGAAACCGACCCAGCGTCTCCGATGGCCGCAGACCGACCGTCTCCAGCGCGGCTTCGGCAAGAGCACGCGCCTCTGCGGCGTCGCGCGCGAGGCCGAAGCGCAGCGCGGGCAGGGTCAGCATCCGGTCGATGCGGTAGACCGGGTTGAAGGCCCCGAACGGATCCTGGAACACCGCCTGGACGTCGCGGCGATAGGCGGTGCGCGCGGCGCCATCGAGGGTGGCGAGGTCGCGGCCCTGCCACAGGACCCGGCCGCGCGTCGGCGCCAGCAGCCCCAGAAGCAGACGCGTCAATGTCGTCTTGCCGCTGCCGCTCTCGCCGACGACGGCGAGGATATGGCCGCCCTCGCCTCCGGGCAGCCGCAGATCGACGCCGCGCAGCGCCGCCTTGCGCGGGCCGGCGAACAGGCCGCCGCCGAATTCGACCCAGGCGCCGGCGACCTCAAGCGGCATCGTCGCCCTCCTCGGCACGATGACACCGCACCTCGCCATCGGCGCCGGCCGCGCGCGCCTCCGGGCGCTCGCGCGTGCAGCGTGCCTCGGCACGTGGACAGCGCGGCGCGAAGGCGCAGCCGGGCGGCAGATCGACCAGCGAGGGCGGCAGGCCCGCGATGCCGCGGAACACGCCGCGCGCGCCGAAGCCGGGCAGGCTCTCGACCAGCATGCGCGTATAGGGGTGGCGCGGCGCCGCGAAGATCCGGCGCACCGGTCCGATCTCGACGAGACGGCCGGCATACATGACGCCGATGCGATGCACCGCCTGCGCCATCAGCCCCATGTCGTGCCCGACCATCACGATCGCCGCGCCAAGCTCGCGCTGGACGCGCACCAGGGTGGTCATCACCTGCTTCTGGACAACGACGTCGAGCGCGCTTGTCGGCTCGTCGGCGACGATCACCGCGGGGCCGAGCGCCATGGCGAGCGCGATGCACACGCGCTGCTTCATGCCGCCGCTGAGCTGGTGGGGATAGAGATCCGCCACGCCCGGTTCGAGTCCGACCGAACGCAGCAATCCGGCGATCCGCGCCGGACCACCCGGGGCGCCATGGGCGGCGAACATGTCCGCGAATTGCGCGCCGCAGGTCAGGACCGGATTGAGCGCGTTCATGGCGCCTTGCGGGACGAGGGCGATGCGCGCTGCGCGCAGCCGTCGCAACGCGGGCTCCGGCGCGGCGACGAGATCCGTGCCGCCAAGCAGGATGCGGCCGGACTCGATGCGGGCGGGCGGCTTCAGCAGGCGCATGAGCGCGAGCGCCGTCGTTGTCTTTCCCGAGCCGCTTTCGCCCACGAGGCCGAGCCGCTCGCCCGGCCGCAGCGCGAAGGACACGCCGTCGACCGCGCGCGCCGGTCCGCGCGGCGTCGCGAAGGTGACGCTCAACCCCTCGACCGACAGGACCGGCGCGGCGCTCATCGCAGTGTCCGCAGCTTTGCGTTGACGATCCGGTCCATGCCCGAGGACAGCGCCAGCAGCGCGATGAAAATGAGCGCCAGCGCCGCGACCGGCGGCACCCACCACCACCACATGCCGCGCAGGATCGCCCCGGAATACTGGGCCCAGTAGATCATCATGCCGAGCGTGATGTCGTTCTGCGGTCCCAGGCCAAGCGCCTCCAGCCCGATCGTCGCCAGCATCGCGGTCGACACCGCGATCACGAAGCTGGCGGCGAGATAGGGCGCCAGATTGGGCAGCAGCTCGGTCAGCACGATCGCGGCGCCGCTCGATCCGTTGAGCCGCGCCACGTCGATCCAGGGCCGCTCGCGCAGCGACAGCACCTGCGCACGTACCGCGCGCGCCGGCACCATCCAGGACAGGCCGGCGACGATCAGCGCCATCGCCTCCACCGTCATCACGCGCAGGCTGGTCCCCACCAGGACCAGCACCGCGATCGCGGGAATGGTCATCATCACGTCGCAGGCCGTGCGGATCACGAGATCGGTCGCGCCGCGGAACCAGCCGGCGGCAAGGCCGAGCAGGGTGCCGATGCCGAGCCCGATCAGTCCGGCCAGCAGCCCGATCTCCAGCGTCTTGGGGATCGCGGCGAGCAGCGAGGCGAGGACGTCGCGGCCCTGCGTGTCGGTGCCGAGCCAATGCGCGCCGCCAGGCGGCCGGCGCGGCGGCACGGAGCCGATCGCGGCAAGGCCGGGATCGACGACCAGCGGCGCCAGAAGCGGGAGCGCCGCCATCGTGATCAGCACCGCGAGGCCTGCCGCCATCGGCGCTTCGCGTCGCAACGTTGCGAGAATCGCCTTCATGCCGACCGCGCCGCGACCCGCGGGTCGATCAGCGGGTAGATGAGGTCGAGCACCAGCATGGTGAGGGCGATCGACACCGAGAGCAGCAGCACGATGCCCTGGACGACGAAGACGTCCTTCTGTCCGATCGCGACATAGAGGCGATAGCCGATCCCCGGATAGGCGAAGACCACCTCGACGAGGATCGCGCCGGAGACCAGCAGTCCGAGCTTGAGCGCGAGCTGGGTCAGCTGCGGCAGCAGCGCGTTGCGGATCCCGTAGGCGAGGAAGATCCGCCCCTGCGGCAGTCCCTTGGCCTCGGCGAGCGTGATGTAGTCCTCGCCCAGGACGCCGACGACCATGCCGCGCATGGCGACCGCCCAGGTGCCGAGCGACGCGAGCACGATCGACAGCCCGGGCAGCAACCCGTGGCGCAGGATGCCCAGCCCCGTCTCGAGATCGGCGTTGAGCACGCGGCCGAAGGGATAGCCGCCGCCTGCGGGCAGCACCGGCCAGACGATGGCGAACAACGCGAGCAGCACGATCCCCAGGATGAAATAGGGGATCGCCGAGAGGGCGATGACCGGCAGGGCCAAGGCCTTGAGCAGCAGCGGCGCGCGCGGCCAGGCGAGCGCCGCGCCCATTACCGTGCCGAGGACGAAGCTGACCAGGGTCGACATGCCCAGGAGACCGATCGTCCAGGGCAGCGCGGAAAAGACGATCTCCGACACGCGCTGCGGATAGCTCGCCGCCGAGACGCCGAGATCGAAGCGCAGCGCGTTGCCGAGATAGGAGAGGTACTGGACGAAGATCGGCCGGTCGAGGCCCAGCCGCTCGCGCAGCGCCGCGGCGGCTGCAGCCATGTCGCCGACCTGACCGCCGGCGGCCGAGATCGCCGCCAGTTGCTGCTCGACCGGATCGCCGGGCATCAGCCTGGGGATGACGAAATTGACGCTGAGCGCGACCAGGATGACGAGCCCGGCCATCGCCAGCCGGTTGAGCGCGTAGGCGCCGAGCCCGCTCATGCCCGCATCGCGGCCAGATCGTCCAGGCTGGCCGCCAATCCGAAGCCCGGCGCATCCGGTGGCACCAGGCGACCATTCTCCGGCACGGCCATGCCCGGGAAGAGGCGCGTCTCGGCGAGCGGGATTCCCGGCGCCGTGCCGAGGAAGAACTCGCCCATCGGACTGCCCGGGACCGCAAGGCCGAAATGCTGTCCATAGGGCGTGTTCATGCCGGCATGCGGGATCACCGCGATGCCCGCCGCGTCGCCGATCGCCGCGATGCGCAGCAGCCCGGTCAGGCCGCAGGCCCAGCCGATATCCGGCTGGAAGATGTCGACGGCGCGCCGCGCCGCCGCATGGGCGAAGGTCTGGGGCACGTACCAATGCTCGCCCGTCGCGAGCCCGGCCTCCGGCAGGCGGCGGCGCAGCGCGTCCTGGCCGTCGAGATCGTCGGGCAGGAGGCAATCCTCCATCCAGCGCAGGCCATAGGGCACGAGGCGCCGGGCGAGACGCACGGCGTATTCGACGTCGAACGCCATCCAGCAATCGAGCATGAGCTCGACATCCTTGCCGATCAGCGCGCGCGTCTTCGCCACCAGCGCCTCGTTGGCGTCGAGACCGGCGAGGCCGTCGGCCGGCCCATGCGGGCAGGCGAGCTTCGTCGCGCGGAAGCCGAGTTCCATATGCCAGTCGGTATCGTTGCCGGTGGCGTAGCAATCGACATGCGGCCGTGCCGGGCCGCCGATCAACGCGTAGACCGGCTGGCCGAGGATCTTGCCCTTGAGGTCCCAGAGCGCGAGGTCGAGCGCGCTGATCGCGTAGCCCGCGAGGCCCGTCGCCGCGTAGGGCGAGGCCATCCGCATCATCATGTCCCAGAGCCGCTCGGTCGCCAGCGCCGGCTCGCCGATCAGCAGCGGCCCGAGATGCTCGTTGACGACGTCGATCACCGGGCTGCCGTAGCGGCTCACGCCGAAGCCCCAGGTCCCGTCGCTTGCCGTGACGAGGCAGCCGACCGCGGGCCAGCGCGGCCGCCACTGGGAGCGGTCGCGCTTGAAGCGCGGATAGCGCGACATCGGGCCGGCGACCTCGGCCCCCGCGCCCCAGGGTGGTCGGCGGCCCGGGGTGGTTCCCGGGCCGCCCACCAGATCGCTGCGGATCGCGACGGCCTCGATGCGGGCGATCGTGATCATGACGCGCCGCCTATTGGCGCGGCTTGAGGCGATGGACGACCAGCGCGAACCCGTCCCAGGCCGGGAACGGCGCGACATAGGGATCGGCCGCGGACGGCCAGCCGGTCCAGTAGGTCGTGTTCATGGTCAGCGTGTGCATCTCCTCGGTGACCGAGACCTGGGGCATGTCGCGCATGACGATCGCGGTCGCCTCGCGGACCAGCGCCATGTAGTCGGCGTCGGTCGGCGAGGGCCGCCGGGCCTCCATGCGGTCGAGCAGCGCATCGAGCTCCGGATTGCGGTAGCGCGTGATCGCCCGCAGGTTCGGCGCGCGCGTGCCGGCGGCCGGCGCGTATTTCGAATGGAAATGCTCCAGCGTCTGCCAGGGGTCGTAGAGGCTGCCGCAATGGACGAAGACCGCGGCGTTGTAGGTGCCGCCGGCGAGCGCGTCGAAATACTGAGCGTCGGCCATCGGCTTGAACACGGTGTCGATGCCGGCGGCCTGCATCTGCCGCGCGACGACCGGTCCGATCGGGTCGCCCTGCTGCGTGTTGATCGTCACCTGCCAGGGCTGCCCGTCGGGCATGCGCCAGCGCTGATCGGGTCCGCGGGTGAAGCCCGCGGCTGTCAGCATCGCCTGCGCGCGCGCCGCGTCGGGCTTGCCGACGGCCTCGCGGATCTGCGCGTCGAGCTGGCGAGTATAGGCCTTCATCCCGTCATAGGACGCGAAGGGCGCGTAGACGACCGGCGCCGAACCTTCCCAGGCGAGATCCGCGATCTGCTCACGGTTGATCGCCGCGGCGACCGCGCGGCGCACCTCCGCCTTGTCGAAGGGCGCGGACTGGTTGTTGAAGACCACGCGATGCGTGCAGCCTGCGCTGACGCCCCAGACCGGGCCGCGCGTGTTCCACGACACGAGATTGGGATTGCGCTGGCGCGCGGCCTCGAAGGCGCCGACATGCAGCGCGCGGCCCATGTCGATCTCGCCGCTGGTGAAGAGCTGCGCCATCGCGTCGGCCGCGGCCGGGCGGTAGATGATGCGCTCCGGCGCCGGCAAGGCCTTGGCGAGGCCGGCATCGAGCGCCCACCATTTGTCGAGCCGGTCGAAGACGATGCTGTTCGCGTCGCTGCGCACGACGCGATAGGGGCCGGTACCCAGCGGCCAGCCCTGCGCCACGTCGACATTTCCGAATGTCTTGGCGTCCTTGCCCTCCCAGACATGCTTCGGCAGCACGACGAAGCGCGTCACCTGGCCGGTGGCGAGCGTGTCCTGCGCCCAGCGTGGGCCGGGCTTGTTGAGCTTGATGCGCACCGTGCGCGCATCGACCGCGGTCGCGCTCTCCACCCATTCGCGGATGGCGCCCGACAGCGCCATCTCCGGCGCGTTGGCCTTGAGCGTGTCGAAGGTGAAGGCGACGTCGGCGGCGGTGAAGGGCTTGCCGTCGGCCCAGCGCACGCCGTCGCGCAGCACGATCGTCACTTCGCGGAAATCCGGGCTGACCGTGTAGCTCTGGGCCTGCCAGGGCACGAGTTCGTTGGTCACATGGTTGGTGTAGAAGAGCGATTCCGTGACCGTGTAGTGCAGCACCTGGCGCTGGTTGAGCAGCACGCCGTTATAGGGGCTGAGATTTCCGGGTGCCTGCACCTGGTTGTAGAAATCCCATCCCTGGGTGACGAGCGTGCGATTGCGCGCGACCTGCTTCAGGTCCTGGGCCACCGCCGGCACCGAGGCCGAAACGGCGACGCCGAGCATAATGCCCGCAGCGAGCGCGAGGTGTGACGACATGGCGAGATCCTCCCCCGATCCGTGCCGGTCGGCCCGCGCCGCCCGGACTGGTTTAGCGCTAACACGATCCGGTGCGGGGGCGGCGTCTGTCAAGCGCCGCGCGTCGTGTCACGACGACTCGCGCAGGATCAGTTCGAAGCCCGTGTCGACGCGGCGCTGCGCCGGCGCCTCGCCGGCCATGCGGCGCAGCAGCATCTCGCCGGCCTTGAAGCCGAGCTCGTGCACCGGGATGCGCACGGCGGAGAGATTCGGCACGACGACCGTGGCGAGCGCGGTCTCGAAGCCGACGATGGCAAGTTCCCCCGGGACGTCGATCGCGAGCTTGCGCGCGTCGAGCAGCAGGACGATCCCGAGCTGTCCGCTGGTGCAGAACACCGCGCGCGCCGGTCGCGCGCCGCGCCGCAGCTCCACGAGCAGCGGCACCGCGTCGCGCACCGCCATCGGCCGCGGCACCTCCAGCACGCGCGGTGCCGGAAGCCCGAGCCGCGCGCATTCGGCGACGAACCCCGACACGCGCCCGGCCGAGCGCGTGTCGGACGGCTCGGCGTGGCCAACCACCGCGAGCTGCCGGTGACCCCGCTCGGCGAAATGCCGTGCCACGCGCGCGCCGATCGCCGGGTTCGACATGCCCACGGCCATGTCGAAGGGCGAGGCGGGCAACTCCCAGAGCTGTACGACCGGAATGCCCGCCGCCTTGAGGATGCGCCGCGACCCGGTGGTGAGATGGCTTCCCGTCAGGACCAGCCCGTCGACGCGCCGCGCGACGAAGGCGCGGATCAGCGCCTCCTCGGTGTCGGGCTGGTAGTCGGTGGTCCCGACCAGCACCTGGTAGCCGGCCGGGCGCAGCGCCTGGGACAGGCCCTCGACCGGGCCGGCATGGACGGGATTGGCGAGGGTCGGAACGAGGATCGCGACGACATGGCTGCGGTTCGAGGCCAGGGAGCCGGCGATGAGGTTCGGGACATAGCCGACATCGCGCACGGCGGCGGCGATGCGCCGGCCGGTCTCCGGCGCGAGCTTGGCAGGATCGCGCAGCCAGCGCGAGACGCTCTGCGCCGAGACGCCGGCGGCGCGCGCGACATCCTCGATGCGCACGCGCCCCGTGCCGCGCGAGCGTCGTGCCGGCCGCTTCGCGGCGCCGGCCGGAAGGTCAGCCGGCCGGCGCGGCGGGCGGGACGAGGTCATCGATGAAGCGCGCGAGTGCGATGTCGCGTTCGGTGAGACCGCCCGCGTCGTGGGTCGTCAACGCGATCTCGACGCGGTCGTAGACGTTGCGCCAGTCGGGATGATGATCGCGCCGCTCGGCCTCGAAGGCGACGCGCGTCATGAACGCGAAGGCCGCGGCGAAGCCGCCGAAGCGTAGCGTCCGGTGGATGGTCAAGCCGTCCTTGGACAACTGCCATGCCGGCAGGTCGCGCAGCGCCGTGGTTCTGCGGTCCGGATCGAGGCATGCGATCATCGTCTTCTCCCTGTCACCGGCACACGCTAGCTTCGCGCCCATCGCCATGCCGGACCCTATGCACCCGCCCACGCTCGCCGATCTCGAGGCCATCGCCTTCGAGGAGCGCGACCGCCTGCCGGAGCCGTTCCGATCCATGGTCGCCGATGTCCCGATCCTGATCGAGGATTTCTGCACCGACGACGACGTGCTGGCCGAGCTCGGCATCGAGAGCCCGTGGGATCTCTCGGGCCTCTACAGCGGCACGGCCGAGCCGCACAAGACGAGCGGCCATGTCGCCCTGGACACCGACCGCATCTTCCTGTTCCGCCGACCGCTGCTCGACGAATGGTGCGAGACCGGCGGCGATCTGCGCCACCTCGTGCACCATGTCCTGATCCACGAGATCGGCCATCATTTCGGTTTCTCCGACGCGGACATGGACGCGGTCGAGCGCGACGGCTGATCCGCGATCACCCGGTCGGCGCGGCGAACCGGTCGAGCAGGAAACCCGCCCCCAGCGCGTCCCCGGGTTCGAGCCGGAACAGGCTCTCGCCGCTGTAATGCGACTGGCCGCCGACGCGGATCGTCGTCGCGTCGTGTGAACCGATCCGGCCCGTCGCGACGACCTCTCCGGTGAAGCAATGGCCGGTGGCGCCGGCGAATCGCATGCGCGCGCCGGGCGCGATCTCGCCGCGGGCATGGGCAAGGGCGAGGCGCGCGGTAACGCCGCTGCCGGTGGGGCTGCGGTCGATCTGTCCGTCGCCGAAGACGCAGAGATTGGCGCTGGTGCGGCCATCGCCCGGGAGGACGTCGTCGGTCAGGATCGTGCCGTAGAGGAAACCCAGATCCGGCTCCGTCGGGTGGATGATGGGGATCGTCGCGCGGATCGTCGCGGTGATCCGGCAGGCGGCGTCGCGCAGCACCGCGATCGGCGCGCCGACCAGCGCGTGGCCGATCCGGCTCGCCGGCAGGATCGCGTAGAACGCGCCGCCATAGGCGATGTCGAGCCGCACCGCACCCAGTCCCTCGACCGCGATCTCCAGATCGCGCGCCAGGACGAAGGCCGGGACCGAGTCGAACGCGACCTCCCCGGGGCTGCCATCGGCGCCGATCGCCACCGTCACATCGACGACGCCGCACGGGCATTCGAGCCCGAACCGCGTCACCGGCGCCGACGCCGGCACCAGCCCGCGATCCACCGCGAAGCGCCCCAGCGCGATGGTCGCATGGCCGCACATCGTGCTGTAGCCCTCGTGATGGCAGAACAGCACGCCGAGCGCCGCGCCGGGCGCCGCGGGCGGCACAAGGATGGCGCCATACATCTCGGCATGGCCGCGCGGCTCCAGCATCAGGAGCCGCCGGACATGGTCGTGGCGGTCCAGCGCGTCGCGGCGCTTGTCCAGGATCGTGGCCCCGGCGAGCGCCGGATAGCCTTCGACGACGATGCGCACCGGCTCGCCGGCCGTGTGCATGTCGATCACGCGATAGGTCTCGGTCATGGCCCCACTCTAGCGCGACGCGCGCCTGGATCCATGTGCGGTCGCGCGTTAAGGTCGCCCGCGAAAAGGTACCGCCCACGAAGGCGCGCGCAGCGCGTCGTGGTGCTGGGTCATCCTGGAAAGCCGCCGATGAGCAACGCCGACGCCTCCGCACTCGAACGTTTCACCATCGCCGCGCTGACCGCGCTCGGCAGCGAGGCCGGCGAGGCGGGTATCGTCGCGGCGCATCTGGTCGAGGCCAATCTGACCGGCCATGACAGCCATGGCGTCGGCATGCTTCCCGCCTATGCGACGCATCGGCGCTCCGGCGTGCTGGTCGCCAACCGGCGTGGTCGCGTGACGATGGAAAGCGGCCCGATGGCGGCGGTCGATGGCGATGGCGGCTATGGCCAGGTGATCGCGCGCGACGCCATGGAGGTGGGCCTGCGCCTCGCGCGCACGCACGGCGTTGCGGTCGTCGCGCTTCGTCGCACGCATCACATCGGCCGGGTCGGCGCCTATGGCGAGATGGCGGCCGACGCGGGCTTCGCGTCTCTGCATTTCGTCAACGGCAATTCCGGACCGCCACCGGTCGCACCCTGGGGCGGTCGCGAGGGCCGCTTCGCCACCAACCCCGTGTGCATCGCCATGCCGGGCAGCGCCCGCCATCCGCGCTTCGTGCTCGATTTCGCGACCAGCCGCATCGCCATGGGCAAGGTGCGCGTGGCGAACAACGCGGGCAAGCCGGTGGTCGAGGGCGCGCTGCTCGATGCCGAAGGGACGCCGACCGCCGATCCCGGCGTCATGTACCGTGCGCCGCGCGGTGTGCTGCTGCCCTTCGGCGAGCACAAGGGCTATGGCCTCGCGCTCGCCTGCGACATCCTCGCGGGCATCGTCGCCGGCGCCGGAACGATCCAGCCCGGCAATCCGCGCGACCGCGGCATCGTCAACGGCATGCTGTCGATCGTCATCGATCCGTCGCGTTTCGGCGGCGGCGGCGAGGGCGAGTACGATGCCCTGATGGATTACGTGCTCGGCTGCGCGCCCGCCGAGACCGGCGGCAAAGTCATGATGGCCGGCGATCCCGAGCGCGCGAGCCGCGCGACGCGATCGCGGGACGGCATCCCGGTCGATGACGGAACATGGCAGGCCCTGACGATCCTTGCCGCGGACCTCGCCATCGCGCCGCCGGACGCCCGCGGAGCCTAGCGCCCGGGGCGCGGCGACGCCGCCCGGGCACCGGCCGCGTCGGCCGGGCGGACATGTCCTTGTCAGCCGCAGACGACCGATGTCACGGCGCCGTTCTCGACCACGAGGGTCGCCCGATCGGCGCGGTAGTCGCGGGTCATGGGCATGCCGGGGCCGCCGCTGCGGATCGTCAGGATGCCGCCCATCTTGACGAGTGCCGCCCTTGCCTCGGGCTCGCTCTTGCCGATCAGCGCGGCGAACCGCTCGCGATGCGCGGCGCAACCCGCCGTCGCCGCCGCCGCAGGCCTGTCTGGCTGGGAGGCGATGCTCCAGGTCACGCCGCCGCTCGGCGCGGGCGCGAATCTCACGGTCACCGGCACCTTCGCCTCGCATTGCAGGACGGTCCAGACCTCGGTCCAGGGGCTTCCGGGACGCTCGGGCATCCTGGTCACGACGGTGTCGATCACGACGCCCTGCGCATCGCAGCCGCCGGGCTTCCCCAGCGCGGCATGCATGTGGACCCCGCGCGCGGTATCGCGTTGCAGGATCGGGTCGGCAAGCGAGGCCCCGGGGGCAAGCTGGAGCATGCGCAGCTTGCTGTCGGTCTCCAGGATCGCGAGAAAATTCCTGCGCGCCGTGACGTCGCAGCGTATGCGCCAGTGCTCGATCCAGGATACCGCGCCGGGCTGGACGGGAAAGGGCGTCACCATGTCGAGCTGGACGACGAGATCCTTGGGACAGGCGTAGCCGGGCATCTCGCGCGCCGACGTGACCACCGCCCAGGCGCGCGTCTTGTGGAATTCGTCCGACAGGATGCGCTCGGCCATGGCGGTCCCGAAGGCCTGGGCGACGGGCCCGCCATCTGCCTGGACATAGTCTGGCCGCTGCGTCGATCGTGCGGATGAAGCCGGCGGCACCAGCCCGAGCATGGCCACAGCCGCGGCGATGACGATCCGTGCTGTGCCTGGAACGGCCACACCCATGCGGCTGCTCTCCCTACGGAAACTCTGGCGAGAGTATCGGATGGTCCAGGTCTCGCGAAGCAGGCCGGCACGCGGACGGATCGACCTCGGCCCTCCTACCAGCGGCGATGGCGATGGGGGTGGCGATGGTGATGGAGGCGGTGATGGGGGCCGATCCGGATATGGACCGACGCCTGCGGATGAGGGCGCGGATAGCGGTAGACCGGCCCGTGATAGACCGGGCGGTAATCGTAGATGACGGGCGGCGGCGCGTGGACGATCACGGGCGGCGCCGCGGGGACGAAGCGCGGCGGCGGGCCATCGATCGCGGCGCTTCGCAACTCCCACCAGCCATCGGGCTGGCGGCATGCCGTGCCCTGGACCTGTTGCACCTGGCCACCGATCGTGACGGTCTGATCGAAGCCGCGGCAGATACGGCCCGACGCGTCCTGGAAGGCGGGTCTGGGGACGAAGCTGCCGTTCGCGCCATCGTCAGGTGTCCGCCAGGTGAAGACCGTGCCTGAACGGCCGGTCTCCAGCGCCTCCTGTCCGGTCGCGCCGATCACCTCGGCGGCGGCCGATGCGCCGAGCACCGCGGCGCACAGGACGGTGACGGCGGTGGCGAAGATGGTCGGACGCATCGAACCCTCCGGAGCCCGGGGGCGGAAGCCCCCGGCGCGACAACGCCGGGCGGGTGGGGACTATTCCGGCCGCGTCGGTCCGTCATCGAACCGGGGCCGCTCACCGCCCACCGCGATGCTCCTGAGCTCGAAATGGTTGTCTGGATGCGATTTTGTGGATGCGGTCTCGGGTCAGCGTTTGAGGCCCTCGGCGGCCAGCGCCTCCTGGACCTTCGGGCGGGCGGCGACGCGAGCGTGATAGGCGGCGAGCGTGGGCCAACGGGCGATGTCGATGCCCGTGAACCTGCCCCAGTTCATGACCGTGAACAGATATGCGTCGGCGGCGGTGAAGACGTCGCCGGTCAGGTAGCTGCGTCCGGCCATGTGCGTTTCCAGCGCGTCGAATTTCGCGGCGAGATTTGCCCGCGCGATCTCCTTGTAGGCGTCGGGCGTGTTCGGGCGGAAGAGCGGGCTGAAGCCCTTGTGGAGTTCAGAGGTGATGTGGTTCAGCCATTCGAGCACGCGCCAGCGCGTCATCGAGCCCGGCGCGCCGGTGAGGCCCGCAGCCGGGTTCAGGTCGGAGAGATACTGCACGATCACCGGCCCCTCGGTCAGTATCTCGCCGGTGTTGAGCTGCAGCGTCGGCACCTGACCCTTGGGATTGACAGTCGTGAAATCGGCGCCGTGCTCGGTCTTCTTCGACTTGAGATCGACGCGCTCGAGCGCG
>CAIOSQ010000337.1 GCA_903860935.1 uncultured Rhodospirillales bacterium | reverse complement strand
GCCTATTTCGGCGGCTATCTGCTGGACAACTACCGCGCGCTCTTCGCGGCCCACCCATCGCTCGGCCCCCGCGACGCCTGGCGCCTCGCCGCCAACAGTTTCGAAGCCAGCTTCGCCGAACCTGCCACGAAGACGCGCTGGATCCAGGCCCTCGCGGAATCGGTCGACGCGATAGCCTCCCGCTGAAAAAACTTCCCCGAAAAAACTTCCCCAGCTTTGATTTGTCGGTTGCCCGCCGGCATCCGCAACGTCACCCACTCTCCACCGACAAATCAAAGCTGGGGAAGTTTTTCCGATCGCGACTGCGAACCGGGGCCTCCGGGATCTGCCTTTCACGCCTGCGCGGCGAAGAGCGCGGCGACGCGCGGGGCGAGGAAATCCAGGACGCGCAGTGTGAGCGCAGGCTTCACCGCGCCATCCGGCCAGAGCGCGTAGACCGGCACCGCGGCGACGATCCAGGACGGGAGCACCTCGACGACACGCCCCTCGGCCAGGTCGCGCCGCACGAAGACCTCGGGCAGGGTTGCGATCCCAGCTCCGGCGACGACGAGGGCCCGCATCGCCGCTGCGCTGTCGACGACCAGCGATGCGACATAGGTGACCTGCGAGGTCTCCTTGCGTGTTCGCGAGACCATCGCAAGGATCGGTCGGCGCGAACCGAGATGCACGAACGGCCAGGTCTCGAGATCCCTCGGCGCGCGCGCAGGTCGCTGCGTGGCGACCAGCGCCGGAGACGCAACCAGGACCCGCCGCATCCGCGCGAGCAGCCGGCTCTTGTGGGCGGAGTCGTCGAGCTTGCCCATGCGCAGCGCGAGGTCGAAGCCGTCGCGAAGAAGATCGCGCGGTGCCTCGGAAAAGCCCAGTTCCAGACGCACGCGCGGATTCGCGCGCGCAAACTTCGCGAAATCGTCGCAAATCGGCGTCTCCGCGAAGAATGCCGGCATGGTCGCGCGCAGCGTGCCGCTCGACATGGCGCTGAGGCCGCGCGCCTCGTCGAGACCTCGCTCGGCCGATGCGACCATCGCCTGAGCTTCGGCGGCGAGTCGCTCTCCCGCCGGCGTGAGAACCAGCCGACGCGTGCTGCGATAGAGCAGGACCGTGCCGACGCGCTCCTCGAGGGCGCGCAAGTGGTGGCTCACGACGGACGGGGAGAGCTTCAGCGCACGGGCTGCGCCGCGGACGGAGCCTTCCTGAACGACGTGGGAGAAGACCGCAAGGGCACGCAATTCATGGAGCATTGTACGATTAGATCGTACAGTGATTTTTAATACAATCATCTGGTCAACTTTCGATCGCTGCCGTCATGTTGGGGGCACCGGACATCGGACCGGCACAGGGAGCTCTCGAATGGACCGAAGCGCACACGCATCGATCGTCGCCGAATTCTATGGCAGGGCGCTGACCGTAAACCCCGGGACGACGCCGACGGCCGTCCTCGAACGTCTCCTCGCCGACGACTTCGTCTCGGTGAATGGCCAGGAGACGAAGCCGAAGGCGACGCTGATCAGGCAGGTGGAGGGCTTCTGGAAGCTCATCCCCGACCTCACCTGGGCGATCCAGGACGTCCTGGTGGATGGCGACAAGGTCGTCGTCCGCAGCGTCGCCAGCGGCTCGCCGAAAGGCCTGTTCATGGGGATGAGCCTCAACGGAAGCCGGGCGTTCCGCATCGACACGATCGACATCCACGAGGTGCGCGAAGGACGTCTCGCGCGCGCCTACCACCTCGAGGACTGGATGACGGCGATCAGACAACTCGGCTGACGAGGCTGGCGCCCCCGTTCGGCCCGCCCAAACAACGCCCCAAAAAAACTTCCCCCAGCTTTGATTTGTCGGTTGCCCGCCGGCATCCGGAGCGTCACCCGGAGCGTCACCCGCTCTCCACCGACAAATCAAAGCTGGGGAAGTTTTTTCCCGGGCGCCTGAGACATCGCGCGCGAATAGGGACGAAGTGAGCTAGCCCTGGATTTCCGGACACTTCCGACGGCGCTATCGTCGAGCAGGAAGATCCGGAATGACAAAGCAAGTATTCTCGAAGGCGTTCAAGCTTGAGGCGGTTC
>CAIOSQ010000336.1 GCA_903860935.1 uncultured Rhodospirillales bacterium | reverse complement strand
GTGATACGCCCCGCCCGCCGCGGCCCGCGCCGTCACGCGAAGCGGCCCGGTGCGTAGGGCGCGGGGTCGATCGTGGGCGTGCGGCCACCGACGAGGTCGGCGAGCAGGCGCCCGGTCATAGGCGCCGAGATCAGGCCGACATGGCCATGACCGAAGCCGTAGAAGGCGTTGCCCACCGCGCGGGCGGGGCCGACCACCGGCAGCGAGTCGGGCATGCTCGGCCGGAAGCCCATCCAGCGCGAGACGCGCGTGGCGTCGAGGTCGCGCGGCAGGCGCGGATACATCGCCTGCAGCTGGCGCAGCAGGATGTCGGCGCGGCCCCAGTTCGGCGGCGCGTCGAGGCCGCCTAACTCGACCGTGCCGGCGGCGCGCACACCCGCATCCATGGGCGTCGCGATGAACTTCCCGGCGAAGCTGGTGGTCGGCGTGCGCGGCCCCGCTTCGGGCGCCGCGACCATGACGTGATAGCCGCGCTCGGTGTCGAGCGGCAGCCTGTCGCCCAGTGCCGCCGCGAGGTCGCGCGACCAGGCGCCGCCGGCGATCACGAAGGAATCGGCCGCGACCTCTCCCTGGTCGGTCAGGGCGGCGCGCACCCGCCCGCCCTCGCGCGCGAACCCCGTGACCTGCGCGCGCCTCACCGTCGCGCCCATGCGACGGGCGAGATCCGCGTAGGACCGGGTGAGGGCGAGGGGATCGGCGCAATGGCCGTTCTCCTGGATCAGCCGCGCGCGCACATAGCCGCGGTCGAGATCGGGCTCGAGCTGACGCAGGTCGTCGAAGCCAAGCTCGTCGACCGTCACGCCGGCGGCGGCGCGCATCGCCATGCCCGTGGCGTCCTTCGCGAACTCCGTCTCCGACCGGTAGACATGCAGATGCCCGACCTGACGGATCAGCGCCTCGGCACCGGCGGCGCGCGCGAGGTCGCGATGCATGGCGACCGTCGGCCCGACCATCGGGCGCAGGGCGCGGGCGATCTCGGCGACGCGCTCAGGGCGTCCGGCGCGCACGAAGCGCCAGAGCCAGGGCGCGATCGCGGGCAGGTAGCGCCAGCGTATCGTCAGCGGCCCCATCGGATCGAGCAGCCAGCGCGGCACCTGGGGCAGCATGCCGGGCATCGCGATCGGCACCACCGACGAGCCGTTGAGGCAGCCGGCATTGCCGAAGGACGTGGCCTCGCCCGGCGCGCCGCGATCGACCAGGGTCACGCGATGGCCGTCGCGCAGCAGATGCACCGCCGTGCAGACGCCGACGATGCCGGCGCCGATCACCAGGACATGCGTGTCGCCCATCGCTTCGCTCCGTGTCGGGTGCGGGTGGTCAGGCGGCCGCGAGGCCGGCGAGCATGCGGCGCGTGACCGCGAAGCCGCGCGCGACGATCATCTCCTTCCAGCGCGGCTCATCGCCGTAGAAGACGCGGCGCATCTCGGCCTTGATCGCCATCCATTCCGGCGACCCGAAGGTCCCGTGCGCGTGCAGCCAGGCATCGGCACGCAGGGCGTCGAGCGTCTGGTCGAGCGGGCGCACGCCGAATTCGAGCGCGACTACCGAGACCTGGGCATTCGGCGCGGCTTCGCGCATGCCTGCCGAGTTGACGCCGACCAGCGGCGCCGAGGACGAATTGCCGAGATCGGGCGAGGTGATCTCGTCCTTGCCCAGCCAGGCGCAGAGCCGCGCATAGGCCGGCGGGTTCGCATGGGCCGAGGTGATCAGCTCGCCGTGACCGTAGGGGCCGAGCCCGGTGTGGTAGTCGATGACGCCGATCTCGCGCGCGTGCTGATCGAGCGCGGCGAAGACGCGGCGCAGCGTGCGGTTCGACCAGGTCGGTGCATGGCCGCCGAAGAACACGCCATGCGGATCGGCGTACTGCCCGCCGGAGATCGCCTGCTGGAGCGCCATGCGGCCATGTGCGGCGGCGTAGTCGTCGAGACGCTGGCGGGCCGTGGCGCGGGTCGCTTCGTCCCAGCGTGGCGGGCAGATCGCGGCGCGCAGGTCCTCGTAGCCGGGATTGGCGGGGTAGGGCGTCGAGTGGTCGACGAAATTCCGGTTGAGGTCGACATTGTCTTCCGTGACCCGGCGCGACCAGGCGAAGCCGTGCGGATTGATCGCGTGGATCGCGACGACGCTGGTGTCCGCGGGAAGCGCCGTGAACAGGCCTTCGCGCAGCGACGCGGTCTGCGCGCCGGAGCCGCAATGGCCCTCGACCCCATGCGTGCCGGAGATCGTCACCAGCGCGCGGCGCGCCCGCGGCGGTCCGAGTCGGGCGACGTCGCAGGCCAGCATGCCGCCATCCGGACCGCGCAGCGGATGGCGGATGGTCTCGATCGTCGCACCCGCGGCGGCCGCGGCGGCAAGGAATCTGGCGCGCGCCTGGCTGTAGGTGTCGGCGAAGCAGGGATCGGCGGTCATGGTCGGCTCCGGCTGCGGCTGCGATACGCCGCGCATCATTGCCTGCTTCGCCACGCGCGGCCTAGTCTTCCGCCATGCGCGCGTCCGGTTTCCTCGCCCACGTCTTCGGTCTCGCCCTCGGCTTTGCCGTCGGCGCGGTGTCGCCCGCGCAGGCCGGTGATGGCGCGCTCGTCCGGCTCTTCGACCGTCTCGCGGCCGCGAGCGGTCCCGCAGAGGCGGCGGCGATCGAGGCCGGGATCTGGGAGGCCTGGATGCTCGGCGGAGGGGCCGCCGCGACCAGCCTGATGCAGGTCGGACTCGCCGCCCTGGCCGGCGGCAATCTCCCGGCGGCGCTCGGCGTCTTCGACGCGATCGTCGCCCAGAACCCGGATTTCGCCGAAGGCTGGAACAAGCGCGCCACGGTCCTTTACATGATGGGCGCGTTCGATCGATCGGCGGAGGATTGCGAGCGCGTGTTGCGGCTGGAGCC
>CAIOSQ010000335.1 GCA_903860935.1 uncultured Rhodospirillales bacterium | reverse complement strand
CGACGGCACCCAGATCACCGTCGCGCGCCATTGGGGCGAGTTCGGACCGCGCGGCGCATTCTTGCGTCAGGTCGCGCGCGAGGCCTGCTCGATCTTCCATGTCGTGCTGACGCCGCGCACGGATGCGCTGCATCGCAGCCATCTGCATCTCGACATCGGCCGCTGGCGACGCTGCGACGCCTGAGGGCGCCGGATCGCCGGGCGTCAGCGCCGCGCGCGGCCCTCGGCCACGCGGCGTTCGATCGCGTCCCAGATCCGGCCGGCGAGGTCGACGCCGTCATAGCGGCCGATCTCCTGGATTCCGGTCGGCGAGGTGACGTTGATCTCCGTCAGATAGTCGCCGATGACGTCGATGCCGACGAAGACGAGGCCGCGGGCGCGCAGCTCGGGGCCCAGGCGCTCGCAGATCTCGTGCTCGCGCCGCGTCAGCGCGGTCTTCACGGCCTTGCCGCCGACATGGAGATTGGCGCGTGCCTCGCCCGCGGCGGGTATGCGCAGCAGGCCTCCGCCGATCTCGCCATCGATCAGGATGATGCGCTTGTCGCCCGATCGCACCTCCGGCAGGTAGCGCTGGACGATCACCGGTTCGCGCGAGCGCTGGGTGAACATCTCCAGCAGCGCATTGAGGTTCTCGTCGTCGGGCCGGATATGGAAGACGCCGGCGCCGCCATTGCCGAAGAGCGGCTTGACGATGATGTCGCGGTGTTCGCGCCGGAAGGCGGCGACCTCGCCGGGATCCGACGTGATCAGCGTCGGCGGCATGAGGTCCTGGAAATGCGTGACGTAGAGCTTTTCCGGCGCGTTGCGGACATGGGCGGGATCGTTGACCACCAGCGTGCGCGGATGGACATGCTCCAGCAGATGGGTGGCGGTGATGTACGCCATGTCGAAAGGCGGATCCTGGCGCATCAGCACGACGTCCATGGTCGCCAGATCGATCGTCTCGACCGGTCCCAGCGTGGCATGGTCGCCGTGCACCCGGCGCACCGTCAGCGGCCGCGCGCGCGCGGTCAGCCGCCCGTCGCGGAAGGACAGGTGCGACACGAGATAGTGCCAGAGCGAATGGCCGCGCGCCTGCGCCGCCTCGGCGAGGGCGAAGGTCGAGTCGGCATCGATGGCGACGCCTTCGATCGGATCCATCTGGATGGCGACGGCGAGCTTCATGACGGCGGTGTCCGGAAATCGGGGAGGGGAAGGTGCGGCGACGCGACGCTCAGTTGAGGCGGCTCGCGAGCCGCGCGCGTTCGGCGGCGATACGTTGCCGCGCCGGCGAGGTCCCGGCAAGCGCCATCGCGCTGTCGAGGCAGTCGCGCGCCGCGCGCAGGCTGCCCAGTTGCTCGTGCAGCGTGCTGGCCTCCTGCCAGAGTTCGAGCGCGCCAGGGGCGACGACGAGCATGCGGCCGAGCACGTCGAGGGCGCGCTGCGTCTCGCCGGCCTGCTGCAGGCGTACGCGGATATTGTTCTGGAGCCGCAGCAGCACGGCGCGATCGTCGAGTTCGGCGAGATCCTCCGCGCGCAGCCCCGGCGCCGCGGCGCGCAGCCGGGCGACGCGGGCCGCGAGACCGGCGCGATCCAGCGCCTCGCCGCCCTCGAACGGATCGAGCACCCAGGATGTCGGTCCGGCCTCCAGCCGCAGCAGGAAATGCGCCGGCATGTTGAGCCCGACGCAACGCCAGCCGCGCGCGCGCGCGGCATGCATCCACAAGATCGCGAGCGCGACGGGCAGGCCGCATCGCCGG
>CAIOSQ010000334.1 GCA_903860935.1 uncultured Rhodospirillales bacterium | reverse complement strand
GATGATGCTCCAGGGCATGACGGTGCAGTACCTGCTCCGTCGCACCTATAACGTGAAGGCTGGTGACACCATCGTGGTGCATGCCGCGGCCGGTGGCGTCGGGCTGATCATGTGTCAGTGGGCCAAGCACCTTGGCGCGACCGTGATTGGCGTCGTCTCCAGCGAGGAGAAGGCCGCCCTGGCGCGCGCGAATGGCGCGACCCATACGGTCGTGGGCTACTCGACGCTGGTCGCCGAGGTGAAGCGCATCACGGGCGGCGCCATGGCGCCGGTCGTCTATGACAGCGTCGGCAAGGACACGTTCGGCGTGTCGCTCGACTGCCTGGCACCGCTCGGGCTGATGGTGAGCTACGGCAATGCCTCGGGCGCCGTGCCGCCGATCAATATCGGCATCCTCAACACAAAGGGATCGCTGTTCGTCACGCGCCCGTCGCTGAACGGCTATGTCTCGAAGCGCGACGAGCTGGTCGAGACGGCCAACGATCTCTTCGATGTCGTGCTGAAGGGCGCGGTGAAGATCGGGATCAACCAGACCTACGCGCTGCAGGACGCGGCGCAGGCGCATCGCGACCTCGAGCAGCGCAAGACCACGGGATCGACCGTCCTCACGGTCTGACGCGCGGCCGACAAGAAAAACCCCGAAAGAAAAAACCCGCCGCCATAGCTTTTGGCGGCGGGTTTCGAGCGACGTTGGCGCGCGACCCTACATCGCGCGCCTGGCGTGCTGCGGCATCGTCAGATGCTGTCCTTCAGTTCCTTCGCGGCGCGGAAGGCGACCTTCTTGCTCGCCTTGATCTTGATCGCTTCGCCGGTGGCCGGGTTGCGGCCCATGCGCGCGGCGCGCTTGCGGACCGAGAAGATGCCGAGACCGGGGATGCGGACCTTCTTGCCGCCCTTGATGTGCTTGACGATGTGGGCAAGGAACTCGTCGAGCGTCTCCGTCATCTCCTTCTTGGAGGTCTCGCGCTTGTCGGCGACGGCGGCGGAGATCTGCTTCAGCGAAACGGTTTGAACCTTGGCGGCAGCCATTGGGCGCTCCTTATGGGTAGGTTTCCAGGATCGAGCGAATCGGTCCTCGCGCTTGTGTGCGCGGGTTCAGGCGGGTTTTCAAGCCCTTTTCGCGCGGGCTCGCCCCAAAAACCTAGGCAAAACGCGATATTTCGGGGATGTGCGGCTCAGATCCCGGTGATCTTGCGCATGGCCGCCGCGATCCCCGGCGCGCAGACCAGCACGGGATTTCCGGTGGCGAGCCCGTCGCCCGCGAAGAATGGGTTGGTCCAGGCGCCGGCTTCCGCGGCGATCACGAGACCGGCCGCGACGTCCCAGCTGTTGATGTGGCTTTCGGCATACGCGTCGGTCCGTCCGTCGGCGACATAGGCGATGCCGAGCGCGCCGGATGCCGCGCGCTTGGCGTTCGCGCCCGCTTCCATCGCGGCGCGCACGAGGCCGAGATAGTCGTCGAGCGGCCGGCGCGTCGACCAGCCGATCTCGACCGTCGCGACCTTCATGTCGGCGGTCGTGGCGGCGCGGATCGGCGCGCCGTCGCGCGTCGCGCCATGGCCGCGCCGCGCGAGATAGAATTCTCCGGTCACGGGCATGAAGATCGCGCCGATCTCCGGCACGCCGGACTGCATGTAGCCGATCGAGATGCACCAATGCGGCTCGCCGCGCGCGAAATTCGCGGTGCCGTCGATCGGATCGATGATCCACAGACGCTCGGCCGCGGCGCCGCCGCCCTCCTCGCCAAGCACGGCGTCGTCGGGGAACGCCTCGGCGATGCGCGTGCGCAGCAGGGCCTCGACCGCGCCGTCGGCGACGGTGAGGAAATCCTGCGCGCCTTTCATGGTCGTGCCGAGCGAGGCCCTGTCGTGGAAATAGCGCAAGGCGAGCGCGCCCGCCTCGCGGGCGAGGCCGCTGATCGCCAGAAAGCGTTGCGCCAGACCGTGATCCTCGCCGGGCATGTCCCGTCCTCCGTGACACATTGATGACGGCGCAAGCTTATGCCGCATGTCCAGCCACGTCAGTGAAATCTGGGGACGGAGCCTGGATTAGAATCGACGCTTGGGCGTAATCCGGGATCGTCCCCATTTTACACGCGTAGGCAGCTTGCCTGGTGGCCGCCGCCGAGATCGCGCGCTGCCGGCACCGCCTCGCCGCATTCCGGCCCCGCGACCGCGCAGCGCGGGGCGAAGGCGCATCCGGTGGGGATGTGCGCGAGGTCAGGCGGCGCACCGGGGATCGCGCCGAGCCGCGTGCCGCGCGGCGCGCCCTCGGCGCGGCTGGCGAGCAGGCCGGCGGTGTAGGGATGGCGCGGCGTGCGCACGACGTCGCGCGCGGTCCCGCTCTCCACGATCCGGCCCGCATACATGACCGCGATGCGGTCCGAGGTCTCGACCGCGACGCCGATGTCGTGGGTCACGAAGATCACGGCCATCCCGAGTTCGGCCTGCAATTCGCGCAGCAGCAGCAGGATCTGGATCTGCACCGTGGCGTCGAGCGCGGTGGTCGGCTCGTCGGCGAGCAGCAGCCGCGGACGGCAGGACAGGGCGAGCGCGATCATCGCGCGTTGGCGCATGCCGCCCGACATCTCGTGCGGATAAGCGTCGAGGCGCCGTGCGGCGCCGGGGATGCGCACGCGCTCCAGCATCTCCAGCGCGCGGCGGCGTGCGGCGGCGCGATCAAGGCCCTCGTGGCGCCGAACCGTCTCCGCGATCTGTTCGCCGATGGTGAAGACGGGATCGAAGGCGAGCATCGGCTCCTGGAAGATCATCGCCACGCTGCGCCCGCGATGATCGGCGAGCCGCCGCTCGTCCATCGCCAGCACGTCTTCTCCCGCGAAGAGGATGCGGCCACCGATCCGCGCGCGCCGCGGCGGCAGCAGCCGCATCAGGCAGCGCAGCGTCACGCTCTTGCCCGAGCCCGACTCGCCGAGGATGCCGAGGGTCTCGCCCTCGGCGAGCGTCAGGCCGACGCCATTGACGGCGTGCACCACGCGCTCGCCCGTGTCGAAGCGGACCGTGAGATCCTCGACGCTGACGAGCGGGCGCGCGGCGGACGCGGGCGTCATCCGGGAACCCGGCGATGCCACTCGGTCGCCTGCTGGTAGGCGTGCCCGGCGGCGAAGAGCGTCGCCTCGTCGAAGGGACGGCCGATCAGCTGGAACCCGACCGGCAGGCCGTTCGCGGCGAAGCCCGCCGGCACGGTCAGGCCGGGAAGGCCGAGATAGTTGATGCAGCGCGTGAATTTCGTGAAGCGCCCGAGCTTGACGCCAAGATCCGGCCCCGGCCCGAAGGACGTCTCGTCGATGGTCGGCGCCGCGCTGTCGGTCACCGCGGCCAGCATCATGTCGCACTGGCCGAAAACCCTGGCCGAGAAATCGTCTAGCATCGGGCCGCGCGCGCGCATCGCGTCGAGATAATAGGCCGCCGGGATCATCAGCCCGGCTTCCAGCCGCGCGCGAACCTGGTCGCCGTAATCCTGCGGTCGCGTACGCAGCCATTCGCGGTGGATGGTCACCGCCTCGCAGGACAGCACCATCGAGCAGAACGCGTTGAGCCGGTCCATGTCGGGCGGCTCGACGGGGACGATTTGCGCGCCCAGCCCGGCTAAGACGCGTTCGGCGTCCGCCAGCAGGCGTCGCGTCTCGTCGTCGCAATCGGTGAAGAAGCGCGTCGGAACGCCGATGCGCAGGCCCCGGGCGCCGCGCGCCAGACCGGCGACGTAGTCGGGCACGGCTTCGGACGACGCCGTCGGATCCGCGGGATCGGCCCCTGCGATCAGACCAAGGATCAGCGCCGCGTCCTCCACGGTGCGCGTCAGCGGTCCCACCGTGTCGAGGCTCCAGGACAGCGGCATCGCGCCGGCGCGGCTGACGCGGCCCCAGGTCGGCTTGATCCCGACGACGCCGCAGAAATGCGCGGGCACGCGGATCGAGGCGCCGGTGTCGGAGCCGAGCGCGGCATGGAACATGCGCGCCGCCACGCCGGTCGCGGAGCCCGAGGAGGATCCGCCGGTGATGTGATCGGGATTCCAGGCGTTGCGGGCATGGCCGACACACCAGTTATGGCCGGTGGGGCCGAAGGCGAACTCGGCCATGTTGAGCGTACCGAGATCGAGCGCACCCGCGTCGTCGAGCCGTCGCAGCGCCGTCGCGGTCGTCGTCGCCACCCAGTCGCGGCGCAGGTTGGAGCCGCAGGTCGCGATCCGGCCCGCGCGGTAATACATGTCCTTGTGCGCGAGCGGCACGCCGTGGAGCGGTCCGTGGAAGCGGCCACGGCGCGCCTGCGAATCCGCGAGATCGGCGGCGGCGCGCGCATGGGTCGCGTCCAGGGCGATGAAGACGTTGAGCTTCGCGTTCAACGCCTCGATGCGCGCCAGGTTGTCCTCGACAGCCTGGCGGGCGGTGGCGGCACCGGACCCGATCGCGCGGGCGAGATCGCTGGCGGAGAGCAGGGCGAGATCGCGGCTCATGGGCGGCTCCGGCGCTGCGCGGCGACATAGGACCCGGGCTCGGCCTCGAAGGCGATGGCGCGCATATGCGCGTCGGCCGCGTCCAGCATCCCGCCCATCGAGAGCGCCGCATCGCGCGCCGCCTGATCGCCGAGATCGACGCCAAGCCGCGCCGCCAGCGTCTTCGCGGCGGCGGGATCGAGTTTTGTGCTCATGCTGCTTCCCCTTGCCTGCCCGCCCGGGAATGGCCCGAAGCGGGATCGTTCATGTGACACGCCACCAGACGCCGATCGCCGGCCGGTTTCAAGCCCGGCTCGGCCCGGCGGCATGGGTCTTCGGCGAAGGGGCAACGCGTGTGGAAACGGCATCCGGACGGCGGATCGATCGGGTTCGGCGGGTCGCCCGCGAGCGGCGCCTCGGCGGTGCGCCGGTCGGGATCCATCGACGGCATCGCCGAGAGCAGGGCCGCCGTATAGGGGTGGCGCGGATCCGCATAGAGCGTCTCGACATCCCCGATCTCGACCACCTTGCCGAGATACATGACCATGACCCGGTCGGACATGAAGCGCACGACGTTGAGGTCGTGGCTGATGAAAAGGTAGGTGAGGCCGAGCTCCGCCTTGAGGTCGCAGAGCAGGTTGAGGACCTGCGCCTCGACCGACTTGTCCAGCGCCGAGACCGCCTCGTCGAGGATCAGCAGCCGCGGCGACAGCGCCAGCGCGCGGGCGATGTTGACGCGCTGGCGCTGCCCGCCGGAGAGCTCGTGCGGGTAACGCCCGGCGAAGAGCGCGGGGTCGAGCCCGACCTTGCGCAGCAGATCGCGCGCCAGCGTCATCGCCTGCGCCGCCGGCATACCGTGCACGCGCGGCCCGAAGGCGATGGTGTCGGCGACGGTCAGGCGCGGATTGAGCGAGGCGTAGGAATCCTGGAAGACCATCTGCGCCTGACGACGCAGTTCGGCGAGCGTCATGCCGTCGCCCAGCCCGAAGCCATCGAAGACGATCTCGCCCGCATCCGGCTCGATCAGCCGGATCAGCAGCCGCGCCGTCGTCGACTTGCCGCATCCCGATTCGCCGACGATCCCGAGCGTCTCGCCGCGCGCGACCTCGAAGGAGACGCCGTCCACGGCCTGCACGTCGGCGACCTTGCGACCGAGCAGACCGCCACGCACCGGAAAGAACTTGCGCAGGCCGGAGACGCGGAGCAGCGGCGTCGCGCTCACAGCTTGACGTCCATGGCGCTGCGCAGCCCGTCGCTGAGCATGTTGAAGCAGATCGACACCATGAAGATCATGGCGCCAGGCAGCGCCGCCACCAGGGGCTGGCTGTAGATCGCCGTGCGCAGCGTGTTGAGCATCAGACCCCATTCGGGCTCGGGCGGCTTGGTGCCAAGTCCGAGGAAGGACAGGCCCGAGGCGAGGATCATGGCGACGCTGATCAGGCCCGTGGCGTAGACGAAGACGGGGCCGAGGACATTGCCCAGCACATGCACGCGGATGATCGTGAGCGCGCCCGCGCCCGAAGCGCGCGCCGCGTCGACGAAGTCGAGGCTGCGGACCGATGTCGTCACGCTCTCCGCCACGCGCGCGATCGGCGGCACGAAGACGATGGTGAGCGAGAGCAGCGAATTCGTGATGCCCGCGCCGAGCGCACCGGAGATCGCGATGGCGAGCAGCACCGAGGGGAAGGCATAGAAGACGTCGATCGTGCGCATGATCGCCATGTTCACGCGGCCGCCGACATAGCCGGCGAGGATGCCGAGCGCCGAGCCGATCACGAAGGCGTTGAAGACCGGGACGATGCCGAGAAAGAGCGACAGCCGCGCGCCGTAGATCAGGCGCGCGAGCATGTCGCGGCCCTGCTCGTCGGTGCCGAGCCAGTGTACGACGCCCTGCGGCGTGACGAAGCCGATCGGCCGCAGCCGCCGCGCGATCGAGCCGCGATAGGGATCGGCGAGACCGAGCCATGGCGCCAGCAGCGCCGCGAGGACGAGCGCAAGCAGGACCGCGGCGCAGGCCATGGCGACGCGATCGCGCATCAGGCGGCGGCCGACGCCGGCCCAATAGCCGCGATGCGGAGCCGCTGTGGCGTCCATCGTCTCAGCTCCGCCGAATGCGCGGGTCGAGCGCCGCCTGCGCCACGTCGACCACGAGATTGAGCGCGACGAAGAAGATCCCGAGCACCAGGATGGTGCCCTGGAGCAGCGGCAGGTCGCGCTGGAAGATGGCGGCGTTGAGCAGGAACCCGGTGCCGGGCCAGGAGAACACCGTCTCGATCAGGATCGAGCCGCCGAGCAGATAGCCAAGCTGCAGCCCCATCACCGCCAGCGCGGTCGGCGCCGCGTTCTTGACGACATGGGCGAAGATCGCGCCGTCGCGCATGCCCTTGGCGCGCAGGGCATCGACGAATTCCTGGCTCAGGATGTCGCCGACCAGCGCGCGCAGCGTGCGCGTGACGATGCCCATCGGGATCACCGACATCGTGACGGCCGGCAGGATCAGATAGCGCGCGTGCTCCCAGTCCCAGGCCCATTGCGAGGAGCCGCCCGGTCCGGCGCCCGAGGCCGGCAGCCAGTTGAGCGTCACCGCGAAGACGATGACCAGCACCATGCCGAGCCAGTAATGCGGAACCGAGACGCCGGCGATCGACAGGATGGTCGCGAGCCGGTCGATCCACGAGCCGCGGAAATATCCGGCGATGAAGCCGAGCGCGCCGCCGATCGCGAACCCGATCAGCGTCGCCACGATGGCGAGCAGCACGGTGTTGGCGACCGCGGTCGACACCTCCGACGCCACCGGCCGTCCGGTGGCGATCGAGGTGCCGAGATCGCCGGTGAGCGCGCGACCGAGCCAGATCGCGAACTGCACCGGCAGCGGACGGTCGAAGCCGTAGGCGACGCGCATCTGCTCCACCAGCGCCTGCGAGGCATCGGCGGGCAGGACCGAGACCAGCGGATCGCCGGGCGCGATGTGTACGAGCAGGAAGCAGAGCAGGCTGACGCCCAGCGCGACCGGCACGACGTAGAACACGCGTTTGAGGATGTAGAGCAGCATGGCGCCCGGGAGCGGTGGATGGCGATCGACCGCCCCTCCTGCGTCGGCAGGAGGGGCGGTCCTGTGCTTATTACTGCATCGACACGGTGGTCAGGTCGATGAACCAGCTCTTGGGCTGGACGAAGCCCTTGACCCGCTGGGTCATCGCGCGCGGCCCGACGTCGTGCGCCACCCACAAGAACACGGCCTCGTCGACCGAGCGGGCATGCAGCTTCGCGAGCGCCGCGTCGCGCGCGCCGGCCTCGAAGGTGGAGCGCGCCTCGGCAACCAGCGTGTCGAATTCAGGATCGTTGACGAAGCCCCAGTTGTTGGAAACCGGAGGCGCCATCTTCGAGTCCAGGAAGCGGGCCATGGCGAAGAACGGATCCATCGCCGCGTAGGTGACGTTGATCGCGTGGGCGCCGCGCGCGGTCTCGTCCTTCGCGCCACGCCGCCAGTTGGTGAACAGCGTGTTCCACTCGATGACGTCGAGATCGACCTTGAAGAAGCAATCCGAGAGGTTCTGCTGCATCAGCTCGTTCATCGGCAGCGGCATCATCTGGCCCGAGCCCGAGGCCGAGGTCTGGATCTTCACCGTCAGCGGCTTGGCCTTCGAGAACCCGGCCTCGCTCATCAGCTTGCGCGCCGCGTCCGGGTCGTACTTGATGTCGAATTTCGGATTGCCCCACCAGGGATGGCCCGGCGGCACCGTGCCCTTCGCCGGCTCCATCAGCCCGGCCAGCAATTCCTTCATCTCGCCGCGATTGACGCAGAGATTGGCCGCCTGGCGCACGCGCCTGTCGGCGAAGGGAGAGCCCTCGACGAAGGAGAATTGCCACGGCCACACATGCGGCTGGGCGTTGGCGGTGATGACCATGCCGCGCTGCTTGAGCTGCGCGACGGCGTCGGGCGCCGGGGCCTCGATCCAGTCGACCTGGCCGGACAGCAGGGCCGCGGTCCGGGTGTTTGCCTCGGGCATCGGCAGCATGACCACGCGGTCGAGCTTCGGCACCCGCGGCGTGTCCCAATAGGCCGCGTTCTTCACGACTTCGAGCCGCTCGCGCGGAACGAAGCGCTCCATGCGGAATGGGCCAGTGCCCGAGGCGTTGGCCGCGAAGGCGGTCCAGGCGGCCGCCGCCTTGGCCTTCGCATCCGCGCCCTGGGCCGCGTCGAACAGCTTCTGCCAATGCGCGGGCGACGCCATGAACAGGTTGGTCAGGTTGATCGGCAGGAACGAATCCGGCTGGCTGGTGGTCAGCTCGACGGTCAGCGCGTCGATCTTGCGCGCGCTGCGCAGCGTCGGCATGCGCGAGGCGGTGACGCCGACCTGGCTGGGATCGAAATGCGTCGCGTCCTGCTTGAGGACCTTCTCGACATTCCACACCACCGCGTCGGCGCCGAAATCGGAGCCGTCATGGAATTTCACGCCCGGCCGCAGCTTGAAGACCCATTTGGTCTTGTCGTTGGCGTCGACGGCCCATTCGGTGGCGAGGCCCGGGATGACGACGCTCGGCTTGTCGGCCGAGGACAGGTCCCACGCGGTCAGCGCGTCGTACATCGGAATGCCCGTGAAGCGATTGCCTTCGAAACCCTGGTCGGGCTGACCATGGGTCTTGGGGATGTCGGCCGCGGTCATGGCGATGCGCAGCGTTCCCTGGGCGTTGGCGAGCCCCGCCGAGGCGGCGAGGGCGAGGCCGGCGGCGCCGGCGAGAAGACCGAGTTTCATGAGACCTCCTGCTTGCTATGGTTCCAGCGCGGCCCGCGGGCAGGGCGCTGCGGCCGGGCGGCTTGCCCGCGCCCAGCTCAGCACAGGCTTTGCAAGCGCGGTGCCACGGCGCCGCGGCGGGATTCCCCCAGCATGGGGATGGGAACTGCCTGTTTAATGGGCAAGCAACAGGAGGCCTTGCGATGCGTTTGCTGCTTCTCAACGCAAACACGACCGCGCCGATGACCGCGCGGATGGTTGAAGCCGCCGCGCGTCGGGCCGGGCCTGGTATCGCTATCGACGGCGCGACCGGCCGGTTCGGTGCCGCCTACATCTCCACCCGCGCAGCGTCCGCGATCGCCGCGCATGCCGCGCTCGACCTGCTGGCGAGCGAGGTGGGGCGGGACAATCCCAAGGCGTATGCCGCCGTCGCGCTGGCCTGCTTCGGAGACCCCGGATTGCTGGCGCTCAAGGAGCTGTCGCCGATCCCCGTGATCGGCATGGCCGAGGCGTCGCTGACCCTCGCCGCGCAACTCGGCGGGCGGATCGGCATCGTCACCGGCGGGGCGCGCTGGGTCCCGATGCTGCGGGAATTCGCCGGGCTGATCGGCCTTGCGGAGCGCATCGCTGCGGTGCGCGCGACCGCCCTCACCGGCGCCGAGATCGCCGCCGATCCCGATGCCGCCGCGGCTCAGCTCGAGGCGCTGGCACGCGCCTGCGTTGTCGAGGACGGGGCGGAGGTCGTGATCTTCGGCGGCGCTGGCCTCGTCGGCATGGCGCAGACCCTGCAGACTCGCCTCGACGTGCCGTTGCTCTGCTCGCTCGACTGCCTCGTCGCAGCCGCGATCTCCGCCGCGCGCCTGGGTGCCGCGAAGGCAGCGCACGGCTCCTTCGCGCCACCGCCGCCGACGCCCAGCACCGGCCTCGCACCCGAACTCGCCGCCCTGCTCGCCGCCGGACCGGCGGCCGCGGCGCGCTGATCCGTCAGGGCAGGTTATCGCGCAGGAAGATCTCGATCCGGATCCGCTCCTGGTCGGCGAGGATCGGGGCACCCTCGCAATGCGCGAGCAGGATGCGCGCGGCCGACCGAGCCTCGTGACCCGGATCCTGGTTGATGATCGCGTCCGCGACACCGTTGAGCAGGCAGCGCCGGGCGTCCGGCGTGAGTTCATGGGCGACCCAGACCACGTCGCGCGCGCGGCCGGCCGTCTCCAGAGCCGCGGCGATGCCTTCGTTGCCGGCCCCGACGTTGTAGATCCCGACGAGGTCGGGCGTGTCCGAGAGAAGTCGCCTGACGAGCGTACGGTTGCGCGTGGCGTCGTCGCGGCCTTCCAGGACCGGAAGGATCCGGAGTTCCGGAAATTCCTGCGACAGGACCTGCATGAAGCCGAAATGGCGCTCCGCATGGTCGCGCAGCGCCATGGTGGCGACGACGACCGCCACCGTGCCGCCACGACGCGGGACGAAGCGTCCCATGAGCGATGCCGCGGTCCGGCCCGCTGCGGGGTTGTCGATCCCGATGTAATGGACGCGCCGCGATGTCGGAACGTCCGAAACGAGGGTGACCACATGCACCGATCGCGCGACGAGGTCGTCGATGGCCGCGCGCACCGAGGGATGATCGAGCGCCACCAGCGCGACGCCGTCATAGACCGGCTGAAGGCCTCTCAGCGCCGCCGCCAGGGCCTCCGCGTCGAACACGTCGACATGGGACATGTCGATGAAGGCGTTCTGTCCCTCGAGCCATCGCGCGGTCGCGGCGACCTGTACCGCGAGCTGCGTCATGAAGGCGTTGGGCGTCGATGGAAGCAGAAAGGCGAAGCGGCGCGGCCGGTTGCGCGCGAGGCGTGCCGCTGCCGCGTTGGCCGTATAGCCGAGCTTGGCGATCGCATGCGCGACGCGCGCGGCCGTCTTGGCATGGACCCCATCGCGCCTGTTGACCACCCGGTCGGCGGTCGCGAGGGACACCCCCGCCTCGCGCGCGACATCCTCCAGGGTCGCGCGCTGCCGCAGGGCGGTCTGATGCTGTCCGCGCGTCACCTGGCCGCCCAGAGCATCCCGCGCGTCATGAGGCTGCGGATCTCGGGCACGTCCAGTTCGTAGGCGCGATGCCCGAGCGCCGAATAGAAGACGCGACCGGCGCCGAACATCTTCTTCCAGATCTGCGGCATCACGACGCCCTTCGTCCAGGGCGCGTGCTCGCCCGAGAACGTCGTGGTCGCCAGGACTTCGACGCCGGGATCGACATGCATGTAGTACTGTTCGGAGCGGTGCTCGAAGCTGCCGATGCCCGTCATGATCGGATCGTCCGGCCGGACGACATCGACGGTGTAGTCGATGATGTTGCCGGGATGCGCGACCCATTGGCCGCCGCACATGAACTGGTACTCGACCGAATCCCTGAACGCGTCGCCCATGCCGCCGTGATGCCCGGCGAGCCCGACGCCGCCCTTTACCGCCTCGCAGAAGGCAAGCGCCTCCGGCTTCTCGATCTTCGACATCGTGTGGATGGGCACGATCAGGGAATAGTCCCGGATAGCGGGGTCGAGGAAGACCTCGGTCTTCGTTTCGACGCGCACGTCGAAGCCTTCGGCTTTCAGCCAGCCCCGGATGATGGAGGCGCAGAGGTCCGGGTCGTGGCCGTGCCAGCCGCCCCAGACGATCAGTGCTTTTCGCGACATGGGATCCTCAATCCAGTTGGCCGGTGGGAAGACCGGCGGGAATCATTGCGGGGCGCTCGATGGTGGTCTCGAGCCTTATCCTGCGACCTTCATCGGAGGATTTCTGGAACGCCTCCATGGCCTCCAGCACATGCAGGGCCAGCGCGCCGCTTGCGCGGTGCGGCCGTCCGCTTGCCAGACCGGCCGCCATGTCCGCGACCCCGATGGAACGGAATTCGCCATCCGTGTTGCCGTGCGTATGGGCCTGGGTTTCCCATTCGCCGCCGGTCTTCGCCAGCGCCACATCGCCTCCGAAGCGGTTGGGGTCGGGAACCAGGAGGCTTCCGGCGGTGCCGTAGATCTCGATCGGGGTGTGCTTGTGCTTCGGCACGTCGAAGCTGGTCATGATCGATACGACGGCCCCGGACGCGAATTCGAGCAGCCCCGCGACATGCGTCGAGACCTCGACCGGGATGGCGCTGTCCTTGAGTGGTCCGTTGCCGACGATGCGCTCCTGTCGCGGCCGCGTCGCGGCGCCCATCACCGACGCGATCGGCCCGAGGAGCTGCACGAGATCGGTGATGTAGTAAGGTCCCATGTCGAGCATCGGGCCGCCGCCGCGCAGGTAATAGAAGCCCGGCGCCGGGTGCCAGCGTTCGTGTCCGGGACAGCCGAAGATCGCGGTGCCGCCGACCGGTGTCCCGATGGCGCCATCGTCGATCAGCTTGCGTGCCGTCTGGTGGCCGCCGCCGAGGAACGTGTCCGGTGCGCACCCGACGCGCAGTCCCTTGGCGTTCGCGAGGTCCATGACCTTGCGGGCCTCGGTCATGTTGACGCCCAGCGGCTTTTCCGAGTGGACATGCTTGCCCGCATGCAGCGCCGCGAGGCTCACATCGGTATGGGCGAGCGGAACCGTAAGGTTGACCACGATCTCGACATCGTCGCGCTTCAGCAGCTGGTCGACGCGCATCGCCGGGACCCCGAATTCCTGGCCGCGCGCCTCGGCCGGGGCGCTGCGCATGTCGGCGACCGCGGCCAGCCTGATGCCCGGGAACCGTTTCATCGCCGTCATGTAGGCCTTCGAAATGACGCCGCAGCCGACGACGCCGATGCCGATCTGTCTCATCGAGAACTCCGCTCCAATTGATGCGAGGGTGGGTGCGTGCGTCCCGTCATCCCTTCACCGCGCCGGCCGTGAGTCCGGCGACGATATGTTTTTGCGCGAAGAGGAAGAGCAGGATCGTCGGAAGTATCGTCAGCGTGATGAATGCCAGGACGAGCTGCCATTCCGTCGAATACTCGCCCTGGTAGACCATGATCCCGAGCGGCCACGGATAGAGGGCGTCGCTGTTGAGCATGACCAGCGGGATCAGATAGGCGTTCCAGCTATGGACGAAGGTGATGGTGGCGACCGTCGCGAGGATGGGGCGCGACAGGGGGATGGTCACGTAGCGGAAGAACTTGACGTAGGTGCAGCCGTCGACGAGCGCCGCCTCGAGTAATTCGTCTGGCAGGTCCTTGAAGAACCGCCGCAGCAGAAGGATGCTCATCGCCAGGGAGAACGCCACCTGGGGAAGCACCACCCCGAAATACGTGTCGAGAAGGCCGAGATCGCGCACCTTGATGAAGAGCGGCAGGATCGCGGTCGCTGCCGGAAAGAGCAGGCCCATCGTCAGGTAGTTGAGCAGCATCGCGCTGCCGAAGAACTTCACATGCGCGAACACGAACGCCGCCATCGACGCGACGATCAGCGTCAGCGCGACGGTCAGCGTCGCGATGATCGTCGAATTCCCCAGCAGCTGCCAGTAGCGCCGGGATCCGAGGATGCCCGCGTAGTTCTCCCATTCCCATTCCCGCGGCAGCCCGAACGGATTGACCCGGAGCTCTCCGAGCGACTTGAACCCGCCCAGCGCGGTCGCCAGCAGCGGCACCATCACGAACAGGACCACGAGCCCGAGGAACGCGGCCTTCGCGAACGCGGCCGGTCCGAATCCGCCTTCGGAGAAGGCCGCGGTCTCCGTGCTCTCACTCATTGCGCATGAACCAGCGTTTGTAGGTGAAGGCGAAGGTGACGCAGATGCAGAACAGGATCACGCCGACGGCGGAGCCAAACCCCACGCGCATGCGCGTGACGCCGAAATTGTAGAGGAAGCTGACCATCGTGTGCGACGAGTCGGCCGGTCCGCCGCGCGTCAGCGGCATCACCAGGTCGAACAGCTGCAGCGATCCGACGATCGCGAAGAACACCGAGAGGCGGATGGTCGGGTAGAGCGTCGGGATGACGATGTAGCGCAGCACCTGCCAGCGCGACGCGCCGTCGATCCGTGCCGCCTCCACCATGTTGCGATCCATGCCCTGCAGCGCGGCGATGTAGAGCATCATGTGGAAGCCGAAATACTTCCAGACGATCACCACAAGGATCGCGGGGAAGGCCGTCGTTCGGCTGGCGAGGAGATGCGGAGCTTCGGCGCCGAACCAGCGAAATATCGCCGCAAGCAGCCCATGGTCGCCATCGTAGACGAAGGAGAAGATCAGCCCCGTCGCGACCTCGGCGAGGATGTAGGGCAGGAAGAAGACCATGCGCAGCGCGACGGCGCCGCGAAACCGGTCCGAGAGCATGATGGCGAGCGTGAGGGCGAGGGGCAGCTGGACCAGGAGCGAGACGACGATGATCAGCAGGTTGTTGCGGATCGCCGTGAAGAAGGCCTTGTTCTCGAGCACGAAGCGGTAATTGTCGAAACCGACCCATCGCGTCGGCTTGCCGAACCCGTTCCAGTTGAACCCCGAATACCAGGCCGCCTCGCCGATCGGCAGGACGACGAACAGGGTGAAGAGAAGCAGGGCCGGCGGCAGGAACAGGACGAGCGCGGTCAGCCTGCCCGACCCGCCGCCGGAGCGCCAGGTGCGG
>CAIOSQ010000333.1 GCA_903860935.1 uncultured Rhodospirillales bacterium | reverse complement strand
GCCGCGCTGGTGAGGGGGCTCGCCGGCGCGCTGCCCGCGAATGTCGTGCTTCACGAGCATACGCCGCTGCTCTCGTTGGTCCGTCGCGAACGGTGGCATCTCGAAACGCCGGCGGCTCGCATCGTTGCGCCGGTGGTGACCATGGCGACCAACGCCGCCATCCGCCATTTCGGCTATCTGCGCGATCGCCTCGTGACGATCTATACCTACGCCGCGCTTTCCGAACGCCTCGGGGCCGCCGACGCGCCCCGTCTTGGCAGCATGCCCGTCTGGGGTCTGTTGCCGTCGCACCGGCTCGGCACCACGGTCCGGAGGGTCGGATCCGACCGGCTGCTCGTGCGGTCGATGTACGCGCATGAGCGTCCGCTGTCCGCGGCACGCGTGCGTGAGACCCTCACGTCGTGTTTCCATCGCCGCTATCCGGCGCTCTCGCATGTCGGCCTCGCGCAGGTCTGGGGCGGAACGACGGCGCTGACCATGAATGGCGCGCCCTGGTGGGGGCAGGTCGCAGACGGGCTCTACGCGTCCGCGGGATGCAATGGCGCGGGCATCGTCAAGGGCAGCGTCCTCGGCAAGCGCCTCGCCGAGCTGATCCTTGGCCATGACGATCAGGACGATGTGCGGGCGACCTGGGGCACCGCCGACTGGGTCGTGCCGGAGCCGATCCGTTCGATCGGCTTCGCGGTCATCGCATCGCGCGAGCGCAGGCGGGCAGGACTGGAAGCATGACGGGCAATCCTCTGCGCCTCGCGCATTGCTCCGACATCCATCTGTCCGGCGGCGCGGCGGATCCCTGCCGTGCGGGCTTCGCGCGGGCGCTGGCGGCGATCCGGACGCATGCGCCCGATCTCATGCTGCTCGCGGGTGATCTCTTCGACACCAATGCGGTTCCGGACGAGACCGTGCTCTGGGCGATGGACGCGCTCGCGGCCTTGCCGTTTCCGGTCGCGATGATCCCCGGCAACCATGATTGCATGTCCCCCGGGGCGATCTACCGCCGCTTCGATTTCGGCACGATCTCGAATGTCGTCTTCCTCGGCGACGAGGCCGGCAGCGTCGCCGAATTGCCGTCGCTCGGTGCGGTCGTCTGGGGTCGCGGCATGGTCGACCACGCGCCTGGGTTCCGGCCGCTCGACGGCATTCCCGAGCGGCCCCGCGGCGCGCGCTGGCATCTCGGCCTCGGGCACGGGATCTTCGTGCCGCGCGGCGAGCAGACCCATCGCTCCTCGCCGATCCGCATGGAGGAGATCGAGTCTTCCGGATTCGATTATCTCGCGCTGGGTCATCATCACGCGGCGATGGATCTCGCGACCCCGGCGGTCTGTGCGGCGTATTCCGGCTCGCCGACGGACGAGCTGGGATGCGGACCGAGCTACGCGATGGCGGAACTCTCCGGGCCCGGGGCAGCTGCGCTGCGCATCGAAATCGTGGCGTAGTTCGGACCGCGACGTTACGCGGGCGCGATCAGCCGAAGCGTTCCGCGAGCATGGCCGCGACGCGCGCGAGAGGTCCCCGCCAGTCGCCCGCGACGGTCTGGCGGAACAGCCTTGCCGAGGGATACCAGGGGCTGTCCTCCCGGTCCGTCAGCCAGCGCCAGTCGGGATCTCGCGGCAGGAGAATCCAGACCGGCATGCCAAGAGAGCCCGCGAGATGCGCGACGCTCGTATCGACGGCGATGACGAGGTCGAGAGTGGCGATCAGGGCCGCGGTATCGGCGAAATCCTGGAGGTCGGCACCGAAAAACGCGATCCGGCCGTCGGCGCGCAGCCATGCCTCGTCCGTCTGCCGCAGCGTCGGCTGGACGCAGATCCAGTCTGCGTCGCGGTCGAGCAGAGGCGCGAGTTCGGACGCCGCCAGCGAGCGGTTGCGGTCGTTCGCGTGCTCGGGCCGTCCGCTCCACGCGAGGCCGATGCGCGGTCGCCGGTCTTTCGGCCCAAGCCGTGTCGCCCAGGCGGCGCGCATCTCAGGTGGTGGTGCGAGCGGAGCGGGAGGCGGCACGGTCGACGGCGTCGTCGCGAAAGCCATCGGCAGGCTCATCAGCGGGCAATGCAGATCGAACCCATTCGTTTGTTCCCGCGCATCCTCGACGACATCGAGATTCGGCCCGGCGAGGCTGGAGGCGAGGCGCAGCAGCGGCCCCTGGACGCTGAGGGTGACGCGCGCGCCGCGCGCCGCGAGCAGCGGGGCGTAACGACAGAACTGGATCGTGTCGCCGAAGCCCTGCTCCCAATGAAGCAAGATGCGTCGGCCCGCCGGATCTTCCGCGCCCGTCCATGCCGGATGGTCCGCGTGGCGCGTGCCAGATGGCTCGGTGGAATGCTTGCGCCATTCCCAGGCGGGCCAGCCCGCCTCCCAGTCGCCGGCGAGGAGCAGGCACATCGCACGGACACGCTGCGCGTCGGCGTTGCCGGGATCGAGCGCGACAGCGCGATCATAGGCGTCGCGCGCGTCGGGGAGGCGTCCCAGATCGCGCAGCGCGTTGCCGCGATTGGCATGCAGGGCGGCACGGCCGGGATCGGCGGCGATGGCGAGATCCAGCGTGGCGAGGGCCTGCGTCGCGTGGCCCAGCGCGCGCAGCGCGGCCGCGCGCGCTCCCAGGGCCTCGACCATGCGCGGCGCCTGCACGAGCGCGGCCTCGGCGGCGGCGAGCGCCTCCTCATGGCGTCCCAGTGCGCCAAGGCACAGGGACAGATTGGTCCAGGGCGCCTCGTCGCGCGGCGCTTGATGGAGCGCGTGGCAATAGGCCTCTACTGCTTCGGTGATCCGGCCGAGCGCCTGCAGCGCCACGCCGCGGCCGAAACCGGCGACCGTGTTTCCAGGATCGAGGGCGAGCGCGCGCCCATGGGACGCGAGCGCCTCGTCGAGCCGTCCCATATGACGCAGGCAGAGGCCGCGCCCCGCATGCGCCGTGGCGCGACCCGTGTCGGCGATGATGGCGCGATCATAGGCTGCGAGCGCATCGGCCAAGCGGTCGAGGGCGTGCAGCGCGTCGCCCAGTGCGGTCTGCGCAGCCGCCGTATCCGGCATCCGTGCGGCCGCGGCGGCGATGAACATCGCACCGTGCTCCACGTCACCGGACTGGGCCAGGAGAATGCCGAGAAACCGGAGCGCATCGGGATCGCCGGGTGAACGTTCCAGAACGGCTTCGTAGTGATGCAAGGCCTCGTCCAGAGCCCCGGTACGATGCAGCGCGACGCCCCGGCGCAAGCTCTGCGACGCCGTCCCTGTCTTTGTGTCCGTCCCGGTCATGCGATGCGCATGGTGCGCGCGCCCCGCGGCCTATGTCCAGCCGGCGCGCCAACGTCTGTCGCCATCGCGCGATGGCCGGTCTGGAAACGCGACGGGGTGCGGCGTATCGTCGGCACGATCAACGCTCAGACAAGGGGGACAGCATGAGTATCCAAAGACGCGCCCTGATGCGCGCCGCCGCGGGCGTGCTCGCCGCGGGAGCAGCCAGCGGTGCCGCCGCGCAATCGGCGGGCACGCTCGACGAGGTCAAGAAGCGCGGTGTGCTGCGGGTCGGCGTGACCCAGGCACCGCCCTGGTATTCGAAGGATCCGCGCAGCGGCGAGTGGTCGTCCGGGCTCGGCATCTCGATGGGCAAGGCGATGGCCGGGACCCTCGGGGTGAAGTTCGAGGCGGTCGAAGTCACCTGGGGCAATGCGATCGCGGCGCTGCAGGGCAACAAGATCGACATGATGTTCATGCTCGACGCGACCGCGGAGCGCAAGCAGGCGGTGGATTTCCCCGAAACGCCGCTTCTCTTCTACTCGCTGGCCGTGCTCGCGCGGGATGACCTGCCGGTCAAGGCCTGGGCCGATCTCGACCGCGCCGGGGTGCGCATCGCCGCGCCGCAGGGCACGACGATGGATCGCTGGGTGAGCGAGCATACGCCCAAGGCCGACATCCAGCGCTTTCCTGGCAACGCCGAGGCGATCGCCGCCTTTCAGGCCGGGCGCGTCGATGCGGTCTGTCTGTTCCATCCGCCGCTGCTCGCGGCGCGCCAGCGGCTCGGCAAAGGCAAGATCGTCGTGCCGACGCCGGCGAATTCGCAGCCGTCCAGCGTCGCGCTGCGCAAGGACGACGCGGCGTTCCGCGACTGGGTCGATCGCGAGATCGGGGCCTATTACCACAGTGGCCAGACCCAGGCCTGGTACGAGACGGCGTTGTCCGATTTCGGGCTCGATCCGGCGCTGGCGCCGCCGGTCATGAAAGAACGCATGAACTGAACGCGCGCCGGGCCCCGGCATGTACCGCTGGGATTTCGCGCCTGTCCTCGCGAATGCCGACCTTCTTGTCGCCGGACTGGTCAACACGCTGCGTGTGACCGGGACGGCGCTGGTGGTCGGCGTCGCGTTGGGGCTTGCGCTCGCCCTGCTGCGGCTCTCCGGACGGCGGCTCGCATCCTGGCCGGCGGGCTTCGTGATCGAGGTCTTCCGCACGACGCCGCCGCTGGTACAGCTCTTCTGGTTCTTCTTCGCGTTGCCGCTCGTGGCCGGGATCGAGATGACTCCGTTCATGGCGGCAGCCACGACATTCTCGATCCAGTCCGCGGCCTTCTTCGCCGAGGTGTTCCGGGGCGGAATCGCCTCGGTCGAGCGGGGCCAGTGGGAGGCGGCGCGCGCGATCGGCATGAGCCGCGGTCAGGCGCTGCGGCGCGTCGTCCTGCCTCAGGCGGTCAAGCGCATGATCCCGGCCTTTCTCGAGCGCGCGATCGAGTTGATGAAGACCACGACGCTGGTCGCCACGATCTCCTATGCCGACCTCCTCTACGCGGCGAACGAGATCTCGCAGCGGAGCTTCCGTCCGCTGGAGACGTTCACCGTCGCGGCCCTCGTCTATTTCGGGGTGATCACGGTTGTGAGCCAGGCGGCACGTCGGCTGGAACGCCGGCTGGCCGTGAGCGGCGAGTCCACGGTGCGCTGATGGGCCATCGCTGGGATTTCGCGTCGGTACTCGACAACTACCCGGCGCTGCTCGCCGGGGCGGTGGGGACATTGCGGCTCTTCGCGCTCTGCCTCGTGATCGGCCTGGGGCTCGGGCTGGTGGTCGGTCTTGCGCGGAGCGCGCGCAGCGCCTGGATCCGTCTGCCCACCGGCGTCTTCGTCGAGTTCTTCCGCAACACGCCGGTCCTGGTCCAGATCCTCTGGTTCTATTTCGCGCTCCCGATCCTGCTGCCCTTCGAAATCGGCAAGCTCGCGGCGGCGGCGCTCGGCATATCGCTCAACTCGGCGGCCTTCTCGGGCGAGATCTTCCGCGGCGGAATCCAGTCGATCGAGCCGGGGCAATGGGATGGCGCCCGAGCGCTCGGGATGACGCGCGGTCAGGCGATGCGACGCGTGATCCTGCCCCAGGCGGTGCGGCGCATGCTGCCCGCGTTGACCAATCGCGCGATCGAGATCTTCAAGATGACGACGCTGGCCTCGGCGATCGCCTATGTCGAACTGCTCCAGCAGGGACGGCTGATCGCGTCCCTGAACTTCAACCCGATCGAGGCCTATACGGCGGTCGCGATCCTGTTCTTCATCTGCCTCTGGCCGCTGGTGCGACTGACCTACGCGCTGGAGCGCAGGCTTGCCCGGAGCGACTGAGCGATGACGCGGAGCGATCCCATCCTGCGCGTGCGCGGCCTCGCCAAGAATTTCGGCGCGAACAGCGTGCTGCGTGGGATCGATCTCGACGTTGCGCGCGGCGAGCGTATCGCGATCCTCGGCGCCTCGGGGTCGGGGAAGAGCACGCTGCTGCGCTGCCTGAATTTCATGGAGATCCCGGACGCCGGGCATGTCGAACTCGAGGGGCGGCCGATCGGGGAGACCCGTAGCGAGCGGCCGCGCGCCTATCGCGAGGCCGACCTCGTGGCCGTGCGCCAGCGGGTCGGCATGGTGTTCCAGCAATTCAACCTATTCCCCCACATGACCGCGCTTGGGAACGTGATGGAGGGGCCGCGGACCGTGCGCCGCATGTCCGAGGCGCAGGCGCGCGACCGGGCGCGCGAGGAGCTTGCGCGGGTCGGGCTCGCCGACAAGGAGGCGCAGTATCCCGCGCATCTTTCCGGCGGACAGAAGCAGCGCGTCGCCATCGCGCGCGCGCTTGCCATGGACCCGGAGATCCT